>CADEFK010000025.1:21198-22826 GCA_902826595.1 uncultured bacterium | reverse complement strand
TCGAGCCTGATCTTGCTGATTTCTATGTGTTTCTCGCTCTTTCCGAGGTCTCTAAGCGTCGTCGCGATCTCGTATTCGAACCGGTCGTTCTCGGTGACGACCGCGTTCACGTCGATTCCGTTACCTTCGCTTTCGGCGACGATCTTGATGCTCTCTATGTTCCTGTCCTTGAGTTTGGCGTTTCCCGTGCTGACCTCCGCGCGCAGGTCTGGTTTATCCAGGTTTATCGAGCCGTCTCCTTTTATTTTTACGGATTCAGCGGCGAAGATATCGTCGAATTTGAAATCCCCGGCCTCGGCGTCGATGGTGATTTTCGGGTTCCTTATGTCACCTTCGACCCTCCCCGAGGCCTTGAGCGTTCCGGCGAGCTCCGTACCCGGGGCGAATCTGGAGACGAGACCCAGGTCCCCGACCTCGAGGCCGTAACCGAGGCTAATCCCCTTCCTGCCTGCGCTTCCGTCTTTTACGCTCAGATTGAACGAGTCCCCGTCGAGTGACAAGGCCCTCACAGTCAGTTTTTCTTTGTCGTATGACGCGTCGACGGTCCCATTTTTTAAATTTAAGTTAAATATGGCGGACGGTCCTATATGCCCCTTGACGGACGCGTTCAATTTTTGCAGCACGTCTCCTTCGATGGGGATAAGCCCTTTTACGGCCAGGTCTGAATTTATCCTGCTGCGGAGATTCTTTTTGCTCAGGATTGTCCCGAGGTCGACGTCCTTGAGGACGGTTTTTAAGTCCACTCCCACCCCGGAGGGCGAGTAGACCGCGGTCCCGGTCAATTTCAGATCCCCCGCCTGCTTCCCCTTTATGTCGAGGCGCTCGACCTTTCCATTGACCGTAAAATCTCTCCATTCGGACCAGCCTCCCTCCGCATGCAGGTCGGCGTTGAGTATGGCCCCCAGCTTCGTATTAACAGCCTCTGTCTTCTTCTCGGTTTTCTCCTCGATGAGTGAAAATATCTCGGTCGTCTTCACGTCTTTAAGTGAGACCTTTACGTCGAAGCTGTTTTTCCCCTCCCCGGCAATTAAACGGGCGAGGTCCCCCTTCCCGCTTAGAGTCAGTCCGCCGAGGTCGGATTTGATGGTCCCCTCGCCCAGATCCACTACCGTGCCGGAGATGGAGATTTTGTCGAGCGAGCCTGAGAGTTTCCTCCCGAATACGTCCGATTCGGGGATTTGTATGTTTATCCTGGCATCGATATTTTTCGGGTCTTTGAATACGCCCTCTCCCTCTGATTCCAGGTTGAAAGTGCCGACGTTCTCGAGACTGTAGTTCCGGACCGACGCCGAGTAGGAGATTTTGGGATTTCCTTTGAGGTCGCCCGCTTCGCCGTCGAGCTTGATCTCGGCCCCGTTCAGCGTGACCTCAAGGCCGCTGATCTCGGCCTTGTCGCCCGCGTAGAGCGCCTTGGCTTTCAGGTCTCTGACGTTCAATCCCAGTGTCGGCGCATCCAGGTCGGCGTTTTTGAGGTCGACTTGTATCTCCTTTGTGATATTGATGAGCTTCGCTGAGAGTTCCGTATCGTCAATGCCGTACTTCGAGACCCTGCCGGTCTCCCTGTCTTCTACCGTGAGGCCGCTGCCGTCCAGAAGAATATCCGAGACTATTATGCTCCACTCGGGCGG
>CADEFK010000025.1:10210-21098 GCA_902826595.1 uncultured bacterium | reverse complement strand
AGGATGAGCGCCCCTCCCGTTACAGTGCCCCAGTCGAGCCGGCTGCCAAGAATGAGCCAGTCGAAGAAGAGGCCGAACACCGGCACGAGCATGGAAGAGAACGTCGTGATGTTGATATCCAGCTTCTTTATGAGATAGAACCATATGGTGAAATCGACGGCCGAAGCTATGAGCCCTGTAAAGAGCAGTATGTATACCGAGTTCAATGTCCATTCGACGTTGAATACCCCGTGGGTGGGTATGGCTATGATGAGCAGGCCTATCGTGCCGAAAGAGAGCTGGAGCGCGCTTAGTCTGTATATGTCCTCGCCCGCCATCCTTTTCTTTACCCAGATATTCGATACTGCCCACGATATGGCTGCGAGAATGATGAGTATCTCCCCGATGAATATATAGAGATTCTGTTTGGAGATTATGTCCCAGCCGAGGATCGACAATATCCCTGCCGAGCCCAGTAAAACACCGGCCCACTGCCGGGTGTTTATCCTTTCCTTGAGGTGGAAGTGGACTAGGAGTATCGTCCAGACCGGCATCGTATAAAGGAGCACGGAGGTCTTTCCCGCCGTGATGCGTTCCATCCCGAGGAGCATGAATCCGAATAGTAGCGTGGTCTGGAATAGCCCGACGGCCATAAAATCGGGCCACTTGCGCGGATGAGGCAGTTTAATCGACCTCGATTTCACGTATATAAGCAACACCACTGCCGCTATTCCGCACCGCCAAACGGCAAGGGTTAAGGGCTCCATATAGCCGAGGCCGATCTTCATCAGCACCCACGAGTACCCCCAGGTGAGTATTACGAAAACGAGGAGCAGGATATTTATCGCGGTCCGGTTCATTATTTGTTATCGGTTCGGGAGCAGGTGCCGGGGATTCTTCCGGTGGGGTGTTCCGCCGAATGGAAATAGCGCATACACGCTTTATCCTAGACGGTTTTTCCGTCTTGACAAGGAATGGTCAATATTTATAATTACACAGCTCTTTACCACCGGATAAAATAGTACTTTATTCCGTTAAATTCATTACTTATTTTACGTATCCGGCCCGGGTTGAAATGAGCTTGAGGGGTGCTAAACTAAACTGGTTTCCAGAAACCCCGAGAATTAAATTCCTCTGGATAATTGAACTGGGCCGGGTTGGAAAATCTATAAACAAGTCGGAGGTAGGCTAAAGGTGAAGATTCTCGTAATAGTAAGCCAGACGCAGGACACGGAGGCGAAGATAAAGGTTTCCGCAGCCGGCAACTCTATCGATACAGAAGGCATGAAATGGATCATGAACCCGTACGACGAATTCGCCGTCGAAGAGGCGATCCAGACTAAGGAAAAACACGGTGGCGAAGTTGTAGTCGTATCCATGGGCCCTGCAAGAGTGGTCGAAACCATAAGGCAGGCGCTTGCAATGGGGGCCGACAGCGCGCTACATATTTTAGACGAAGGGTCTCCCGACGTGGATTCGTTCGCAACCGGAAAGATAATCGCGGGCGAGATAAAGAAGCTCGGCGACTTCGATATTGTTTTTACCGGCATGAAGATAATCGACGAAGAATCGGGTCAGGTCGGTGTCCAGATAGCCGAAGAGCTCGGGATCCCGCACGTTTCTCTCGTAAGCAAGGTGATAGAGATAAACCCGTCTGCTAGAAAAGCCGTGTGCCAGAAAGAAATAGACGGAGGGCATATGGTGGTGGAAGTTCCGCTTCCCTGTCTGATCACGTGCCCTGACGCCATGAACGAGCCCCGTTACGCCTCGCTGCCCGGGATCATGAAAGCGAAGAAGAAGCCGCTCACCGAGGCGAAGGTCTCCGATATTAACCTCAACGGCCTCGCACGCGTGAAGACCGTGGAGATCAAGGTCCCTCAAATCGAGAGGAGGCTCAAGATAATAAAGGGGCAGGACGAGCCGATGGTGAAGGGGGCCCAGGTCGAACAAGCGGCCGAAGAGCTTATAAAGCTACTCAGGGAAGAGGCCAAGGTTATATAGCACCCAAGTTCAAAGACTTTTCAGGAGGAATACAATGAGTAACGAAGTTTGGATTATAGCGGATCTGAAAATAGACGGCAGCATAAGACAGGTGACCTTCGAGGCGTTATCGGAGGCGAGGAGCAAGATCGCAGGCAAGCTCGGTGGTCAGCTCTGCGGAGTGCTGATCGGGTCGGGCGTATCGGGACACGCCGCTGAATTGGGCAAGTACGGGGCCGAGAAGGTCTACGTTGTCGATAACGAGCTCTTGAAGAACTTTAGCACGGAGGGTTATACGACCGCTCTCAGCGAATTGATTAAGAAGCACAGTCCCGCCGTGGTCATAGCGGGGAATACGGTTTTCGGCCAGGACTATTTTCCGGCAGTCGCCGCCCGCGTCGGGGCGGGGGTTACTATGGACGCGATAGAGATCGATCTGACCGACGATAAGAAACTCAAGATCAAGCGTTTCTCCCATTCGAGCAAGGCTATACCGACCCAGGTCTTCCTCGACCACCACCCGATGATGACCACGGTCAGGCCGAACTCGTTTAAAGCCGCGGAGGATCCGAAAACCCCGGAAGTGGTAGACGGCGCCGTAACGATAAATCCGGGGGATATAAAATCGAGGGTGGTGGAGATAAAGACGAAAGAATCGGACAGGCCCGAGCTGACCGAAGCCGAGAGGGTGGTTTCCGGAGGGAGGGGGCTCGGCAGCGAGGAGAATTTCAAATTTATCTATCAGCTCGCCGACATGCTGGGGGCGGCCGCGGGCGCTACGCGCGCAGCCGTGGACGCGGGCTATTGCCCCTACGATATGCAGGTCGGCCAGACGGGCAAGGCCGTATCCCCTAACCTCTACATAGCGATTGCAATCTCGGGCTCTGTACAGCACTTCGCCGGCATGGGCTCATCGAAGGTGATAGTCGCTATCAACAAAGACCCCGAAGCCCCTATCTTCCAGAAGTGCGATTACGGCATAGTGGGCGACCTGTTCGATGTCCTTCCCCCTTTCACGGAGAAGGTCAGGGCGCTCGTGTCTCAAAGCTAGAACGCCGATCCGGGGGCGGTTAGAGGGCCGTCCCCGTAATATCGACCATCTCAATATTTTCTATTCTCTCCCCGAGGAACCTTCCCGCAACCGAGACGAACGTGTCGGACACGTCAGTAAGGTAATATTCCCTCGCCGGCGCTCCGGTGCCGTCATTAAGAAGGTCTCTTTCGTGGAGCATACTTTCGATTTCCTTCGCAGTCTCTTCGGCTGAATCGACGAGCGTTATCCCGTCCCCCATTACCTTCTGGATAGTCGGCTTGAGGAGCGGGTAATGGGTGCATCCGAGGACAAGCACGTCTATGTCGTATTCCTTGAAGGGAGCCAGGTACTCCTTCGCAATCAGCTCGGATATCTCTCCCTCCGTCCACCCCTCTTCGGCCAGGGGAACGAAGAGGGGGCATGCCCTCGAATATATCTCTATCTGCGGGGATATGGCTTCGAGCGCTTTTTTGTATGCGCTGCTCTTGATCGTCGACGGCGTCCCTATGACTCCCACCCTCCCGGATTTGGTGGCCTCTCCGGCCTTTTTCGCGCCGGGCCCTATGACCCCTATGACCGGTATCTCGAACTCCCGGCTCAGGCTCGGGAGTGATACCGCGGAGGATGTGTTGCAGGCGACGACGAGCATCTTTATACCCCTCGATAGGAGGAACCCCGCATTGTGAAGCGAGTACGCAATTACGGTCCTGCTCGATTTCGTCCCGTACGGAACCCTCGCCGTGTCGCCGAGGTAGATAATATTTTCCCGGGGAAGCCTTCCGATTATCTCCCTTACGACCGTAAGCCCCCCGATGCCGGAATCGAATACGCCTATCGGCGCTCTCTTCGTATCATTCGTCATTTGCAGCCTTTCACGGACAGGATATACGGCCCCTGATCAGAAGAACGCCTCTATGGCCTTTTCAACGGAATCGACGCCGATTAGGGCAATAGAATTATCCCCCGGCTTCAATCTGTCAAGGTTGATTTTGGGGAGCACGCACCTGGTAAAGCCGAGCTTCATCGCTTCGTTGAGCCTCATGTCGGCCTGCGACACCCCCCTTATCTCCCCCGCGAGCCCGACCTCGCCGAATACGATCGTCGCGGGCTCGACCGGTCTATTGAGGAAGCTCGATACGAGGGCGATCGAGATCGCGAGGTCTATGGCCGGCTCTTCTATCTTGACACCTCCCGCGACGTTCATGAATACGTCCTGGCCCAGTATCTGGAGTCCCGCTCTCTTCTCAAGCACCGCGAGGAGTAATGAGACCCTGTTGTTGTCGAGCCCTATCGTCGTCCTCCTCGGCACGCCGAAGCCGCACGGGGAGACGAGGGCCTGTATCTCGACCAAAATCGGCCTCGTGCCTTCTATGCTCGGGGTCACGACCGATCCCGAGGCGTTCACCGGGCGTTCGGAAAGGAATATTTCGGAAGGGTTCTTTACCTCCCGGAGCCCGCTGTCGAGCATCTCGAACACGCCTATCTCGTTCGTGGAGCCGAACCTGTTCTTAAACGCCCTCAGTATCCTGTAAGGGTGGTCCTTACCTCCCTCGAAATAAAGTACCGTATCCACGAGGTGCTCCAGTACCTTGGGGCCCGCTATCGTCCCTTCCTTGGTCACGTGCCCTATGAGGAATATCGCCGTCCCCCTCGTCTTCGCGTACTGCATGAGCTTCGCCGTGCATTCCCTTATCTGACCCACGCTCCCAGGGGCCGACCCGAAATCCTCCGTAAACATGGTCTGTATGGAATCGATGACCGCAATCTCGGGGGAGAGCTTCTCTATCTCTTCGAGTATAATCTCGACCGATGTCTCCGTGAGCACGAACACGCTTTCCGACGAGACGCCCGTCCTCGCGGCCCTCATCTTTACCTGCGTGGGCGATTCCTCGCCAGTTACGTAGAGGAACTTCGATTCGGGTGTGCCGCGCTTTTCCTTCTGCCTTCCGATGTCGTTTAACATCTGAAGCGCGAGAGTGGACTTGCCTATACCCGGGTCTCCCCCCACTAGCACGACCGAGCCCGGGACGAACCCGCCCCCGAGCACCCTGTCGAGCTCCTTATTCCCCGTGGGTATTCTTTCCTCGCTCCCGCTGCCGATATCCGTTATTGCGACGGGCTCTGAAGCGCTTGACCTTTTCGCGGTCTTTTTCTGCCTTTCCACCTTTTCCTCGACGTATGAGTTCCAGCTCCCGCATTCCGGGCACTTGCCGAGCCACCTGGGGGAGTTGTTCCCGCAATTCTGGCATACGAACTGGGAGAGGCTTTTTGTTTTTTTCATGGCGTTGTCATGGAAATCAATCGAGAGGACATTATACAATATTATAATTATGAATTAGAATTGACGATACGTCGGCAATTGCTTGGGGTCCATAAAGAAAGCACAAAGGAGGGATTACCAATGAATAACGATTCTGCTTTTTCGAGACAGAGGTTCATACAGGTAACCGGGGCCGGCGTAATGGGTATTGAGTTCCTTAAATCAGGAAGGAATCTATTTGATGCGCCTGAAGCAAGGGCAGCCGAAGTCACATCGCCCATGACCAGTGATGAAGCGTTGAAAGAGCTCATGGACGGCAACAAACGCTTCATTCAATCCATGAAAGACAGCTGCGTGCTCCGGACTCCGGCCCGCCTCATGGAAGTCGCAGAGGGGCAGAACCCCTTCGCGATAATCCTTGCGTGCGCCGACTCGAGGGTTTCGCCGGAGATAATATTCGACCAGTGGATAGGCGACCTCTTCGTCGTCAGGGTCGCGGGCAATATAGCCACTCCGGTAAACTACGGCATCCTCGGAAGCATAGAGTACGGCGTCATAGTCCTCGGGGTAAATCTTATAATGGTACTCGGGCACAGCAGGTGCGGAGCGGTGGAAGGAGCCATCAAGGCCGTTAAAACCGGCACCGCCTTTCCGGGCTCAATAGGAAACATAGTTAAAGCCATCCAACCCTCTGTTGAAAAAGCGGAAGGTGAGCCTGGAGACCTGCTTCAGAATGCGATACGGGAAAATGTCAGGACAGGGATGGGCATACTCAGGAACTCTGACCTGGTCGTTGCCCCTATGGTAAAAGAAGGGAAGGTCAAAGTAGTGGGCGGGGAATACGATCTTGTGACCGGCAAAGTGACATTAGTGGCGTAGACCGTTCGTCTTTCCTCCGGCCCATACGCTGCCGACGGAGATTAAACCCGCGATTGACGTGAGAAGACTGTTCGGTCTCTTGAAATTTTCCTCCTGATGAATATTTTTCATACGGTAGAATAACCGTTCGGCATATTTAGTGCCGAAACACGCACCCGGAGGTTTTTATCTAAAATGGCAGAGAAGTCCTTAAAAAAACACGAATTCCAGGCTGAGGTAAAACAGGTTCTGGATATCGTTATACACTCCCTTTACACGGACAAAGAGGTATTTATACGGGAGCTCGTTTCGAATGCCTCGGACGCCCTTGAAAAACTTAGGTACCTTCAGCTCACCGGAAAGGACATCTACGATGAGAACCTTCCTTTGGAGATAAATATCCGGACTGATGACAAAGAGAACACCATTACCTTCGAGGACCACGGCGTGGGGATGACGGAGGACGAACTCGTCGAGAACCTCGGCACGATCGCCCACTCGGGCTCAAAAGCCTTCCTAAAAGCGGTCGAGGAATCGGGAGGGGTGAGCGAGAACCTGATAGGCCAGTTCGGCGTCGGTTTTTACAGCGTTTTTATGGCCGCGGATTCGGTGGAAGTGTACACACACAACTGGGATAAGTCGGGAAAAAGCCTCCTCTGGAAAAGCGACGGCGGGGGCGGTTATGAAATCGAGGCTGTCCAGGGGGAAAGACGCGGCACGAAAATTCTCGTCCGCCTTAAGGAAGACGCGAAGGAGTTTTCCGATCCCGGACGTGTGAAGGAGGTCCTCGCCCGTTATTCGAGCTTTGTTCAGTTCCCGATACTCCTGAACGGGGAGCAGATAAACAAGATTCAGCCGATATGGATGAGAAGCAAGGGGGAAATATCGGACGAGGAATATAACGAGTTCTATAAATTCCAGGCCGATGCGTTCGACGACCCTATATACAGACTGCATTTCAGCTCTGAAGCCCCTCTCGAGATTAACGCCCTCCTATTCGTTCCCGGGGAAAACCCGGAGAGGTGGGGGTTCGGCAAAACCGATCCCGGAGTCAGCCTCTACTGCAAGAAAATTCTGATCGATGCGAAGCCCGAGGGGTTACTGCCCGACTGGCTCAGGTTTCTGAAGGGGGTCGTCGACAGCGCGGACCTCCCTCTAAATATCTCCCGTGAAACTATGCAGGACTCCGCGCTCACGAAGAGGATCGGGCAGGTCATTACCGGACGTTTTATCAAGATGCTCGAAGACGAATTGAAGAAGGACGCGGGCAAATACGAAGAGTACTACAAACAGTTCGGGATATTTATAAAGGAGGGCGTCGTCTCCGATTTTAAGAACGTCGGGCAGCTCGCGAAACTTCTCCGTTACGAGTCCTCCGCCACGGAGAAGGGCGGGCTCACGTCGCTCGACGACTACGTTTCCCGTATGAAGGACGGCCAGAATGATATTTATTACCTCTACTCCCCGGGTAGGGACATGATCGAGGCTGGCCCTCACCTTGAGGCTTTTAAAGCGCGGAGTCTCGAAGTGCTTTATCTGTATGAGCCCGTCGACGAATTCGTCATGACGAGCCTCGGAAAATTCGAGGGCAAAGCGCTTGTCTCCGCGGACAATGCCGACATAGGTCTCGGGGCCGCCGGACCCGGCGAAGACGATTTGGCGGAGGCCGATGCGAAGGATCTCTGCGGGTGGATCAAGGAGACGCTCGGGGACAGCGTGAATGAAGTGGGCGTCAGCGGGCGTCTCGTGGATAGCCCTGCCATAGCGCTCAATGCCGATAAGTTCATGACCCCTTCGATGAGGCGCATGATGAAGGCCGTGAAGAAGGACGCAGATCTCAAATATTCCGTCAATCTCGAGATCAACGCCGGCCATAAGCTTATTAAAAATCTTTCTCTGCTAAAGGGTAAAGATCCCGAGACAGCGCGTCTCGTAGTCGGGCAGTTATTCGACAACGCCCTCATCGCTGCCGGTTATCTCGAAGACCCGAGGTCGATGGTCGACCGTCTTTACCGCATACTCGAGCGCGTCGCGGAGAAATAAATTGACGTCTCTATAAAATTCCGTTTATTTTTCTTCCGACCTTGCATCGGGGGAGGCTCATAATGCTAACGAAAAAACTTGCAGACCATTCTGTCATACATTCCCCTTTCTGCGGCGAGATAAGGGAGATAATAACCGGTAAGGATTACGACAAGCTCGGTATAGCGATCGCCGTCGATATCAAGCCCACCACTGCCCACTATCACGAGACGTTCGACGAGATCTACTTCGTTCTCGACGGTGAGCTAGAGCTCGAGTTTTACGATCCGGCGGCGGGTAAGACCTGGAGCGAAGTATTGTCCGCGAACGAATTAGTCGTCGTCTCTAAGGGGATACATCATAAGGTCGTCAGCGCATCCGAACACAACAGGCTGTGCGTCGTAAGCGTCCCTCCGTTCCATGCGGATGATGAAAACCCGTCGGATAGGATTTGAGGATTTATCCGGAGACGTCTCCGGGTCCGCATAATCGGCATGGCTCGATAAGATAGGGTGGTTAGCCGTCTCGAATCTCTATTTATTTGATAATGCCTTCTGTAAAAAGTATAATTTTTATAGTTGCCGCAGGATAATACCGGGCCGACAGCTGTTGATCTGACGGACAGGTCGGTTGCGAAATCTAAATAGTTACGGGGTTTAACAGATGAAATTCGAAGGCACTGACAGTTATATTTCCACGAGGGATCTGAATCTCGCGGTCAACGCGTCGATCACTCTCCAGAGACCGCTGCTCATAAAAGGCGAGCCCGGCACGGGCAAGACGATGCTCGCGTTCGAGGTGGCTGAGGCCCTGGGCAAGGAATTAATCACATGGCACGTTAAGTCTTCCACTACGGCGCAGCAGGGCCTTTACGAATACGACGCCGTGTCCAGGCTCCGCGATTCCCAGCTCGGGGACGAAAGGGTGAACGACATCGCCAACTATATAAAAAAGGGGAAACTGTGGCAGGCTTTCGAATCCGACGAGCAGGTGGTGCTGCTCATAGACGAGATAGACAAGGCGGATATAGAGTTTCCGAACGACCTGCTTTTGGAGCTCGACAGGATGGAGTTCTACTGTTACGAGCTCCGGAAAACTGTAAGCGCGAAAGAGCGTCCTATTATAATCATCACGTCCAATAACGAGAAAGAGCTACCGGACGCCTTCCTCAGGAGATGCTTCTTCCACTACATCAGCTTCCCGGACAGGGAGACGCTTAAGGCCATAGTGAAGGTCCATTACCCGAAGCTCGAAGGCAAGCTCGTTGAGAACGCAATGAGCGTTTTTTACGACCTCCGGGAAATAGACGGGCTCAAGAAAAAACCATCCACGAGCGAGCTCATAGACTGGCTCAAGCTCCTCATCGTGGGAAAGGTCACTGAATCCGAGCTGGGCTCGATCGACCTCTCGGAGAAGCTCCCCCCGTTCGCGGGCGCGCTCCTCAAGAACGAGCAGGACCACGAGCTCCTTACCCGGATCAGGCTCAGGTTCAGGCGTTGAGGCCGATGCTTCAGGCGGTGCTGAAATATCCGGGAGGGATAGTATAAAGGGGCGGAGATGTTTCTCGACTTTTTTTTATTGCTAAAGAACGACGGCATTCCGGTGACGATAAGGGAATACCTCACGTTCCTCGAAGCGCTCGACGAGGGAATAGCCGAGTACAGCGTCGACGATTTTTATTACCTCTCACGCACGTCTCTCGTCAAGCACGAGCAGCATCTCGACAGGTTCGACTTCCTGTTCAAATACTTCTTCGAAGGCATCGAGAAGATAGATACGGAAGAGTTCATGAAGATACCGGAAGACTGGCTCAGGAAGAGCTTCGTAAACGCCCTGACCGACGAAGATAAAAAGATGATTAAATCCATGGGGGGCCTCGACAAGCTGATCGAACGGTTAAGAGAGCTGATGAAGGAGCAGAAGAAAAGACACCAGGGCGGGAATAAGTGGATAGGGACCGGGGGCACTTCACCCTTCGGGGCTTATGGCTTCAATCCGGAGGGCATAAGGATAGGGCAGGAGGAGAGCAGGCACAGGAGGGCCGTCAAGGTCTGGGACAAGCGCGAGTTCAGGGATCTCGACGACGGGGTGGAGCTCCAGACGCGGAATATGAAAATGGCGCTCAGGAGGCTCAGGATACTGACACGGGAAGGGGTGGACGAAGAGCTCGATCTCGACAGGACGATCGACAGGACCTCCAGGAACGCAGGGTTCCTCGAGCTCGAGATGGTCCCGGCTAAGAAGAACAACGTGAAGGTGCTTCTCTTCCTCGACATCGGAGGGTCCATGGACGACCACATCGAGCTTTGCTCCCGTCTCTTTTCGGCCGCCAAATATGAATTCAAACATTTGGAGCATTACTATTTTCACAACTGCCTTTACGAATCGGTCTGGAAGAATAACAGGAGGAGGTGGCAGGAAGCGATCCCAACGTTCCAGGTCCTCCACACCTACAACAGCGACTACAAGGTCATAGTGGTGGGCGACGCTTCCATGTCTCCCTACGAGTTACTCTATCAGAACGGGAGCGTGGAGCACAATAACGACGAGCCGGGCTTCACATGGCTCGAGCGCCTGAAGAACCATTATCCCGACATAGTCTGGCTTAATCCCGTGCCCGTCAAGCAGTGGAAATATACGGAGTCTATAGGCATGGTGAAGGAATTTATGAAAGACCGCATGTTCCCATTGACCCTCTCAGGCCTTCAGCAGGCTATCAAAGCCCTTAAAGACAAGAAAGTGAAGTTCGAAGGGCA
>CADEFK010000025.1:0-10110 GCA_902826595.1 uncultured bacterium | reverse complement strand
ATAGACCACATCAACATCGTAGTTTCTGACCTCGAAAGATCCGTAAGGTTCTACACGGAGCTGCTTGGTTTTATCGAATCGAAGAGGGCGCATCTCGAAGGCGATTGGATAGAGTCTATCGTCGGGCTAAAGGGCGTTGTAGCCGACGTCGCGTTTATTGTCGCGCCGGCGGGCGAGCCGAGGATAGAGCTACTCTGTTATAAGACGCCCGGGGGAGAAGCCGTTCCCGTGAATTCATTCGCGAACACCGTCGGCCTGAGGCATATCGCGTTCAGGGTGGACGATATACACGCGGCCGCGGAGAGACTGAAGGACGCGGGTGTGAAACTGCTCGGCGACCCGGTCGTCGTCCCCGAAACTGTAGTCACACACGATGCTGGACACAAGATGCTGTGCTACTTCCACGACCCTGACGGTGTGCTCCTCGAAATTACCGAGTACAAATGATTTTACGAACGGACTATTCTCCGGCTGGGGGGGGTCAGTCGGGGTTAGAGATTTCCTTCATTATTTCATTGGAGATGCCGGGCCCGCGCTCGGCGAATTTCCCGTCGGGGCCGTAGATAATAAAGTACGGTATCGAAGGCAGGTCGTAATATCTTACGAGAGGGTTCTCCCAGTTTATTATGTCTATCTCCCTCAAAGCGAGCTTATCGCCGTTCTCGGCGAAATCCTCAAGCCTGGGTTTTAGTATTCTGCAGGGCCCGCACCAGTCCGCATAAAAAAGGAAGGCCGTGTACTTTCCCGGTACCACGTATTCGACAAGGTCGACCAGAGTCCCCCTGCTTATGACCTCTACGTTTCCATCCACATTTCGAGTCCCGGCGAGCTCGTAGTCATGCGATCCGCCGTAAGCGGAGTGAGAGAGCAGCAGTAAAATAATTCCGGCAAGTGCAATCAGGTTTAAATTGAATGTCATATTCGGTTTACCCTCGGGCTTGTTTATAAGTATACGCTCTTCCGGGCTCGGGACAATCGATCCGGCATAATCAATCGAAAATAAGGGTGCGGTTCCCGTAGACGAGGATTTTCCGCTTGAGGTGGTACCATATGGACTGCGAGAGGACGACCTTCTCGAGGTCCCTCCCTTTCCTTATCAAATCCTCGACGCTGTCCTTGTGGGTTATGCGTACGACGTTCTGCTCGATGATCGGCCCCGAGTCGAGGTCGGCCGTAACGTAGTGGCTGGTCGCGCCGATGATCTTCACCCCCCTCTCGTACGCCGAGTGGTAGGGCCTCGCCCCCGGGAACGCGGGGAGGAACGAGTGGTGGATGTTGATTATTCTGTTCGGGTAATGGGAGACGAAATCCTCGCTCAGTATCTGCATGTATCTCGCAAGCACGACGAAATCTATATCGTACTGCTTCAGTATCTCGAGCTGCTTTTGCTCGGACGCCTTTTTGTTCTCCTTGACGTCGGGTGTGACGTGGTAATCGATGCCGTGTGTAGAGGCGACGGATTCAAGGTCGGTGTGGTTGCTGATTATGACCGGTATCCGGACGTTCCACTGTTCGGATTGCCAGCGGGATAGGATGTCGTGGAGGCAGTGCGGCAGCTTCGAGACGAAGACGGCCATGCGGGGCGTATAATCGGAGAAATAGAGACTCCACTTCATGCCGAATTTCTCGGCTATGAGCGTGTGAAAGTATTCTCCGATCTTGCCGGCAGGAATTGTGAAGTTTTTCAAATCCCATTCGACGCGCATGAAGAACACCTTTTCCTGAGTGTCTACGTGCTGGTCGAGGTATATGATGTTCCCTTCGTTCTTGAAGATGAACTCCGTAATAGCGGCGACGAGGCCCTTTCGGTCCGGGCAGTGCACGAGGAGTATTGCCGAGCGGCTCTCGCCGTTCTCTTCTTTTTTACTCATTCCGGTTCACTCTTCGATACTCTTAATTTCTCGAACGGGTCAGTCCCTTCCCATAAGCTCGTAAATCTCGTCGTCCGAGAGCCCGAAATAGTGCCCGAGCTCGTGCTGAAGCACTTCGTTTATTCTCTCCTCGATCTCCCGGTCGTTCCTGCAAATTTTTTCGATGTCTTTTTGATAGAGAACTATTTCATCCGGCATCCTGATACCCTGCCACACGCTTCTTAAATGGAGCGGGGTCCCCCTGTATAGACCGAGCAGGAGCCCCTCGCCCCTTATTTCAAGTTTCTCCTTGTCATCCGCAGAGGGGTAATCCTCGACCTTTATCACCACGTTATCGATTTTATTCCTGAACTGTTCCGGTATCTTCTGATATGCCTTTTCCACCAGCTCTTCAAACTTTCTTCTGTTCAAACCGTCTAGTCTGCAATACTAATGGGATTTAATACATTAATCATATTATAGTATGATGCGCACGCTTGCAATCGCCTCGGACAATTAACCCGGTTCGTTTTCCGGCTTCTCTTTCCCGCTGTGGTTCGTTTCCCCGGGCGTTGTAATTTCTTCGAGCACGTCCGCGACTACCAGGTGAAACGGGTCTTTCTTTCCCTGAGATATCTCGAAGAGCGTCTCCTTGAGAATGCCTTCCAGCTTTCTATCTGCCCGAGGGGGTTTGTCCATAATGAATTATGAAAAATTGAATCTACGAGGAAGTATAATGCCGTAATTACAGAAGAGGTACACTGCTATTTCGGCTGCATTTGAACCGGTCCCGGCTTGCAGACTCAGGCCGGCGGAGATGACGGGGTAGACTCCGTCAGGCTTAGCGTTTTCTGCGGAACGTGCTCGTAATATTCGGCCTTACCGGACTGGAGAGAACCTGGGTTCCGCCTGCTCCGCAATTTTTAAGTCTTCGACAAATGAGATGAGCTCGGGAAAGAACATATTGAAATTGTTATCCAGCTCCTTATAGTTCGATTCGACCTCCTCGATCGCGCCCCTGAGTTTGTTCTCCCTATGGAACCGTCTCCTGAGCCTTTCGGATATCCGGTCGAGGGCTATGGCCGTACCTTCGAGCGTGCGGTAGGACCCGAGCCAGTCTTCCTCTATCATCCTCGGCAGGAACAGGCGGAACCTTTCGGGTAGCATCGCCTTCCTTCTATCGAGCAGCGCATATGTATCTCGGATAAAGTTCCCGAGGTCATCGTCCGAATAAGAAGCCCAGTTCTTTGAAAGGAGGTGGTCGAAGGCGAGGTCTATGATCACGCCGGCGAACCTCCTTCTCTCGGGGCTCATCAGCTTCTTGCTCGCTCTGAAGATTTCATGCGAGTCTGTGAAAACGTCTACTTTCCTGTGCGTCCTTATCCCTTTTTCGATCTCAGGGTGAAAACCGTTCCCTATGGACCCCTTCACGAAGTCCCCCATGAGGTTCCCGAGTACGGACTCTTCCGAGTCCCCGGCGAGGAAAATATGCGCAAGGTAGTTCATGTGCCCTTAGTGTACCCGGACTGATGTATATATACGGGTATTCTCACCGCCGCCGTGTGCGGTGAGTCTCTGCGCAAGGAATATTTACTGTATACCGATGAGCTCGACGTCGAAAATGAGCGTGGAATTAGGCGGGATCACCGGGGGATAACCTCTCTCGCCGTAGGCGAGGGCAGGGGGGATAATGAGCTGGCGCTTCCCCCCGACTTTCATGTCGGCGATACCTTCGTCCCAGCCCTTTATAACCTGTCCCACGCCGAGCGTGAACTCTATCGGCTCCCCGCGCTTGACCGAGCTGTCGAAGACGGTCCCGTCCTGGAGCTTTCCCGTGTAATGTACTTTTACTACCTGTCCCGTCTGCGGTTTGGGTCCGCTGCCTTCTTCGATGACGATATATTCGAGCCCCGAGCTTGTTTTCTGGACCTGGCTTTGCTTGTCGTCCGCATTCGCATCAATGACCGTGAGGTTAACGACTACGAACGTGAGAAGCGCGCAAAACATGAATAACGTCGCATAGCTTATCATGAATATCTCCTTTACTGCGGGTAGTTTTATTGTTATAGCTGCGGCTAAACAGAGAAAACATTACACAATTTTTTCTCAAATCACCACCCGTCGGCGGAGTTTCCTCCTGCGGTGTATAGTGATTCGGAATCGTATGAAATTTGCGTGCCGGAATCCGTTATTTCTCATCGGTGACACTGCGGGAACCGTATCCCTGCCGGGGCCCCTTCCTTTGAAACGGTTTCGGGATTGACAAGTACTTTTTACCCTGAATTAATATTCATTTCAGCATGGGTGCTCAATCAGATAGTAGAGGAGGAGTCTTATGGGATACGAATTTATAAGCTACGAAAGAGAACCGAACAGCATAGGCATTCTTACGATTAACCGCCCGCATGTGTTAAACGCCCTCAATTGGGACACGCTCGGCGAGTTGAGGGAATTCCTCGAGGACGTCCTGCCCAAGGAAGAGTTAAAGGCGCTGATTATTACCGGCGCCGGAGATAAGGCATTCGTCGCCGGAGCCGATATAGCGCAGATGAACGAAATGAAGGAAAGGGACTTCCAGGACTACGTCGACTATGCCCACAGGGTGTACGAGCTTATAGAGAATGAACGATGTCCCTCTATCGCCGCTATAAACGGATATGCCCTCGGCGGCGGCTGCGAGCTCGCGCTAACATGCGACATCAGGATCGCGTCTGAAAAGGCTAGGCTCGGATTCCCCGAGGTGAAGCTCGGCATATTCCCCGGGTGGGGCGGGACGCAGCGTATTACGAGGATCCTCGGTTTGGGAAAGACGAAGGAGCTCGTATTTACGGGCGAGATGATTACTGCCGAAGAGGCCCTCAGGATAGGCCTTGTCGAGAGGGTAGTCCCCCACGATGAGCTAATGAACGAAGCCAGGAAGCTCGCTGGAGCGATTGCGAAAAGAGGCCCTATCGCAGTGAGGCTCTCTAAAACCGCTATTAACGCCGGCTCGGAAATGGACTTGCAGAAGGCGCTCCTCCTCGAAAAGACCCTGGTTTCGCTCTGTTTTGATTCCCGGGACAGGGTGGAGGGGATGAAGGCATTCCTGGAAAAGAGAGAACCCATGTTTACGGGTGAGTAATGACCCCGGCCGCGGACTGTATGTAACCTCGGAGTGAAATCCGGCCATTGTTTTTTGATTGTACCCTTCGTTGTATTCACTATCTCATTAAGGGGCTTTTATTAAGCCTTAAAGCCCCCGTCGGCGCCCTCCTGTCAGGTTGACAAAAACCTTATTAGGAATAAAATCTATAATCCTTAAATATCAAACGACTGTGATACGAGCTCCGGGAGGTGGCGTATGCTTGAACAAATGCACGACTTATCGGGAAAAGTTGCAATAGTAACAGGTGGTTCTAGAGGAATCGGGAGGGCGATCTCCCTTGCCCTGGCCGAAGCCGGAGCGGACATTCTGCTCAACTATTCACGGAGCGACAAGGAAGCCGACAAGGTGAAGAAGGAGATAGAGAAGTTCGGCAGGAAGTGCGTCACCGTGAGAGCGAACGTTGGCAATTTCCAGCAGGCCCAGGGTCTCGGCAAAGCGGTGATGAGCCACTTCGGCAGGGTCGACATACTCGTTAACAACGCAGGGATAAACAGGGACAGAACTCTTAAGAGAATGACATACGAGCAGTGGAACGAAGTTATACAGACTAACCTGGGCAGCGTATTTAACTGTACGAAGGCCGTCATTGACCCGTTATCCGAACGCGGCGGCGTAATCATTTCGATATCTTCAATTATCGGAGAAATGGGTAATCTCGGCCAGTGCAACTACGCTTCGACCAAGGCGGGCATTATAGGTTTTACGAAAACGATGGCGAGGGAGCTCGCCAAGAGCAATATACGCGTAAACGCAATCGCCCCGGGCTTCGTGGAAACGGACATGCTCGGCACGGTGCCCGAAGACATCAGGGAGCAGATCAAGAAGGAGATCGCGCTCGGCAGGTTCGGCACTCCGGAAGAGATCGCGCTTTCCGTCGTTTACCTCTGCTCCTCGGCCGCGAGTTGGATTACCGGCGTGACGCTCAGGATTAACGGCGGTCACTACATCTAATCCGATCACACCAAAAACAAAAGATCCGTATTTGTGACGACATGTGTGAAAAACACAAACTCACAAATACGGATCTTGTTTCTTTTCTTCTCTTCTCTGTATTCCCTACCGGGATCTCTCAATAAGCCAGTCGGCTACTTCAGGCCAGAGGACCTTTAAGGATTTACTGCTTACGGAAAGCCCTATGTGCCCCGTAGGGTAGACGATCGTTTTTGTGTCCTTGCTCGACGTCATATCGGTGAATCCCAGGCTCGAAGCCGGGGGGACCAGGTGGTCGTTCTCTGCAATCAGGTTTAACACCGGGCACTTAATATCTTTCAGGTCCACACGTTTTCCGTTTATCCGCAGCTTGTTCTCTACGAGCTGGTTCTCCTGATACAGGTATTTTATAAATTCCCTGAATACCTCTCCGGGGACCGGGATGTTGTCGTTGAGCCATTTCTCCATGGCGAGGAAATTCTCGACGAACGCCTCGTTATCGACGTTCTCGTAGAAGTTCACGTACTTGGATACGAGGTTCTGAATCGGCTTCATGAATATAAATCCCGACTGAAGGAATTCCGCGGGGACGTTGCCGTATGCGTCTACGAACTTGTCTACATCGAAATTGGGTTTGTCGCCCCAGAGGCTGAGCGTGCCCTCGACCTTGTAATCTATTCCTGCCGTCATAAGCAGGAGGTTCCGTATGTCCTCCGGATAGAGCGCCGTATACATGGCCGACATCGTCCCGCCCATGCAGTAACCCAGCACGCTCACCTTGTCGGAGCCGGAATGTTTCTTAACTTGTTTGACGACCTGTTTTATGTACCTGTTGATGTAGTGGTTGAGATCGAGCTTCTTGTCCTCGTCACCGGGGGATCCCCAGTCTATCAGGTAGACGTCTATTCCCTTCTTTAGAAGTACTTCCACAACGCTCCTGCCCGGCTTGAGGTCGAGTATGTAGGGGCGGTTGATCAGCGCGAATATCATTATCAGCGGAACTGCGTGGGTTTTTTCGGCTTGAGGGTAGTAGTGCAGCAGGCGGAGCTTATTCTCCGTGTATATGACCTCGTGAGGCGTGACCCCCACCTCGACTTCGGGCGGATTAAGCAGCGCTATCTCGAGGGCCTTGTTGAATTTATCTCTCGCCTTTCCGGCCTCCTGCATAGCGGAGTCCACGTATTTGTTCCCCATGATTATTTAGATCCTCCTTATCTAGGGCAGCCCGACATCGGTTGCTGCCGTTATTGTTCGGGTCTGGACTTGTGCCTTTATTTCTTCGATGGACGTGCGGGTTTGTTGTAATCGTCCACTTTATCGAGCAGGTCGTTGACCTTGGCTTCCAGGTTGTTGATGGAAGCGAGAACCCTGTCGATATCGCCTTTTGTCGGAAAGCGCATGTTCTTTAGTGTCTTTTCGACCGCTTCATCGAAATATTTCTTGAATTCCGAGGATTTCTCGACCGCCTTCCCTATGTTTGAGGCGAATAAGGGACTGTTAACCCATTTCTCGAGAACTTCCGAGGAGGACTTTTCCCACGTTTCATAGAACTTCTTATACTGCGCTACCGGATCGTAGTCCTCTTTGTCCGCGGCTGTCTCATTTTTCGCTATGGGGTTCTTCTTCCACATGTCCATCGCTTCCGACATGGTCTTTTCCCATGCCTCGTAGAACTTCTTATAGTGTTCCGTATAGTCGAATGACTCTTTGTTCATTGTTTTTTCTCCTTAGTTTTATTTTTAGTATTTCTGCTTCTGGTTTTTGGCTTGGGCTTTGCCGAGCCCGACTGGAGGTCGGTAATCTTGCCCTCGAGATCCGCTATTTTCTCTCCGAGGGAGTCGAGCGTATTGATTAGCTTCTCCATGTCTCTCTTCTCCGGCAAATACCTCTGTTCGAGTGTCTGCTCGATGAAACCGTGGATGTAGTTCTTAAACTCCGAGGACTTCTCGACGGCCCTGTCCATGAGCGGACTGTTCATCCATACGTCCATGAGCTTGTTCGTGGATTCTTCCCATGACTCGAATAGCTTCTTGAAATAGCTGAAGTAATAAATCTGCTCGTATTCATTCTTCTTGTTCAAAAGGTATCTCCCGGACATCAAGACTTCGGAGCCCCGATATTTACCCTAATATTATACAACATAATAACAACCGTAAATTTCGTCCTTCTGTGGTCAGGATGTGACGGCGCTTACGTATTTGTCCAGCGCGGAAAAAGCCCTCTCGGCGGACTTCTGGTTGAGATCGAGCAGCTCTTTCGAGTAATTATCCGAAATCTTTTTAAACACGGTGTAGAAATTGTTCTGGAATTCTACGATGCGGTCGAGCTTCCCACTGATTCCCAGGCCGGCGTATTCTTTCGGCAGTTTATTGAGCACTGACTTAACCTGCTCAGCGCAATCGATCTGTATTTTGCGGAACTGTTCGATCTGCGCGTCCAGGACCCTCTTGTTTTCCTCAAGCAACGAATGAGCCGAGTCCAAACTGATAAGGTAGTTTTCCTTAACGAGTCCGTTTAGATCGTATAGAGCGTCTTTTTTACCTTCTTTGATAGTTCCTACCCTGGCTTGTTTTTTTGGCGCTGCTTTACTGGTTTTCGGCATTTTTGTTACCCCCCGCTTTTTGTTAATACTAATATAATTTCTGGGGCATTTTTGTCAAGTGTCTTTGTTAGCATTTGCACAATTATATTATTGTATGATTATAATTGGTTACGAGGCGTATGGGTTGTAATTCATAGCAGTAGCGATAAATTGGTTATTAACAAGCCCGCATTTCCGAAGCTTCGCGGATTCAGGCCAATCGCTGGACCGGCCGCCTGTTTTCTGTCTTTATGCCATAATTCCGGTACCATTGTCCTCATAAGGAGTTCCCTGTTGAAGAAAGCTATATTCCTGATAGCACTTGTGATTCTGTCGGCGTTTACCCCTGCCGCCCGCTCTCAAGTGAAGCCGGATGCCGGGAATGAAGAATCTGCCTCAAGTAAGGTGGTAACTATCGGATGTCTCCTGCCTCTCACGGGCAGCTACAGCATCCTTGGAGAGAAGGCGCTTAAGGGCGTACTCGCCGCTGCCGAATCCGGACATCCGGGTATCCAGTACAGGATCGTAGTCAAGGATATCGGGGACAGCGAGAAAAGGCTTTCGGCTTCGCTCGACGAATTATTGAACACACCCGGTCTCGCATTTATAGTGGGCCCCGTCCCCAGCAAGTTTATACATGCGGTAAGCCCGAGGGTTAATCAGAAAAGAGTACCTGCCCTGGTGTTTCCCGTTTCGGAGAACGAAGCCTCGGGCGGGCCCTATATAATAAAGTATTATTACCCTCTCGAAGAGCAGGTGAGGGTTCTGTCCGGTTACGCAGCGCGCAGTCTGGGGATCAGACGGTTCGCTATCCTGTATCCGCGGACTGACCTGGGGGTGAGGATGAAGGGGCTTTTCACCTCCGGTGTGGCCGAAAGCGGAGGCAAGCTGGTGTACGAGGGGTCTTACGATCCGGGATCGAGAGATATTTCGGGTGAGCTCGGCTGGATATCGTCTGCCGCACCCGAGGCGGTATTCATACCCGACGGCGCAGCGTCCTCGGCCGAGCTGATCCTGAGGCTCAAGAGGGAGGGCAAGCTTAGGGACGTGCTTTTTCTGGGACCGAGCACGTGGAACAGCCCGTTGTTCCTGGACCTGATAGGGCGGGAGATAGACGGGTTCGTATACAGGGCGGTCTTCACGGATGTTTTTTATTATGGAGACCGGGACTGGGACGGATATTCCGGACTGATGCAAGGTAAATTCAACGAGAAGCCCGATATATTCGGGTATCAGGTATACAGCGCGATTAAACTCCTGCTTTCGCTCAATCCCAAATCCGGCGGAGGCGACGTAATCACAGGCTCGCTCGGCTCGCTCAGGAACGACACCTATTACGATATCGGGACAGACGGGAGCGGGAGTTACCGGGTTTCGCCCCGCTACAGGATCTTGGCCGTTAGCGACGGCGAGCTTATAGATATTATTAATGTCAGGTGATTGTCGATTCTTTGGGAGTCGGCGAGGCATCCCGCTTCCTGATCATTCACGTCATCCCAGGAAGTCGTGACGGCCGGGAGCCAGGAATCCGATCACGAACAGGGTGATGAGAATAATGCCGAACCCCAGTACTGCCCCGAACGCCGCCTTCCGCCCTTTCCAGC
>CADEFK010000024.1:18060-23464 GCA_902826595.1 uncultured bacterium | reverse complement strand
TCCAAGCCTTCGCCGCGTCCGCCGCATCGCCCTTCAGCGCCTCGCGCGCGACCAACGTCTCAACCCAAACGGGCCAGCCCATCTCACGCAACACGCGCGCGACAACCCATCCATCGCCACCGTTGTTTCCCGGCCCACAGAGCACGGCGACCTTCTGTTGCGGAAAGCGGCGCACGATCGCCTCGGCCACAGCGCGCCCGGCGTTTTCCATCAGCACGAGGCCGGGTATGCCGTGCTTTTCTATAGACAGGCTGTCTGTTTCCCTTAATATCTCGCGTGTCGCTATTTTCATGTGCGTGCATAAAAAATAACGTAAATCGGGGGGATTGTATCGGTGGCACGTGGTGATTTTAAAGTAAAGGTTTAATTAAGGGCGGATGTCTGCTCTTAGATGAAATAGTAGGGGTAGGGCGGCTTTTAGTTTTTGTCATTCCCGCGGAAGCGGGAATCTATGTCTTTAAATAAAAGAAAGAACTGGATTCCCGATCAAGTCGGGAATGACAAAAAGAGAAAAATGAGATTGCAGCGGCTCCTTCGGAGCCTCGCAATGACACGGAGTTTAGAATGAGGGATTATGGAAGAATCGTGTATGAGCACACATTGTGTGCCGCACATCGTGTGTTACTTCGCCATGCCGGCGTATGAGACCGGCCTCGTGTCTCCGAAAGTGTTTATAAGCGTATCCATGAACTCCTGCGTGTGCTCTTCGCAGAAATGGTAGAGGAGGGAGTCCCTGCCGCCCCGGCTCGATACGCTTATCTGCTCGTAGTGACGGCTGCAGAGGTCCCTATGACAGAGGGCGCAGGTCTTAATCGTGATCCTTTCCCCCTCGCTCGTGCAGCGCTCGCCGTCGTCGTTCACGTGGTCGCACTGGAATATTTCAACCGTGATGGATTTGCTAGACATATCTACTCTCCTTTAATCGAAAACATAACTTGCCGCAAATTGTCTCTCGAAACCGCCGCTCTCTTTCCGCTCCTCTTTTCCCGCTCCGCCCCCGTATAACCGCCCCCCCCGCCATTTAACTGAATCCGCCCCCATATGTCAATATGTTTTACGGAGCGCCCTCCCCTCCGTACGACCCCATCAATGACTGGGCCTGGGCAGGGTCACGCCGTACCCGGTCTGGGGTACGGGCCTCGTGTCGCCGTATTTCTTGGCGAGGGTTTCCAGGAACTCGTCCGTATGGTCGACGCAGAAATAGTACGTGAAATGGTCGCGCGTCCCCTGGAGCGACACGGTAACGAGCTCGTAGTGCGCGATGCAGATGTCCTTCCCGCACAGGCCGCATTCCTTTATGGCGTCCCTGTTGCCTTCCCTCTCGCACCTCTCCCCGTCCTCGTCCGTCTGGTCGCATTGAAAAAGCTCTCTCTTTATCGTCTTAATGGACATCCGTCACCCCTGCATATACAACCGGAGAACCGTGTCTATCTATTAAAGTAAATCGCGGGAAATAAGTCAATATGTTTTGTGTTATTTCGAATCCGCTTGAAAACTCCGGCCGGGTTATGTATAAATTCTATAATGATTACACCACAGGAAAGCCTCTTCGGGGCCATCAAATACTTCCAGACCCGGTTCACGGGGCGCCCCAAGCTCGTAAACCTCGAAATCACCAAGCTCTGTAACGCGAAGTGCGATTTCTGCGACTACTGGCAGACGAGGCACGAGGAGCGTATCTACGATTACCGCCCAGTTATAAAGCTCATTAACCCTCTCGTGGTCGTAATCACTGGCGGCGAGCCCATGCTCAGAAAGGACCTGCCCGATATAGTCAGGCAGGTGAAGGAATCGTCCTATTTCATATTCACGTCTATGGTCACGAAGGGAGACCTCCTCACGGTCGATAAGGCGAAGGAGCTATACGACGCCGGGATAAACCAGATAGCGATATCCCTCGACTTCCCGGGGAAAACGCACGACACATACAGGGGCGTGCCCGGGCTCTGGGACCACCTCTCGGAGCTGCTTCCCGTGCTCGGAAAGAGATTCCCCAAGGGGAAGGTGACCCTCAACACCATTATCATGGAAGACAATATCGACTCCATACCGGAGCTCGCGGCTAAGGCGAGGGAGTGGGGGATAGGGATCTCGTTCAGCTCGTATTCGGTAATGAAGACGAACAACGAGAGCCATTTCGTGCATCCGAAAGAGCTCGAAAGGGTAAAGAATCTCGTCGCCGAGCTGATAAGGCTGAGGAAGACCTGGAAAGGGACGATACTATCGACTGAGTATTACTTAAAAGAGATACCGAGGTATTTCGAAACCGGCGGGATACCGGGATGCACGGCGGGGATAAGCCACATACAGGTTACGCCGTCCGGGCATTTAAAGCGGTGCTCCGAGATGCCGATTACCGCACATTACTCCGAATATTCTCCTAAGCTCTACGAAGAGACCAAGTGCACCGCGTGCTGGTACGCGTGCCGCGGGGAGACTCAGACGCCCGCGAGCATCAGGCGCGCTCTCGAGTATATGGGCGTATGGGTTTGAGCAGGATGGGATATCCTTGAGCTCCGGGAAATCCGGGGCCGTTTTCCACTCATAATAAAAATTATCGGCAGATTGTGAATTGATGTTGAGGGGGTGAGTTTTTAACTAACCCTTCACGCGCCAGATGGTGCCTTCGGACTTGTCTTCGAGGAGTATGCCCCTGGAGCTCAACTCTTCCCTTATCTCGTCTGCGCGCTTCCAGTTCTTGTCCGACCTCGCGGAGTTCCTTTCCTTAATTAATTCCTCGATCTCGTCTTCGGTGATGCCTGCCGATTTTTTCTGGAGCTTTATCGTCTGGAGGTATTCTTCGGGCTCGTATTCGAGTATGCCGAGGGTCTTGCCGAAATGGCCGATCTCTTTAAGCGCCGCTTCTAGGGCGGGGCTCCATCCCCTGGAGTCAATCGACCTGTTCACGGCGCGGGTGAGCTCGAAGAGGTTCCCTATTGCGTCTGCGGTGTTGAAGTCGTCGCACATGGTCTCTACCCACTTGCGTCCGAAAGAGGCCGCCGCGCCCGCGAGCTCGGAGTCGTCCGCGTTTTTGTTCTTTCTCTGGTCCTTCGCGCGCTTGAGCGTGATGTAGAGTCTTTCGAGGGCGGCCTCCGACTCGCCCATGGTCGTGTCGGAGAAGTCGGCCGGGTTTAAGTACTGGTGCGAGAGGAAGAAGAGCCTTATCGCCTCCCTGTTCCACATCGTGACGGCGTCCCTCACGTTCAATATGTTGCCGACTGATTTCGACATCTTCTCCCGGTTTATCTGTATGAGGCCGTTATGCACCCAGTATCTTGCGAACTCCTTTCCCGTGGCGGCTTCGGACTGGGCGATCTCGTTCTCGTGGTGGGGGAATATGAGGTCCTTCCCGCCCCCGTGTATGTCGAAGCTCGGCCCGAGATACTTCATGCTCATGGTCGAGCACTCGATGTGCCATCCGGGGCGGCCTCTGCCCCAGGGGCTTTCCCAGAAGGGCTCTCCGGGCTTGGCCCCTTTCCACAGGGCGAAGTCGAGCGGGTCTTCCTTTTTCTCGTTTATGTCGATCCTCGTCCCCGCGAGCATGTCGTCGGGGTCTCTCTTCGAGAGCTTGCCGTAGCCCTTGAACTTCTTCACCGCGAAGAAGACGTCGTCGCCTGACTGATATGCGTAGCCGTTGCCGATTATCCTTTCTATCAGGTCGATTATTTCGGGGACGTGCTCGGTGACCTTGGGCTCGACGGTCGGCCTCTTAACGCCTATCGAGGCCATGTCTTCCCTGTATTCCTCTATGTATTTCTCCGATATTTCGTGAGCGGGGATGCCGGTTTCGTTCGCCCTGTTTATTATCTTGTCGTCTATGTCGGTGAAGTTCCTGACGTAGGTGACTTCAAAGCCCACGTGGGAGAGGAACCTCTCGATGACGTCGAACGTGACCGCCGCCCTCGCGTGTCCAAGGTGGGCGGAGTCGTACACCGTCGGGCCGCAGACGTACATCTTTATCTTGTTCTTCTCGCGCGGGACGAGCTCTTCGCTTTTCTGCGTGAGCGTGTTGTAGAGGGTAATTTTCTTTTCCATTATGTGTTACCGAATCAGGGCTAAGTGCCGTTCGGGGTATGTCGCTAGATGAGGTCCTCCCCTCCGTCCACCTTGATCACGTTCCCCGTGAGCCAGTGTGTGTCGTCTGCCGAGAGGGCCGCGATCGCCTGCGCCACGTCCGAAGTGGTCGTGAGCCTGCCCGCGGGATTAACCGATATCGCGTGCTTTATTATTTCCTCGTTTCCGGGGATCTTGCTGAGGGCGGGCGTTTCCGTAACTCCGGCCTGTATCGCGTTGGCCGTTATCTTGTGCCTGGCGAGCTCGACCGCCAATTGACGTATGTGGGACTCGAGGGCCGCTTTCGAGGCAGAGACCGGGCCGTACGTGGGCCACACCCTGTGGCTCCCCGCGCTCGTCATGGCGAATATCCTGCCGCCCCCGACCATCATCTTCCTGCTCACGATCTCCTGCGCCCAGTAAACGAGCGAGTGCGCCATCACGTCGAGGGTCATGTCCATGTTCTTGTTCGACACCCTGTCCTTTTCGTATAACGCTATGTAGGGCTTGAGAGTGCCGAAGGCGAGGGAATGTATGAGCACCTTTATGCCCGAGGAGTTCCCGTGCTCGTCCAGAATCTGCTCGATCTCCCCGAGCGTCTCCGAGCGCTGCTCGGGGTCGGCGGCGTTTATGTTGAAGAAGGCCGCCTCTCGCCCCTTTTTCTTTATCTTCTCTTTAATCTCCTCGACCTTGGGCATAGTGGATTTCCTGTCGAGGTGGACGCCGAATATGTTCATCCCGTGCGACGCCAATTCGAGCGCCGCCGCTTCGCCGAAGCCGCTCGATGCCCCGAGAATTAGCGCCCAGCTGTTCTCTAGCCCGTGTCCCATGCCCTGTAAATCCCCCTTTTATTTGTCATTCCCGAAACGGTTCTGAGCGTGCGTAAGAACCGGTCGCCCTTCGCTGATCGCAAATACACTCAATTAACCCGGCACCTAAGCTGCACAAACCAAAAAGAATCGGGAATCTCGTATTATGTTATTAAATCCTTTAAATTTGCAGTAGAGATATTACGTACTTTAGGCGGAAATTCAAGGCGGAGGGGCACACCCCTATCTTCCTTTATTTCCCTCCCCCCGGAAGGGGGGAGGGACAAGGGCGGGGGTGTCAGCTTTCACTTATCCATCCAACTCAACCCGTTCAAGCCTTCGACAGGCTTCCCCCTACGCTGAAGCTTAGAGGAATCACTCTGCGGCGCATAGCCTGCGGGCGATGTGCCGCAAGCAGGACGAACGGGTTTGGCTTCGTTGCCGGTATGAACTGAAGAGTTCCGGAAATATCGTAATACACACTATGTATGCGTACCTTGACAATACGGTGCCTGTGTGGTAACTGAATTGGCAGGGGTGCA
>CADEFK010000024.1:12906-18050 GCA_902826595.1 uncultured bacterium | reverse complement strand
GTCCGGAAGAATTGTAAAACACACTATGTGTGTGCGCCTTGACAACAATTCCCCGCGCGTGGAAACTGAATTGGCAGGGGGCGAGCATGAGCCGGATCAATTATTCATCAATCGTTACGCCCGTAGGGCAGGTATTCGTGCTTTCGAGCGAGAGGGGCGTTTCGAGAATAATTTTCGGAGAGAAGGAGTTCAGGAATTATCTCTACGGGTTTAACGGGGCGAGTGTGACGGAAGGGGGGGCTGCCGCCCGGATGGCCCGCGAGATCGAGCTCTATTTCGACGGCAGGCTCTCCGAATTCAAGACCCCTATCGACCTGTCCGAAGGCACTCCGTTTCAGAAGTCGGTCTGGAAAAAGCTCCTCGATATCCCGTACGGCGAGACGGCCACATACGGGGAAGTCGCGGAGAACGTGGGAAGGCCCGGTGCGGCGAGGGCCGTCGGCAACGCCGTCGGCGCCAATCCGATACCGATAGTCATACCCTGCCACAGGGTGCTCGCGTCGAACGGGCTCGGCGGTTATTCCTGCGGGATTGAAATTAAAAAGGACCTCCTCAGGGTGGAAGGGACGCTCTCCTAGGTGAAACAGGGTATAGCGAAGCTCATAGCGACCTTCTTTTACGCCGGTTATTTCCCATACGCGCCAGGAACCGTCGGAACGCTCGCCGCAGTGCCTCTATATTATTTGATCTCCGGGCTTCCGTACTATTTCTATATCCCGTTCACTCTCCTGTTCATAGGCCTCTCGGTGTGGGCCTCGGGTATAGCCGAGAGCATATTCGGCTCCAAAGACCCCGGCTATATTGTGGCCGACGAGGTGTGCGGATATCTCGTTACGATGGCGCTGGTCCCGCTTACGCTAACTAACGTCGTGATCGGTTTTTTCCTGTTCAGGTTTTTCGACATGGTTAAGCCCCCGCCGTCGAGACAGTCCGAGGGCCTGAAGGGCGGTCTCGGGGTAGTGATGGACGACGTGATCGCCGGGGTGTACGCGAACATCGCGCTTCAGATAATTGCGAGGTTTTTGCTGTAGTTGATTTTCCCAGGCAATTGAATTGGCCTTGGCTGCTGGTTTATTATCTAGGTATCATTGCCGCTGTTCAGGTCGGAACATTCGGGAATGACGCCACTTATCTGTCATTGCGATAATTGCTCCGATGAATAAGAGAAGCAAGTATAATACAGACAGGAGAATGGAGCATAACTATTTTGTTTACATTATGGCGAGTAAAAAGAATGGGACTCTTTACGTTGGCGTAACCAACGATCTGATTAGACGGGTTTATGAGCATAAAAACGATATGCTAGAAGGTTTTACAAAAAAATATCAAGTCCGGAAGCTCGTATATTTCGAACACACTAACGATGTTTATGGTGCGATTGAACGAGAGAAGATGTTAAAAAAGTGGAATAGAAAGTGGAAGATTGAGCTGATTGAGAAGGTTAATCCTGACTGGCACGATCTATACAATGAATTGATAAAATAATAGACATGGATTCCCGATACAAGCATTCGGGAATGACAATAAAAAAAGCGCTGCCTAAGCACGACATTCCCCGGAGCTCCTTCATTGTTGTCATTCCCGCGAAAGCGGGAATCCATATCTTTTAAAACATCTAAAACATGCGAATCGAAATTATCACTACGGGCGACGAGCTCATGAGCGGACTCACTCAGGACAGCAATTTCTCCTGGGCGGGGGACGCGCTTACGTCGCTGGGGTTCGCGACGGAGTTCCATACTACGGTAGGGGACGAGAGGGACAATATTTCCACCGCGCTCGCCACAGCCTCGCAGAGGGCTGACGCCGTGATCGTCTCGGGCGGCCTCGGGCCAACCCCAGACGACCTCACCTCGGAAGTGGCCGCGGCTTTTTTCGGGGCCGCGCTTGAGCTGGACGGGGAGGCGCTTCGCTCCATGGAAGAAAGGCTCAGCCAGAGGGGGAGGACTCTCACGGAAATGAACAGGAAACAGGCGTATCTCCCGCGCGGATCGAGCGTGCTGATTAACCACTGGGGGACCGCGCCCGGGTTCAGCATTGAAAAGGGCGGGGTTGTATTTTATTTCCTCCCCGGAGTGCCCAAAGAATTCCGGGCGATGATGGGCGAGTACGTTCTGCCCGAGCTCGAACAAAGGGACACGGGGAGGAAAAAGGTAAGGTCGATGCTCGTAAAGACATTCGGGCTCCCCGAATCCGAGGTCGCGGTCAGACTGGAGGGCCTTGAAAGGGAGGGGATAAGGCTCGGGTACAGGGCGCATTTCCCGGAGGTGCACCTGCGCGTCACTGCATACGGGGACACGGGCGAGGAAGCCGGGAAGCTGATCGAAGGGTTCTCAAGCGACGTCCGGTCGAGGCTCGGCGGATACGTATTTTCGACCGGCGGTGAGACTATGGAGGAGGTCGCCGGGATTCTGTTGAGACGGCACGGCATGACCCTCGCGACGGCGGAGTCGTGCACGGGCGGCCTGATCGCCCACAGGATTACGAACGTCCCGGGGAGCTCGGATTATTTCCTCGAAGGTGTCGTCTCCTACAGCAACGAGTCGAAGGAGAAGATACTCGGCGTGCCGAAGGATATCCTGATCGAGCACGGGGCTGTAAGCGCGCCCGTGGTCAAGGCGATGGCGAGCGGCGTGAGGAGGCTTTCAGGCGCCGATATAGGCGTAGCCGTTTCGGGAATAGCGGGGCCGGGCGGGGGCACCCCTGAAAAGCCCGTGGGCACGGTGTTCATAGGCATGGATTCGGATAAAGGGGGCGTGCGCTCGGAGAAATTCCTCTTTCACGGGACTCGGGAGGAGATAAAACTCGTCACGTCGTCCCGCGCGCTTGGTTTCATTATGCAAATTTTTTTAAATAACGTATAATTGGGAGCTATTATGGCAAAACAAACATTCTCACCGGATTCATCGGAAAAAGAAAAGACGATAGACCTCGCGATCTCTTCCATAGAGAAGCAGTTCGGCAAGGGGGCTATCATGAGGCTGGGCTCCGGGGCGCCGTTACCCCAGCTCTCCGTAGTGTCCTCGGGCTCCCTCGGGCTCGACATAGCGCTCGGGGTGGGGGGATACCCGAGGGGCAGGATAATCGAGATATTCGGCCCCGAGTCGTCCGGCAAGACGACGCTCGCGCTCCACGTCATAGCTGAGGCCCACAAGAAGGGCGGCATAGCGGCCTTCGTCGACGCCGAGCACGCGCTCGACCCGAATTATGCGCAGAGCCTCGGCGTAAAAGTGGACGACCTCCTCATATCGCAGCCCGACTTCGGGGAGCAGGCGCTCGAGATAGTGGACACGCTCGTCAGGAGCGGCGCTCTCGACGTCATAGTGCTCGACTCCGTCGCGGCGCTGGTCCCGAGGGCGGAGATAGAGGGCGAGATGGGGGACGCACACGTAGGGCTCCAGGCGAGGCTCATGTCCCAGGCGCTAAGGAAGATCACGGCCACGGTGGGCAGGTCGAACACGCTCGTCATATTCGTTAACCAGACGAGGATGAAGATAGGGACGCTCCCGTACATGAACCCCGAGACGACGAGCGGCGGAATGGCCCTCAGGTTCTATTCGTCCGTAAGGATAGACGTCAGGCGCATAGGCTCCGTCAAGGAAGGGGAAGAGGTCTCCGGGAACAGGGTCAGGGCCAAGGTCGTAAAAAATAAAGTATCCCCTCCATTTAGAGACGCGGAATTCGACATAATGTTCGGAAGCGGCATATCCCAGACGGGCGAGCTCGTAGACATGGGCTCGAAGATGAACATAGTCGAGAAGAGCGGGACGTGGTTTTCATACGGCGGGGAGAGGCTCGGGCAGGGCAGGGAGAACGCAAGGGCTTTCCTCAAGGAAAATCCGGATATAGCCGAAAAACTAAAGAGCGATATACTTACCAAGACAGGGGTCATAAAGGCGGAGAAGCCCCAGGAGAAGTAGATGGGCTCGATGAATATAGACGATATCCTGCGCGCCGCGGTAAGGGTAGGTGCGTCCGACGTGCATATAGGCACGGGGCGTCACCCAATACTGCGCGTCGAGGGGAAGCTCACTCCGGTAAAGAACGCGCCCAGGCTCACGGCGGACGACGTCAAGGACATGGCGCACCATATGATGAACCCCGCACAGCGCGAGCGGTTCGAGACGCTCTACGAGATGGACCTCGCCTACAGCATAAGCGGCCTCTCCCGGTTCAGGGTGAATATATTCCAGCAGAGAGGTACTCTCTCGATAGCCATCAGGTCGATCCCGTACAACATACTCAATTTCAGCTCCCTCAATCTCCCGCCCGTGATGGAGAAGATAGCGGGCGAAGAAAGGGGTCTCGTGATCGTCACCGGCACGACCGGCAGCGGCAAATCCACCACTCTCGCGGCGATAGTCGATTACATCAACAAGAATAAGGCACGCCATATAATCACGGTCGAGGACCCGCTTGAGTATATGCACGAGGACCATACGAGCTATATAAACCAGAGGGAGATAAGCATCGATACACTTTCCTTCGCGAATGCCATGAGGGCCGCCTTGAGGGAAGACCCGGACGTGATACTGGTAGGCGAAATGAGGGACCTCGAAACGATGGAGATATGCCTTTCGGCGGCTGAGACCGGACACCTGGTGCTCACCACGCTCCATACGCTCGACGCTCAGGAATCGATAAACCGCATGCTTACGATATTCCCGCCGCACCAGCACAACCAGGTCAGGTACCAGCTCGCGCAGGTGCTGAAGGCGATTATATCGCAGAGGCTCGTCCCGACGTCGGACGGGAAGTCGCGCGTGCCCGCGGCCGAGATACTGATTGCGACCGAGAGGGTGAAGGACCTTATCTCAGACCCGGAGAAAACATGGGAGATCAGGCAGGCCATTCACGAAGGCAGCCTCCACTACGGCATGCAGACCTTCGACCAGTGCCTCTACAACCTCTACAAGAGCGATAAGATCACGTACGACGAAGCGATGAAACAGGCTACAAACAGGAACGACCTCGCCATGAGGATAGAAGGCATCACATCGGGCTCGGGTTCACTCATAAGGGAAGAGACCTTCGGGCGCCAGACATCGAAATAATAGTCGTATTTCCAATCACCCGTGCTTGCAGGCGCGGTCGCCCGCTCCTTTCGGTTCATCGGGCAATCCGTTATAATTTCATATAGATTA
>CADEFK010000024.1:9117-12806 GCA_902826595.1 uncultured bacterium | reverse complement strand
ATATAGATTATGAAAGTACTCGCGATCGAGACATCGACTTATTCGGGCAGCATAGCTGTGTCGGAAGACGACAGGGTTTTGGGGGAATATTATCTGAACATGGGCCCCACACACTCGGAGAGGCTCGTGCCCGCTATAGACGGGCTCCTGGGGGAGCTCGGGATCGGGCGGAAAGAGCTCGGGGGCGTTTCTGTATCCCTCGGGCCCGGCTCCTTTACGGCGCTCAGGGTGGGCATCTCGACGGCCAAGGGCCTCGCGTATTCGCTGGGCATACCCGTCGTCGGGGCATCGTCGCTCGAAATCCTCGCCATGAATCTGCCGTACTCGCCCTTTCAGGTCTGTGCGCTCGGGGACGCAAGGAAAGGGGAGCTCTACGCGGCCTTCTTCAGGACGGACGGCGGCCGGGTCTTGCGGATTAGAGCCGACGCCATACTGCAGCCCGCGGGGCTTATGGAAATAATAAAGGAAGAAACTATATTTATAGGCGAAGGCGCTTTACTTTATAGGGATTTTCTGGAAGATAATGGGTTGGGGGGGGAGGTTCTAAGGATATGCCCTCCTTATTTGAACTATCCGAGGGCTTCATCCCTCGCTTTTTACGGATTTAAAAGGTTTAGGGAAGGGCACGCGGACGAGGTCCTGGGCCTCGCGCCCATGTATTTACGTAAGCCGGACGCAGAATTAACAGCAAAGGGGAGACAAGATGACCGAATCGGACATAATTGAAAAACTGCTCGAAGCGGACGAGGAGTTCAAGCGCCTTTACTTCGAGCACAGAGAGCTCGACGACGTAGTCAGGAGCCTCGAGAGCAAGGAGACGCTCACTCTCGATGACGAAATGGAAGTCAGGAAGCTGAAGAAGGTAAAGCTCTCGCTGAAAGACAGAATGGAAGCGAGAATTGCCGAATGGAAGCATAAATAAAAACTGTGCGCCGCTCCGTGACAATAGGCGGCCCGCATAAAATACGGGGGTAATTTTAAAATGGCGAGAATGATCGGTGCCGAGATGTTTTTCGAGACTCTGATACACGAGGGCATAGACGTGGTGTTCGGGCTGCCGGGGGGATACGTGCTAAAGGTGTACGACGTAATGCCCAAGTACTCGGACCGGATCAGGCACGTTCTTGCCAGGCACGAGCAGGCGGCTACGCACATGGCTGACGGCTACGCGCGCGCCTCGGGCAAACCTGGCGTCGTGCTCTGCACGTCGGGCCCTGCCGCGACGAATACCGTTACGGGCATAGCCACCGCCCAGATGGACTCTTCCCCCGTCGTCGTATTCACGGGGCAGGTCCCGCTGCCGTATCTCGGGAGCGACGCGTTCCAGGAGGCGGACCACATCGGCATTACGCGTCCCTGTACCAAGCACAACTACCTGGTCCGGAAGACCAAGGACCTCCCGCGCGCTATCAAGGAAGCGTTCTACATCGCGGGGACGGGAAGGCCGAGCCCGGTGCTCGTCGACATGCCCAAGGACGTCCTCATAGGGGAGGACGAGTTCGTCATACCGGACGAAATAAGCCTGAGGGGCTACAAGCCGCCTAAGAAAGGCCATCCGGGGCAGATAAAACGCGCGGTCGATCTGATCCTGGCCGCGAAGAGGCCGCTCATATTCGGAGGGGGCGGGCTCCTGTGGTCGGGGGCTTCTGAGGAGTTGAAGGAGCTCGTCCACAGGCTCCAGATACCCGTAACCCTGACCCTTATGGGACTGGGTGCTTTTCCCGCTGACGACCCGCTGTTCATAAGCATGCTCGGCATGCACGGCTCCTACGCGGCGAATATGGCCGTACACGACTGCGACCTCGTTATATCCATAGGCGCGAGGTTCGACGACAGGGCCACGGGAGGCAATTTCGAGAAGTTCGCGCCCAACGCGAAGATAATCCACATAGACATAGACCCCGCGACCATTGACAAGAACATAGTCGTACACTGCCCCATAGTTGGGGACGCGAAGGAAGTCTTAAAACAGATGCTCGAAATGCTCCCGGCGAAGGTCAAAACGAACCGGAAGGAATGGATGGGGCAGATAAAGGAGTGGGAAAAGAAGCACCCGCTCGCGTACAAACAGGAAGGCGACAAGATACTGACGACATACGTCATAGATACGCTCAGCAAGATCACGGACGGGGAGGCGATAGTCGTCTCCGACGTCGGACAGCACCAGATGTGGGTCGCTCAGTGGTACAGATTCAAATACCCGAGGACGTGGATCACGTCCGGAGGGCTGGGGACGATGGGCTTCGGGTTCCCGGCGGCCATGGGGGCGAAGTTCGCGCGGCCCGACAAAATGGTCGTGTGCGTATGCGGCGACGGGAGCTTCCAGATGAACATGCAGGAGCTGGCTACCGCCGTCGAGAACAAGATGGACATAAAGATAATCCTCCTCAACAACGGTCATCACGGAATGGTCAGGCAGTGGCAGACCATGTTCTATAACTGCAACTATTCCGCGTCCAAGTTCGACGTCCTGCCTGATTTTGTCAAGCTGGCGGAGTCCTTCGGCGCGATCGGGCTCAAGGCCAGGAGGCCCGAGGATCTCGAGGCGACTCTCAGGGAGGGCCTGTTCACGGAAGGCGTCGTGCTCATGGAGATCTTCGTTGACGAAAACGAGCTCGTCTACCCGATGATAGCGCCCGGGGGAGCTATGAACGAAATGATACTCGGCCCGGAGGGCGTGCATCTCGAGAACATGGCCGACGCCGCCGATATGGCTTAACGGAAAAGATAGTGTATAATGAGGGAGCTTTCTTTATAAAGTAGGGTACTCTTTTGTCTTTTTCCCCTATCGGAAGTAAAGTTTCAGTCGATTATAACCGGAGGTTTATTACCAGTGAGGCACACCATAACGCTTCTTGTCGATAACGAATCCGGCGTTCTTTCGAGGATCGCCGGCCTGTTCAGTGCCAGGGGTTTCAACATCGAGAGTCTCAACGTGGGGGAGACGCTCGACCCGGAAACGTCCCGTATTACCCTTGTAACGACCGGGGACGATTTCATAATCCAGCAGATAATCAAGAGATTCAACAACATGGTGAACGTGATAAAGGTGAGCGATCTTACGGACGAGGTGCGGGTGGAGAGGGAGATGGTGCTCGTGCGCATGGACGCGAGGGACGACACGAGGGCGGAGATACTCAGGACGGCCGATATATTCCGGGCGAAGGTGGTGGACGTCGGGCCCAAGTCCTACACGCTTGAACTTACGGGCGACAAGGATAAAATAACCGCCTTTATCGAGCTCCTGCATCCCATGGGGATAAAGGAGTTCGCAAGAACCGGGACCGTCGCCATGAAGCGCGAGTCAAAGCTCACGAAGAATAAGGGAGAGGAGAAATGAAGGTTTACTACGACAGCGACATTAACCTGAAAAAGCTGAAGAAGAGAAAAATCGCTATTATCGGATACGGGAGCCAGGGGCACGCGCACGCCCAGAACCTTAGGGACAGCGGCATGGACGTGGCTGTGGGGTTGAGGGAAGGGAGCGGGAGCTGGGAAAAGGCCAAGGAAGCCGGTTTCAAAGTTCTTCCCGTGGACGAGGCCGCGAAGTGGGCCGACATAATCATGATACTCGCGCCCGACACGAGCCAGGCGGGCATCTACAACGAAGGCATAACCGGGGGGCTCGAAGCCGGGAACGCCGTCGCTTTCAGCCACGGCTTCAACATACATTACGGGCAGATAGTGCC
>CADEFK010000024.1:0-9017 GCA_902826595.1 uncultured bacterium | reverse complement strand
TACTTCGAGTGCTGCCACGAGGTGAAGCTCATAGTCGACCTCATTTACGAGGGCGGCATATCGAATATGCGCTATTCTATAAGCGACACGGCGAAATACGGGGACATCACGAGGGGGCCCAGGGTCGTCAACGAAGAAACGAAGAAGGAAATGAAGAGGATCCTCACCTCCATACAGAACGGCGAATTCGCGAGGGAGTGGATACTCGAGAACAGGGCCGGACGCCCTGTCTATAACGCCCTGATGAAGAAAGGGGAGACCCACCCGATAGAGGACATCGGCGGACAGCTCCGCAAGATGATGAGCTCTCTATTCAAAAAGAAGCTGGTCGACAAGACTAAGAACTGATGGAACGCAAGCGGTCTCCCATAGCCACCGAGGGTTTCACCTACCTCGGCATACTTGCAATACTCGCCTGGGCGGCCGCCATATTCAATTTCACGATACTGTCCGTTGTTTTCGCCGTCCTCGCCGTAATCACCCTCCTTTTCTTCCGCGACCCGGAGCGCGAGGTCCCGGACGACCCGGACTCCATCGTTTCGCCCGCCGACGGGAGCGTCGTCATGGTGGAGGAGATTTACGAGAGGGACTTCCTGGGCGCACCCATGACGAGGATAAGCATCTCGCTCGCCCTCTACGACTGTCACATAAACAGGATGCCCGTCAGGGGGAAGGTCGTCGGGACTAAATACTCCCCCGGCAGCTTTAACATAGCGCACATGCCGGACTGGCTCTTCTCCGACGGGATGAAGAGGAAGTCCGACGACAACGAGAGGCTCTCCACGCTCATCGAGACGCCGGAGGGGGAAAAGATAGTAGTCTCCCAGATAGCGGGGTTCCTCGCCAGGAGGATAATCTCTTACGCGGAAATCGACATGAAGTTTAAAAAAGGCGAGCGTTACGGTATGATTAAGTTCGGCTCCAGGGTGGACGTCTATCTGCCCGAGGGGTGTATAATAGAAGTCAGCGTCGGCAACAGGGTAAAGGCTGGGGAGAGCATAATAGCATGGCTAGACGGGAACAAGGCGTGAGAAGGAAGAAATCGAAGCGGCAGAAAGTCATGCCCGTACTCCCGAATATATTCACGACCGGAAACCTGTGCTTCGGTATCCTGTCCATACTGACCTCGATAGAGATAGTCTCGGCCATGGGCGCGGGGAGCGCCTCCGACCCCTGGGCATTCAGTAGATTCTGGTGGGCGGGTGCCTTCATAGTCATATCCTTCTTTTTCGATACGCTCGACGGGAGGCTCGCGAGGTTCATCAAGCACGAGAGCAACTTCGGCCTCTCCTACGATTCCATTTCTGACGTCGTATCGTTCGGCGTGGCCCCCGCTGTGCTGATATATGTATGGACGCTCATGGACAAGGGCAAGCTCGGCCTCATGGCGGTCATAGTCTACGTCGTCTGCGCCGCCCTCAGGCTCGCCAGGTTCAACGTGCAGTCGGGCAATGTGGAAAAGTTCAACTTTACGGGGCTCCCGAGCCCTGTAGCAGCGGGCCTGATGGTAGCCCCGCTGATGCTCCTCTCGTCCCTCGGGGTAGATCCCGACGAAAGGGTGCTCTGGTATTACCTTATAGCCGCTCCTGTCATAGGGCTCCTCATGGTGAGCAACGTGAAATACTCGAAGCAGCCCACGCTCAGGCTGGGCGGCCCTTTCAACGCCCTCGTCGTAGCCACTATTATCATCGCCGCCGTGATTACCAACCCGGAGATTATGTTTATTTTCCTCGTCTACCTGTACGCGGTCTCGGGGCTCGTGCTCCATGCGCTCGGGTACCTGACAGGGAAGCCCGAGGTGCGGGAAGAACCCTTGACGGGGAAAGCACCCGAATAAATAATAACGCAAATATCTGCAATTACAGGAATAATCGCCTATCAGGCGTTTTTCGTCCTTGATAGGGGGATAATTCCCGTTATCTTATTACGGGTACTACCCCACAACCCGACATCCAAATACGAACGCAGAGCGGAGTCGCCGATGACAGCAGGTGTTAAAGAGAGGTTTGTCTTTAAGGGAATTTGCGATTCAGCCGGGATCCACGCGCGGATTTCTGTAATGTCCGCGTTCCTTGCCGTCATTCTGGGAATTATGGTAGTTTCTTGCCACAGAGAGGAGAACAAGATGGATAACGAAAGTCTGAAGAAAGAGACTTTGAACGGTATTACCAGATACCAGCTCGATAACGGAATGACGATTATACTGGAGGAGAACCGCTCGGCCCCTGTCGTGGCCGTGAACGTATGGGTGAAGACGGGGAGCGCGTGCGAGACGGAGGGGGAATACGGCCTCGCCCACGTGCATGAGCACATGCTGTTCAAGGGTACGGACAAGAGGGAGGTAGGCGAGATAGCGAGGGTAATCGAGGGGAGCGGCGGGGACATAAACGCCTTTACGTCTTTCGACGAGACTGTCTACTACGTAGTCATAGCGAGCAGGTTCATGGATACGGCCCTCGACGTGCTGTCGGACGCCATGGAGAACTCCACCTTCGACCCGGACGAGCTCGAGAAGGAGCTCGAGGTCGTGGTCGAGGAGATAAGACGCGGCGAGGACAGCCCGGGCAGGAACCTGAGCGAGAAGCTTTTCTCGACGGCCTTCAGCGAGCATCCCTACGGGAGGTCCATAATAGGGACGGAAGCGGGGGTAAAGGCATTTAACAGGAAGAAGGTCACGGATTTTTATCATAAATGGTATGCGGCTAACAATATGACTCTCGTCGTGGTGGGCGATTTCGATACCGCGAAAATAGAGCCCAGGATAGAAGAGACGTTCGGCAGGCTACACAGGAGGGACCTACCGGAGTGCGATATACCGGACGAGCCCGAGCAGAAGGGCATGAAGGCTTTCGTCATCGAGAAGCCGCTCCAGGAGGGGTACTTCTCGCTCGCCTTCCACATACCGAACGCCAAGGGTGAAGACACCCCTGCTATGGATGTGCTTGGCAACGTGCTGGGGGGCGGGGAAAGCTCGAGGCTCTACAGGAACATTAAAGAGGAAAAGGGGCTTACGAGCAACATATACGCATACGCATACACGCCGATGAGGGAAGGCATATTCGCCGTGGGCGGAACGCTCGACCCCGCGGAGTCGAAAGAAGCCCTTAAGGAAATAATGAAAGAGGTCATGAGGCTCAAATACGAGCCCGTGGGAGACGTCGAGCTTTCGAAGGTCAAGCTCAATATAGAGAGCGACGCCGTGTACACGAAGGAAACTATGCAGGGTCAGGCCCAGAAGCTGGGCTTCTTCGAGATAGAGACAGGTGATTTCCGGTACGAGGACGAATATCTTTCGAATGTGAGGGGGGTCGCGCCCGAGGACATTATGCGGGCGGCGAATAAATACCTCACTATCGACAACCTCACTGCGGGCTTTCTGCTCCCTTCGGGACAGAAGGCGCTGACGGAGAGCGATGTCAGGGAGATAGCGAAGCAGGCATCGGACGAGGTTTCACGGGAAATGGCACGGAAGAAGGGGAACGGCTCCGGCTCCGTAATTACGGAGGGGGAGCTTACGGAGGAGATAATCGTTTCGTCGGCCGGCATGGATACCGGAGATATGAACACCCCCGCGGCCGTAGCGGAGCCCGTGAAAGCCGCTCCGGGCGAAGTCAAGAAATTCGTGCTCGATAACGGCATTCAGGTACTGATAAAAGAGAACCCGGGCGTGCCCCTATTCGCAGCCAGGGCCGCCTTTCTGGGCGGCGTCAGGTATGAGGACGAGAAAACCCAGGGGATGTCCAATTTCATATCGCGCATGTTCACGAGGGGGACGGAGTCGAGGAGCGCCGCCCAAATAGCGGAGGAAATCGAATCGATAGCGGGCGAGGTGCAGGGGTATTCAGGGCGGAACAGCTTCGGGGTCACGGTCGAGTCGCTGAGCCAGAACTTCGGCGAAGCCATGGACATATTCGCTGACGTAATACTCCGCCCGTCGTTCGAATCCCAGGAGATCGAGCGCGCGAGGCGCGAAATACTGTCCGAGATAAACAGGGAAGGGGACAACCTTCTGAAGACCACTGTCAATCTCTTCCTCGCCACCCTGTACGCGGACCACCCGTACAAATATAACCCGCTCGGCACCGTGGAAACGGTGACGGAGTTCGACGGCACGGACCTGAGGCAGTTCTACGCTAAATACGTCAGGCCCGAGAACATGGTCATAACGATCGTCGGAGACGTGGACGAGAACGAGGCCCTGGAAGCGGTCAAAGAAAAATTCGGAGGCATGAAGAAGGGCGCCACCCCAGCGCCCGAAATAAAGCCCGTAATCCCTCCCTCGGCCATTACAGAAAAGACCGAGACAAAGCCCGACAAGGCCCAGACGCATATCATTATGGGGTTCCTCGCGCCGCCTATAAACACCGAGGACGAATACGCGTTCGAGGTTCTGAACACTATACTCTCGGGGCAGGGCGGCAGGCTATTCATCGAGCTAAGGGACAAGAAGAGCCTCGCATACACCGTGACCTCGTTCTATACGCCGGGGCTCGAGCCGGGTTACTTCGGCGTTTACATAGGCACCGCCCCCCAGAAAGAAGAAGAGGCCGTGAACGCGATCAAGGAGCAGCTCGAGCTCGTGCTTAAGAACGGCGTGACGGACGAGGAGATAAAGCGCGCTCAGAACTACCTGGTCGGAAGCTTCGAGATAGGGCTCCAGCAGAACTCTTCCCAGGCCGCCAAGATCACGTTCGACGAGCTATACGGCATAGGGTGGGAGGAGTATAAGAGATACCCGCAGGAAATATTCGCCGTCACCAAAGAAGACGTGCAGAACGCGGCCAGGAAATACATCGACCTCGACAGGTACACGCTAATCGTCGTTAAGCCCGATAACGGGGCGACCGAGAGCTAGGCTTATATGCGGGCCCCGCCATCGCATCGTTTACGGCCGGGGCCTGGGAACTTCAATAATATCGACTCCCGAGTAGGGGACTTCCCTCCGGATTGTAAGCACGATCTTGATTACGAGACCGGCTTCGGTCCCGTTACCCTTGAAATTTTAAATTGTATTAGTGTATAATGGGAACTTAAAGAGCCCGGGGGGACAAATCCAAAGTTCTAGTCTCGTTAAAGGAGGATTTGATGATAGAGGTATGGAGAGTCTCCCCCCCCGGACCCAAACTCGACTATTACGCTAATAGTATAGCAGACTTTTTTCAGGTGTAATCATTTTTCGTTCCTGCCCTCTGATTTTCCCTTAAAAAGATTGTATTTTTCATGTTTGTATATACGGCTGTGAGCCGCGCTCCGGTTCTTTCTCCGCAGGGGTTTTATGTCCGTTGTAATGTTATCGGACAGTGGCCTGAAGTATTTCACATACCCTTAATAAAAAGTATCTAATATATATAGCGGACAGGGGGCGTCTCGGGCCATGGCACGGGATTTGCACCCATTTAATATCAAATACAGAAGCGGGAGGCAGTGATATGAGGGCGAACGTATTCAAGGACGTGAACAAAGTAGGTCTCGAGGAAAAGGCGATACCCAAGGCGGGGCCCGGGGAGGCGGTGGTAAGGGTCACGCTTACGACCATATGCGGGACAGACGTGCATATCATGCGGGGGGAATATCCGGTGGGGGTCGGGCAAACCATTGGGCACGAGCCCGTGGGCGTGATACACGAGCTCGGGGACGGGGTTACGGGGTACGAGCCCGGCGAGCGCGTCGCTATAAACGCGATCACCCCGTGCGGGATGTGCGAATACTGCCTCTCTGCGAACTGGGCGCAGTGCGGCGGGTTCCTGGGCGGCTGGAAGATGGGGAACACCATAGACGGCTGCCAGGCGGATTACGTGAAGATACCGAGCGCGATGGCCAACCTGGCGAGGATACCGGACGAGCTCTCGGACGAGGACGTGCTTCTGACGACGGACATATTCTCGACGGGACTCTCGGGCGCCGAGAGCGCCGACATTCAGGTGGGGGACATGGTCGCTATATTCGGACAGGGGCCTATAGGTTTGGGCGCTACGGCGGGCGCGAAGCTCAAGGGGGCTTCGCTAATCATAGGCGTCGATACCATCCCTTCGCGCATGAAGATGGCGTTGAAGATGGGGGCCGACGTCGTGATCGACTTCAAGAAAAAAGACCCTGTGAAAGAGATACTCGACATGACGAAGGGCAGGGGGGTCGATGTCGCTATAGAGGCGCTCGGCACACAGACGACTCTCGAGAACTGCGTCAAGGCCGCTCGCGTCGGCGGGACCATATCGAGCTTAGGCGTTTACCCGGCGGACATGCCGAATATCGGCGTCCCGAACCAGGCTTTCGGGTTCGGAATCGCGGACAAGAATATCGTGTCCACCCTCTGCCCCGGAGGGAAGGAGAGGATGAGAAGGCTGATGGATCTCGTGAAAAACGAGAGGGTTAATTTACGTCAGCTCATCACGCACAGGTTCTCGCTCGACGATATCGAGGAAGCCTACAAGCTCTTCTCCTCCCAGGCCGACGGTGTGATCAAGGTGGCGATACAGCCGTAGGGGGTGGATCTGAGCCTTTATTTGCTCTTCCAAGATCCAATATTTGATGAAAAATTAAAATTCCATCTTGACATGCAATTAAGAATTCTGTTATTATCGAATTTGTTAATCTGTAGTTGCATTTGCATGTCAAAAAATGCCATTGCAGCCTGCGGATAGTGATGAGTTGACGAGAAGAACAGGTATTGGTTGTTAGCTGAATCGACCCTCTAAACCCAACCTAGACTCTCCTCCTCATCTTGAGCGTATCTCAGAGGCTTAAGACAATGGGGGAGAGATGGGATGAAAAGTTTCGCCGCTAAAATAAGAATATTTTTTAGACCTGCCATTTTAACTCTCTCGGCATTTGTAATTCTTTTCTGGTTTACTGTATCCCCGACGGAATCGATCAATGAAAGCTCTAAAGAGCTTCGGTTCACAGTGGTTAAGGGGAGAGTCCTCGACGCTGTAGCCGCATCGGAGGGCTCGGAAATACCTATAGTCGGAGCAGAAGTTCACGTCTTTGGAGCAAAAGGTACCGTGATTACCGACTCGAACGGTTATTTTGAGATCAGAAGAGTACCTCTTGAGAGGGGTATGGTGATCAATATTGATTCGTCGGGAGCGATCCTTGCACCCGACGGGTCGATGTATGCCGGATTCAGAATGTTCTTCGCATTACAGAAATTGCCTATAAACGATTTTGAAAGACCATTCTATCTAACCAGATTAGATCCCGAGAGTATCACGACGATAAACCCGCTGGAAACAACGGTTGTCGAGAGCCCTAGTATGGGAGTGACATTAACAATTAAACCTGGCACTGCTTACACTGATGATGGAGAGCTTTACGACGGGGTTATAGGATTAGGACTCGTCCCGGGCGATTTTCCGCCATATATACCGCCCGATGATCCCGGGATGTTTCTTATGGTTACTATTCAACCTCCCGGCATAAACTTCTCAGAGCCTGCGGAAATTATATATCCAAATGCGGATGGAATCCCGCCGGGTAGCGAAGTAGATATTGTTCAACCAAGTCTTGCCACAGGAAATTTCGAAACGGTTGGATTTGGCAGAATAAGTGATGATGGGTTATACGTAGATACTGTTTCAGGAGGTATATTAAGATCTGGGAGTTGCTCCGGTTTCCGCCCACCAAATGCCGTCGGCGGTGCACCTGTACAGGATCCGCCCCCCTGTCCTGATTGCTGCCCTTTGCCGATCGGTTCGTGCACATCTTTAGCGTCGGGAAACCTGAGCGAAGAGCACCAACTCGTGAGTTATAAATCACTTAATAAAGACAGGTCACTGAAGTTTGTATACAACAGCACTGCTGCCGATCCAAGTCCGATCGTGAAAGAGATCACAGATTTTACAAATGCAGCTGTGAATTTTCCTCCGCTTTCTATTTCGTTGAATTTGAAAGTGAATGGAATCGATAAAGGGACAATTTATTCGGATGTGGATGGTTTGACAGGAGAAAGAAAAATAGTCCAAGCATTCCAATTTGATGCAAGCAATTTGACTACAGGTATATATCCCTTTGATGCAGAGATAACGACTCATCGCGGCACAACAGCGAAGTCGATAATCAAGACTGGGGATCTCGTGATAAACAATCAAGAAAGCAGTGAGTTCGGTTCCGGATGGAGTATAGAAGGGGTCTCAAGATTATTCCCAGAGGCTGACGGAGATGTAGTAGTAATGGAAGGCAACGGTGACTGGAAATATTTTAAGCTAAGAGCAACTACTCTAAATCCACCTATAGCCCCAGGTGGTGGTTTAGGAACAGCGATAAGATTCGATGGTATCAATGATGAAGTTAAATATTCCGGTACCGCGGCCGCGAACCTATTCAAAGTATTACCTCTTACGATTGAAGCATGGGTGAGACCACTTCAAAGATATGATGACCTAGCTCCGCATAGTCATGTCATTGGAGGCGTTGCTGTATCTACAGGATTGGGCCAAGTCCTTGAGAGAGGTGTCGGGATCGGTGTAAATTATTACAACCGCCAATCAAATATTGTTATTACTAGGAAGCATGCGAATGCGGATAGTGGTCCAAACAATTATCTGGCGAGAGAATTCATCACAAGTCCCCAGTTCGAACCCGGTTTCTGGCATCACGTAGCTGTAGTTTACACAAGTGGAAATCACAAGGTTTACTTGAACAGCGAATTGATAAATGATAGTTCTTACCCGCAAGGAAATTTTAATAATATAGGCATATTACGTCTGGGTAGGATAAGTAATACAACTATCGCTGATCCCAGCAGCCCACAATACTACAAAGGAGATATCGACGAAGTGCGTGTATGGAATATTGCCCGTACCCAACAGGAAATTCAGAGTGCGATGTCGACTCAACTTTCGGGGAGTGAAAATGGTCTTATTTACTATTCGAAAATAGACGAGGGACAAGGGACAACAATAGCCGATGAAACTGGCAACGGCATTATTGGTAACTTCGGAGCTACTACCACAACCCCTGATGACCCTACCTGGATTACGTATTTCCAGTATAACAGAGATCTTGGAGGCGATTATCTA
>CADEFK010000023.1:20560-23977 GCA_902826595.1 uncultured bacterium | reverse complement strand
TATGCCATCTTCGACGTTCTCATTACGTTCTCGGAGGGGTCGCACGTAAGGCCCTTAGGGCTCGAGTACTTGCCGGACTGGGCCACGCAGCCGAGGACCTTAATGGGCTCTTTGGTCGCGAGCTTGTCGACGAGCTCGGCGGAGCAGAGGACCGCTGCCGCTGCCGCGTCCCCCACGGGGCAGCACATGTTTCTATTCAGCGGGTCGGCGATCATAGGCGCGCTGAGCACTTCTTCTATAGTGGTTTCTTTTCTGTACTGCGCTATGGGGTTCATCGAGGCATGCTTCCTGCTCTTCACCACCACCTTCGCAAGCTGTTCGGGCGTAACGCCGTATTCCATCATGTACCTCTTTGCCCTCATGGCGTAAAGGCCCGGCATCCCCATGCCGAGAGCGACCTCTATATCGTCATCCTCGAGGGGCAGCGGGCCGCCCGACATCACCCTGCTCAGGTTCTCGATCCCGAGGGCGAGCGCGATGTCGTACTGCCCGTAGGCTATGGTTCTCCACGCCTCCCAGAAAGAGAGCGTGCCGCTCCCGCAGGCGCCTTCGACGTTGATCGTGGGTTGCCCGACGAGCCCTATCTCTTTGAGGGTCCTCTGCCCCACGCCCATGCCCTGGTATACGTGCCCGCAAAAAGCGATCTCTATCTTTCTCGGATGAATCCCGGCGTCTTTTATCGCCGCCCAGGACGCCTCGCGGCCGAGCACATGGGCCGCCTTATCGGGAAACCTGCCGCAGGCAGTCGTTCCCACGCCAAGAATATATACGTCTCTCATTGTCAAACCTCCTTGGGAAAAGCCTACTCTTATTTTAAAAATTCTAATTATAAAGGCAAGGGAGATATGTAGATAGAGGGGACAAAACAGAAAAAAGGAACCCATTCGTATTCTGAATGGGTTCCTTTTGGGTTTTTATTCTTAAATGCCGTTAACTCTTACAAACGCTTATTGGGGAGCCAGCGATGCCGCATAAGCAGCAACCGGCGTCCATTTTCCCGTAAGAATCAACATTCCAGGAAGTAACAGCGTTAAAATTGACTCGATAATGAAGAGCCACGCAACTGCAGGAGCTAAAGCCTTTCCCATGGAGAAAACGAGCCAGCATAGCAAAGTGAGAAGAGCCCATGCCCAGCAGAAGAAAGCATAGTATTTAAAGCCTGGAATAACCGCCTCAAGACCAAAGTAGTGGTAGCCGTACCAAATAAACACTACGGTCGCAAAAAGACAGAACCAACCTAAGCCCTTTGCGTCGTATCCGTGTATAAATATCCCGGCAACCATAAAATAAATAAGAGCGAAGACCGAAATCAAAGCGGTAGCGGCAGTTTGCCCCTGACCGTGCAACTGCCATGCCGATATTAATATCAACACAGCTACAGCCAGATTCAGAACTCCGACTTCCTTGGCCCCCGTCTTACCCAATACGGTCATGCCGTTACAGAAAAACACGAAACCCACAAGCAACAAAACGTAACCGAGTAATAGATCTACTACCATATCTCTCCATACCTCCTTATGTTATTTGTGTTTTTGTGGAATTTCCACCTTCCACAAGGGTGACTAGAACCATATGGAATGGGTTTTATCACATTTGGCTTGCCCGTGTCAAGATACTTTTTTAGAAGGCGGCCAAAATCTTTACGTAAACTACTGTTTTGGCGAAATAATATCGAGCTATTAGTAAGGGTTGCCCGCACGACCCATCGGGGCGGGGCGGGCGGTCAGGCGTTTTCCTTCCTCTGAACGAGGATCACCCATTTGCCTTTCTGAACGACTTCGCCCGACTGGTTGTGTACGTTGACCTCGAAGATAAGAAAGCCCATGTTGGGGCGCTTGTGCTCCCTCTTCTCCACGAGCTTTCTGGTTATGTGAATCGTGTCGCCGAATTTTACGGCCCCCGAGAACCTCCAGTCCTCGAGGCCCATGAAGGCGATCGTAGCGAGCCGCGGCATCGTAAACCAGAGACCCGACGCTACGGAAAGGACACAGAGGCCGTGCGCGACACGGGTCTTGAACACGGTGTCCTTGGCGAACTCCTCGTCTATGTGCATGTTGTTGAAATCGCCCGAGAGCCCGGCGAAGCTCACCACGTCCGTTTCGGTAATGGTCCTGCCCGTGCTCTTATGCTCGGCGTCTACATCGAGGTCTTCATAAAAAAGCCGCGTGTCTTCCTGTGCCATTTGCGGAATCTCCTTCGAATATGAATATCAAGCGCTCGCGGCGATTGGCCCGAAGCGGGCACAAAGCCGCGGCTGCTGTCCGTAACGCATTGCCGCCGCTTGCCGCGTTACTTCGCGGGTTTAAACTTCGGCAGCGTCACTTCATCGGTGACATCGTCGAACACAACCTCCACGTCCATGCCTATGCGGACGTCCTTTGGGTCGCAGTCAACGATATTGGTCATCATTTTTACCCCTTCCGAGGTTTCCACGAGGGCGACCACGTAGGGTGGGTCGTTCTTGTAGGCCTTCGTCGGGCCCATGTAATGGATGGCGTAGGTCCAGACCTTCGCCTTCCCGCTGGCCTTTACCCATTCAATATCTTCGGACATGTCGTTGCCCGGGGATATGGCGCGCGGATAGAAGAAGAACTCCCCGGTCGTCTTCGACCTCGGCAGAACCAGCTCGTGTTTCTTGCAGGCGTCCCAGTAAGGCTTTGTTTCGGGACGGAAGTCGGGCAGCGGTTTTTCGTATGTTTTATTTTCAGCCATTTTAAAATGATCTCCTTTTTAAGAAAGTGGTTCTTTGCCCAGGAGTATCGTGCTGTGAGCGGATACGATGCCGCCGTTTCCGTGCACGAGCGCGACCTCGGCGTCCTTAACCTGTCTCGGACCGGCGGCTCCCCTCAGCTGGAGTGTCGCCTCTACGACGTGGTGCATGGCCCCCAGGTGGGCCTGGGACAGGAGCCCGCCGTGGGTGTTCACGGGGAGGTCCTTTCCTATTTCCATGCGCCCCTCGAGGGCAAAGGGACCGCCCTCCCCTTTCGGGACGAAGCCGAGACCTTCGAGCTCAAGAAGGACGGTTATCGTAAAACAGTCGTAAAGGAACGCGACGTCGACGTCCTTGGGGCCGATGCCGGCCGTCTGGAATGCCCTCTGTCCGGAGTTGTCTATCGCGTTATAGATCTGATCGAGGTCTCGGAGCGTGGTGAGGTATTGGTGCGAATATCCCTGGCCCATGCCCCAGAGGTAAGCGAGTGGGTTTCTTATTCCGAGCTCCTTTGCCTTGGCCTCGGTCGTGACTATAAAAGCCGCGCCGCCGTCAGAGATGATGGAGCAGTCGTACTTGGTAAGCGGGTCGGCTATGACGCGGGAGTTCATGACCTCTTCGATGGTCAGGGGATCCTTGTTCATGGCGTTTTCCTTGAGAGCCGCGTGCTTGCGCATCGTTACCGCAACAGCGGCGAGGTGCTCGCG
>CADEFK010000023.1:0-20460 GCA_902826595.1 uncultured bacterium | reverse complement strand
CCGAAGTAGTCGGCGAATGTGGTGCAGTGCATGAAAGTATGTTCTACGAGAGAGAATGCGGTAACTAGTCCGTCAACGTCCGATTTTTTAATTCCGGCGTCTTCGATTGCCAGCTTGGACGCAAGCGAAAGGAAATGGAACGAGCTCTTGTCGGGTATCTTTCCCTGCTCGGTCTCTCCTACCCCGGCTATAACGATTTTATTTTTTTTGAGTACTTCTCTTGCTTCTTTTACGCGCGGAATGCTGGTTGCCATGTATTACCTCCCCCCTATACATAAATTTGTGGAAAATTATATTAAATAGACCTCGACAAATGTCAAACGCGGCGGCTTGCCGCCCCGGGAGATTCATGCCGGCCTCCGGGCCGCCTGTCTGTTTCTGATATTTTCATACCCGGCGCACGTGCTTACCGCTGATGCTGGATAGCTCCGGGTGCGGATTGATTCTAATCGGAGCCCTTCCCGGCGATCTCGCTTACGACGAGGCCGGATACGATGTCGCAGAGCGTGCTCGTAAATACATTTCTCGCCCTGCCCGCGTCACGCGGAAGGTTTTGGTAAGGGAAGCTCTTTCTCGTGAGTCTGGCTATTTTGTCCGGATCGACGGAGACCCCCTTGCCCTCTATTTCGAGCACCCTGTTGACGATCATATCCTTGCATGCCCTATGGGCTCCCTCTTCGACAATCTCTTCGATGGATTTTATTTTTATCAGGTTGTCATAGAGCTCGAAAATTCTCTTCCTGAATATAGCGTCTCTTAAATATTTATTAACCCTTTTTTTGTCATCTTCGATGACGGTTTTACCGCGTGATTTCTCTCTACCATAGGTAAGGTTTTCCTCGCGGGTTCTTTTACTAAAAGTCTTCTTATTATATGAGTATTCTTTGGGTGACATTTCTGTCACCCCCCCCGGTGATAATTTTGTCACCCCCCGGGTGACATTTCTGTCACCCTCCCCCCTGACATTTTTGTCATACCCTAACTTATTGATTTCTTTGTTGTTATTTTTTTGAGGGGTGATATTTTCCCTGGATAATCTACCGACTCCATATTCTTCATCGTCCTTGTAATAAATTTCATCTTCTCCCTTGTTCATCTCCTCGATGAGTTTCTGGACGAGCGGGCGGAAGTCGAAAACGGTAGTGACTTGGGCCCCGGTTTCGTCATCAAACCTGGGCGTTTTTATCAGGAGCTTTAACTCCTCGAGGTCCTGCGTAATACGCTTCACGCTTCTCTCTTCTATTCCCGATCTGCTGGCGAGGGCCGAGTAGCTGGGGAAGGGATATTCGGCGTCCCATTTATAAGACATGATGTCGATAATGAGCATTATGTGTTTTGGTTTCAGACCTATCCTGGATCTGTATCTGAGGAGTATGTTGGGGACGCTCGTGAACCCTTCGTCGAGTATCTCCCCCCATATTTGGACTATCTTTGTTTTGTCCTGCTTTTTGTCGGACATATCTCTCCCTGAACAAACCGGAGCGTTGTTCCCGCACGGGCATCAAAAAGCTTGACAATTAAAAGCTAGAAAGGGTATCATTAAGTTGTTCCACCTTCCGGTTGCCGCCGTTGTTTTATGCACACCGCTAAAGCTTCGGCGGCTTTTTAACGCCCTGGTCAGCATATTATATGATTATTGTCCGTTTAAATCAATGAGCCGGTGCAACACGCACCTCCCCTTTTCATTTCGCCGCGGCATTTTATAATTGATATGGAGATCCAGGAGCTGGGCGGGGTTCCGTTTCGACCAAAGAAGCGTCAATCTTCCGGAGGGTAATATAAGACAGATGAAAGTCATAGCCATAGCGAACCACAAGGGGGGAGTCGGGAAAACGACTACCGCGGTAAACCTGGCGGCATCCCTCGCGGAGAAAGGGAACGAGGTTCTCGTGATCGATTTCGACCCTCAGGGAAACGCGACCTCCCACCTCGGCTTCAGCCCAAACGATTTCGAGACAACGATCAACGACGTGCTTATAGACCCGAGCAACCGGGTGGATATAAACTCGGTGATAATCGAGCACAGCACGCCGGGGTTATTCCTCATTCCGGCCAACTTATCCATGAGCAGGGCAGATCTTTCAATGTCGGCCCTGATAGAGAAAGACCACAGGCTCAGGAAATCCATTAAACGGCTCAGGAAGAACTTCGATTTCGTGCTCATAGACTGTCCGCCTTCGCTCGCCACGCTCTCGGTGAACGCGTTCTTCGCGGCGGACGACGTAATCATCGTGGTTCAGACGCAGCCGATGGCGCTTGACGCCATACGCATGATTGATGAGACGCTTTTCGAGGTCTATTCATCGCGCCCGGACTTCCCGATTGTCCCCTACGGACTTCCGACCATGCACGACAAGCTGACCACCGTCAGCAGCACCGTTTTAGAGGCTATAAACAGGAAGTTTCACCCGAACGTTTTCTCCCCCATTCACTCAAACGTGAAGATCAGGGAGGCGAGCGGGTACGGGAAACACATAGTCGAATACGATCCCTTGTGCGCGGGCGCCATGGACTATAGGAGACTGGCGAAGGAAGTAATGGCCATATATGAAAGAGAAAAAGAAGAAGGAAGAAGATATATCATCAGAAACTCCTAGGAAGAAAAAGCCTCCGAAGAGCGGGCGCCTGCTGGATATGATCGAGTCCATGCAGCAGCGCGGGAGCCCGCTCAATGCGCACAGGGTCGCCACGAGGTATTTTGATAGCTTCAGGCAGGAGAGGAACATCCGGGGGGATGCGGATGAGGCCCCGCCCCCGGCCGAGGCATCCCGGGCGACGGAAACGACGGCCGATGCCGCGACAACTACCGCGGTAAATAGTGCGGTAAAGAAAAGGGAAAGGAAACCCCCCTCCCCTGCCGAGCCCGGCGTAAAATCAGCCGATTTAAAAGACCTCGACAGCGGCTTTACGCCCTCGGAATCCAGGGTGTACAGCGCAATATACAATAAAAGCATAATGAAAAGGGCCCCTACCCTCAGGATTGGACTTAAGGAGCTCAGGGAATTGACGGGACTGTCGGATAAAACAGTCCGGGTCGCTGTCCACTCGCTCGAGAAAAAGCTCGCCTTGAAGGTCGTCGAATCATCCCTCGGGATATACGGGAGGAAGTTCTACGTGCGGAGCCCCGGAGAGGTCCTTCAGGAGAGACTCGGGTCGGGCCTGGAGATAGACCCCACCACGAAAAAGGTGACCGGCACAGCCGCCCCGGTAGGCACCGCGGTAGATACCGCTATAAATACCGCAGTAAGTACTGCGATAAGTACTACGGTAACTACCGCGGTAAACAGCGGCGAGGAAGGGATCGAGGACAAAGCGGAGGACATTCTCTCGCTGTATGAGTTGTACACGGGGAACAAGAGGGGGGAAAAGGACAGGGAGTTTTTTGAGGGCATCAGGCACTTAGATCCCGGGGTGCTAGAGGCGGCGCTAATTCTGGCCGGCTTGAAAGGGAAGGGGGGCGTGGCCGGGTTCTCGCAGGTGGGAGGGGTTCTAAAGGATTTGGGGGAGGAGCTGCCGGAAGGCTACCTCGAGCACCTGAGGGGGGCGTGGAACGCCCTTTACGGGGGCGGGTAGAGACGGCCGGAAACGCGGAGCGAGGTTATGAGACTTCTGAAGACTGCAGCAGCCGTTTTGATAATACTGGTCATCACCGTCGCCGTAATAGGGCTCTTTCTTCCGGCGAGGTACTCGGTTGAGCGCTCGGCCGTGATCGATGCCGGGCCCGGGGAGATACACGAATACGTGGGGGATCTAAAAAGGTGGGACGAGTGGGCTCCGTGGAGGGAAGAGGACCCGAGCATGGTGGTCACTCTCGGAGAGAAAACGTCGGGGATCGGGGCTAGCCAGTCATGGGTGGGAGAAAGCGGGACAGGGGCGCTTACAATAACCGCATCCTCTCCGGATAGCGGGATAGGATACGACCTCCTTTTCGACGGAGGCACCTACGAGTGCAAGGGCTCCGTGAAGTACGACCGGCTGCCGGACGGGGACACTAAGGTGACCTGGACGATGTCGGGCGACATGGGCAAGTCGCTGACGAGCGGCTACTTCGCGCTACTGATGGACACCATGGCGGGAAGCCTGTTTGAAAAGGGGCTATCGAACCTGAAAAACGTAGTGGAGAAGGGGAGTTAACCTATACCACCCCGCAGTTGCCGACACCCCCGGCACCGGGGAAAAGATGAAAATCGAGACCCTGAAACGAGTTTAGGGTGACGATGTGACAAGACACCTCAATATTTCAATTTTATCGAGTGCATGGTCCCGGCTTTTCTGATGTTTGCTTAAGAAAGATTTTCCACTAACCTAAATAAATTATGAGTATCAGCGACGAGAAGGCCGGATCCATTCCCGCATCGGTCGGGGTCTACATCCTTAAGGATAAGAAGGGCAGGTCCCTATACATAGGCAAGGCGAAGAATCTTAGGAGCCGCGTCCTATCATATCTCCACGAAGGCGGGGATCTCCAGAGGCCTCACATTGCATATCTGATGAAGGAGGTCAGAGACCTCGACTATTTCGTGACGCGGAACGAGCGCGAAGCGCTGGTTTTGGAAAATTCCCTAATAAAACAAAAAAACCCCAGATACAACATCAGGCTCAGGGACGACAAAAACTATCTCTCGCTCAGACTCGACCCGCGGGAAAGATTCCCCCGCCTCACGCTCACAAGGAGGGTGCTTAAGGACGGGGCGTTATACTACGGGCCTTTCGCCTCGGCCGACGCGCTTAAAAAGGCGAAGAGGCTCATTCACAAGGTGTTTCCGCTAAGGGATTGCACGGACGAGAAATTCAGGCGGCACTCCGCGCGCCCCTGTCTCAGCTATTACATGGGCATGTGTCTCGGACCGTGCGCGGGGAAGGTGGACGAGGCGGGATATAGCGAAGTCGTCGACCGGACCAGGATGTTCCTCCGGGGAGAAAAGGACAGGATCATCGAACTGCTCAGGGGCAATATGGAAAAGGCCTCGGGTGAGATGAGGTTCGAGGACGCCGCTCACTACAGGGACCAGGCGAAGCTTCTCGAAAAAAATCTGGACGAACAGATGTTTATCACGCCCGGCACGAAGGACAGGGATATAGTAGGCTTTTACAGGGAGGGGCAGGACGCCGAGTTCTCGGTCCTCTTTTCGAGGGGGGGCATTTTTGTGGACAAGGCCGAATATTCGTTCAAAAACACCGCGGGGGCGGACGAAGAGCTTCTCGGGGGGTTCCTTGCGCAGTTTTACGGGGGAAACAGGTTTATCCCGAACGAAATAATCATTCCCGTGGGGATAGAAGGGATGGAGGAACTCTCGGAATGGCTCTCGGAGAGGCTCGGGCGCAGGGTTGAGCTCAGCGTGCCGGAGAGGGGAGTGAAGGCTTCACAGCTCGAGCTCGCGGGCAGGAATGCGCTCGAGAGCTTCCAGAGGAAGCACGCCCGGGAGCTCCACGAGCTCGACCTCCTCGAAAGGCTAAAATCCTCGCTTCACCTGAGCAAATTGCCGGCGGCAATAGAGTGTTTCGATATTTCGAACACCCAGGGGGACCTGGCCGTGGCGTCGCTCGTGAGGTTCGAGGACGGGAAGCCGGCCAGGGAGAGGTACAGGACGTACAGGATAAAAACAGTCGAAGGCCCGAACGACTACGCCATGATGCGTGAGGTCCTGTCGCGGCGGCTCACGAGGGCGGACGAAGAGGGGTGGGACGCTCCGGACCTAGTTCTCATCGACGGGGGGAAAGGGCAGCTCAACATAGCGCACAGGGTCCTAGACGAGCTCGGCTGTGCGGGCGAGATCGGCCTCGCCTCGATAGCCAAGGGGAAATACGAGGGCGAAAGCGATAAGATATATATATACGGCAGAAAGAACCCGATCGTTTTTTCGAGAAACTCGCAGGTCCTGTTCCTGCTCATGAGGATCAGGGACGAAGCGCACAGGTTTGCCATTACTTTTCACAAGAAACTCAGAGGGAGAAGGGCCCTGAGCTCAGTGCTCGATGATGTTCCCGGCATAGGGGCGAAGCGGAAGAAGGAACTCATAAAGCGGTTCGGAAGCCTGTCCGGCATAAAAGGGGCTACGGTCGATGAAATAGCCGCTGTCCCGGGGATCAACCGCAAGATAGCAGAGGAGCTGAAGGAGAAACTTTCTAACTAGTAAATGGTGTCCGGAATGCCCGTAGCCGTTCGTCGTATTAGTAAACGGCCGGCAAGCCGGCAGAAATCCAGCATAAGGAGTTGTAATTATGTCCAAGGTAAAACCAATACCCGACGGAATGAATACGGTAACGCCGCATCTTGTATGCAAGGATGCGGCAAGGGCTATCGAATTCTACAAGAAGGCCTTCGGTGCGGAAGAGCGCTTCAGGCTGAACACGCCTGACGGAAAAAAGGTCCTGCACGCGGGGCTCCGCATAGGCGATTCTGCGGTGATGCTTGCCGACGAGTTCCCGGACTGGGGCTCGGTGGGTCCTGAAACCCTGAAGGGGACCCCGGTAGTTATCCATCTTTACGTCGAGGACGCGGATTCGGTTTTCGATCAGGCGGTTAAGGCCGGGGCGGCGGTTACTATGCCGCTCCAGGACATGTTCTGGGGGGATAAATACGGACAGCTGCGCGACCCGTTCGGTCACTCCTGGTCGATAGCGACTCATGTAAGGGACGTGAGCTTCGAGGAAATGGAGCAGGCTGCCAAGGCCATGTGCGGCTAGAGATAATTTTCCGCCATCTACACGCGCCTCGCTAGCCTTTTTCTTTGACCTCACCCAGGTACTTTACCTCGAGCTCGCGTAGCCGCTTTATCTGGTCCCTCTTCTGTGCGGCGGTTTCATACTCAAGGCTCCTGGCGGCCTCTTTCATCTCCTTTTCTAGGGCAGTTATGGTCTTTGAAATCTTCTCGGGCGGGACGTCGGGCTCCTCAGGCGTTTTCTCGAGCGGGACCGTGTAGTAATCGGCTTCGTATATGGTCGACAGTATGTCAGTGATTGATTTTTTTATGCTGGTCGGCGTGATGCCATGCTCTTTATTATATTTTTCCTGAATCCGGCGCCTCCTGTCCGTCTCTGATATGGCGCTCGACATCGACGCCGTGACCCTGTCGGCGTAGAGTATCACCTTACCGTTCACGTTCCTGGCCGCCCTCCCAAATATCTGTATGAGAGAGGTCTCGGAGCGGAGATACCCCTCTTTGTCGGCATCGAGCACGGCGACGAGCGATACCTCCGGTATGTCGAGCCCTTCCCTAAGCAGGTTGATGCCCACCAGGACGTCGAATTTCCCGAGCCTGAGGTCTCTTATTATGGCTATTCTTTCGAGCGTATCTATATCCGAGTGGAGGTAGCGCACCTTTATGCCGAGCTCCCTGTAGTATTCGGTCAGGTCTTCGGCCATCCTTTTCGTGAGGGTCGTTACAAGGACCCTCTCTCCCGCGGCCACCCTTTTCTGAATCTCCTCGAGGAGGTCGTCCACCTGCCTGTCCGCGGTCCTGATCTCCACCTCGGGATCGGCGAGCCCGGTCGGGCGTATGATCTGCTCCACTACGACCCCGCCCGCCTTTTCTATCTCGTAATGACTTGGAGTTGCGGAGACGTATATCACCTGATTGACCCTTTTTTCGAACTCGGCGAAGTTAAGCGGTCTGTTGTCGAGCGCCGACGGGAGCCTGAACCCGTGCTCCACCAAGCTCAGCTTCCTGCTCCTGTCCCCCTCATACATCCCGCGGAGCTGGGGGATCATCTGGTGGCTCTCGTCTATTACGAGGAGAAAGTCCTCCGGGAAGTAGTCGAGGAGCGTCCAGGGCGGCTGGCCGGGGAGCCTGCCTGATATGTGCCTCGAATAGTTCTCGATGCCTGAGCAGAAGCCCATGTTCGCCAGGAGCTCGAGGTCGAATTTCGTCTTTTCCTCGAGCCTTTGCTTCTCAAGCGCCATTCCCCTTTCGCTCAGGTATGCGAGCCTCTCCTCGAGCTCTTTCTTGATGCCCTCGATCGCCCTCTCCTGGCTGTCCCGCGGGGCGACGTAGTGAGAGCCGGGGTATATGGCCGCTTTTTTGACCGGCCTCAGGGTCTTGCCCCTGAGAGGGTCTATTTCCTTTATCGAATCCACGCGGTCCCCGAAGAACTCTATCCTGAGCGCGGTGTTGTCGTAGTGGGAGGGAAAGACGTCGACCGTGTCGCCCTTTACTCGGAAGCTGCCCCTCCAGAGGTCGAGCCCGGTCCTCTCGTACTGGACCTCTGAGAGCTTTTCGAGGAGCTTGTCCCTTTCGAGATCCATGCCTTCCTCGACCATCGTGAGGAGCCCGTAGTAGTGTTCGGGGGCCCCGATTCCGTATATGCATGACACGCTCGCCACTATTATTACGTCCCTCCTTTCGAAAAGCGCAGTGGTGGAGGCATGGCGGAGCCTGTCTATGTGCTCGTTTATCTGGGCGTCTTTCTCTATATACGTATCCGTCGACGGGATGTACGCCTCGGGCTGGTAATAATCGTAATAGCTCACGAAGTACCTGACCGGGTTTTCGGGGAAGAGATCCCTGAGCTCTCCGTAGAGCTGTGCAGCCAGGGTCTTGTTGTGGGCGATTATGAGGGTGGGGCGGCCGACGTTCGCTATGACGTTCGCTATGGTGAATGTCTTGCCGCTCCCCGTGACTCCGAGGAGCACCTGGTGCCTGTCCCCGCGGAGCACGCCTTCCGTGAGCTCCTCTATCGCCCCGGGCTGATCCCCCGTGGGGGAGAACTCGCTCCTTATTTGAAAAACGTTATTCATACGGATGAGTTTAGCACAGCGCCAGCGCCTGATATGAAAAAATGTTCCCTCATTGATTATAATAATTATTATGGCTTTAAAAGAATTCCACCGGTCCGTTGCGTCATGGTTTAACAAAGAGTTCGACGCCCCTACAGAGATACAGGAGATAGCGTGGCCGGCAATAAAGAGGCGGAGGAATACGCTCATCTCCGCGCCGACAGGCTCGGGCAAGACGCTCGCCGCCTTTCTATCCGCCATAGACGACCTCGTCAAGGAGGGACTCGAAGGCAGGCTCCCGGACAAGACTCAGATAGTCTACGTCTCCCCGCTCAAGGCCTTGAGCAACGACATAGAAAAAAACCTTCAAAGGCCCTTGAAGGGCATAGAGGAGGAGCTGGCGAAGGCGGGGTTTCCGGAAATAGGCATAAGGGCGCAGGTCAGGACTGGGGATACGCCCGCTTCGGCGCGGACCAGGATGACGAAGACCCCGCCCCACATTTTGATAACCACACCCGAATCCCTCTATCTGATACTCACGAGCAAAAACGGGCGGGAGATGCTTTCAGAGGTCCATACGCTCATAGTGGACGAGGTGCACGCGCTCGTCGGGAGCAAGCGCGGCTCACACCTGGCACTGTCTATGGAGAGGCTCGCCGCGCTCACGTCGGGGGATTTAATCCGGATAGGTCTCTCGGCGACGCAGAAACCGATCGAGACCGTGGCCCGTTTCCTCATAGGGCACGGAAGGGACGGGGAGAACGGCGCCCCGGATTGCACCATAATAAACACCGGCCACAGGAGGGAGCTCGATCTATCCATAGAGATTCCGCGCTCCCCGCTTACCGCGGTAATGTCGAATGAGGTATGGGATGAAATATACGAGAAACTGGAAGAGCTTATAAAGGGCCACAAGACCACCCTGATATTCGCAAATACGAGAAGGCTCTCCGAGCGCATGACCCACAACCTGACCGGGAGGTTCGGCGCTAATGTTATAGCCGCCCATCACGGGAGCATATCCAAGGAGTTGAGGCTCGATGCGGAGCGGAGGCTCAAGTCGGGCGAGCTGAAGGCGATAATAGCGACCGCGTCTCTCGAGCTCGGGATAGACATAGGCGCTGTAGACCTCGTCTGCCAGATAGGGTCTCCGAAGTCGATCGCCACCTTCCTTCAGAGGGTAGGGCGCTCCGGGCATACGGTAAAGGGAACGCCCAGGGGCAAGATATTTCCACTGAGCCTCGATGAGTTCGCGGAGTGCGTGGCATTACTCGACGCTGTAAAGCGCGGAGAGCTCGACAGCATAATCATGCCCGAAAAACCGCTCGACGTGCTCGCGCAGCAGATAGTCGCCGAGGTTTCGTGCGGGGAGCGGCTCGAAGACGAGCTCTACCAATTGCTAGTGAGAGCTTATCCGTATAGAGAATTGTCCCGGGGGGAATTCGACGACGTCGTGAAGATGCTCGCCCAGGGGTTCGCCGCGCAGAAAGGCAGACGAGCCGCGTACATACACCACGATATGGTGAACGGGCGTCTCCGTGCTAGGAAAGGGGCGCGCATCACGGCCATAGTCTCGGGCGGGACCATACCCGACAGCTTCGATTACGACGTGATACTGGAGCCTGCGGGAACTTTTATAGGCACCGTGAATGAAGACTTCGCGATAGAGAGCACGGCGGGGGACATATTCCTGCTCGGGAACCATTCGTGGCGGATAATTCAGGTAAACGGCGGGAAGGTGAGGGTGGAGGACGCCGGGGGGCTGCCGCCTACGATTCCATTTTGGTTCGGCGAGGCTCCGGGCAGGAGCCCTGAATTCTCGGCGGCGGTTTCCAGGCTGAGGGAGGAGATATCGGAGGCGCTCGGGGATGTAAAGGATTTTATAAAGGAAGATAACTCACTCGACGGCTTTCCAGACGACGGCTGGAAGAAGGGGGCGATTGAGCGCCTTACGAACGGGGCGGGGGCGAGCCCCGAAGCGGCCGATCAGCTCGTTACGTATATGGCGGCCGTAAAGGCGGCGCTCGGTGTAATGCCGACACAGGAAAGGCTCGTAATGGAGAGGTTCTTCGACGAAGCAGGCGCGATGCACCTCGTCATACATTCGCCTTTCGGGAGCAGGATGAACCGCGCGTGGGGGCTCGCGCTCCGGAAGCGGTTCTGCAGGAAATTCAATTTCGAGCTCCAGGCTGCGGCGACTGAAGATTCGATAATACTGAGCCTGGGGGCCACGCACAGCTTTCCGCTCGAAGAGGTCTATTTTTATCTCCATCCGAATAGCGTAAGGGGCCTCCTGACGCAGGCTCTCCTCGACGCCCCGATGTTCGAGGTGAGGTGGCGCTGGAACGCGAGCACTGCGCTTGCGGTCCTGAGGAGGTGGACGGGAAAGAAAGTCCCTCCCGCCATACAGCGCATACACTCGGAGGATCTGATCGCACAGGTGTTTCCCGACCAGATCGCGTGTCTCGAAAATATAGTCGGCGACAGGGAGATACCGGACCACCCGCTCGTGAGCCAGACTATAAAAGACTGCCTTACGGAGGCGATGGACATAGAGAACCTTGAAAAGCTGCTCGCGGATATACATTCGAAGAAGATAGAGCTCGTAGCCCTCGACCTGCGCGAGCCTTCCCCACTCTCGGGACAGGTGCTTAACGCGAGGCCATACGCATTTTTGGACGACACCCCCCTCGAGGAGAGGAGGACGCACGCGGTCCGAAACAGGAGGTGGCTCGACCCCTCGGAGGCGGCCGAGCTGGGGGCGCTCGACGCGGGGGCGGTAAGGACGGTGAAGGAAGAGGCCTGGCCCCAGGCGGAGAGCCCGGACGAGTTACATGACGCGCTCTTACTTTGCGGGTTTATAACTGAGGATGAGGGTGAAAGGGGAGATGCTGCGGGCGGGTGGAAGCCCTATTTCGAGGAGCTTGCCAAAGAGAACAGGGCCGCTGTGCTCGAAACGGGTGAGGGGAAGAGGTTGTGGACGGCGGCCGAGAGGCTCGCGCAAATGAAATCTATACATCCGGGCGCAATGCTTGTACTCCCGATTACGGTTCCCGAAAGATTGTTAGAGGGTCAGGCGTCGAGGGAAGAGGCGCTCGTGGAGATAATCAGGGGGAGGCTCGAGGCCCTCGGGCCCGTGAAGGCAGACGAACTCGCGGAAGCGCTTGGTATCACGACGCAGGACGCCGAGCTGGCGCTTCTGACAATGGAGGGGGAGGGGTTCGTATTCAGGGGGAATTTTACTCCGGGAACGGAGGGGCTCGAATGGTGCGAGAGAAGGCTTCTCGCGCGGATTCATAAATATACGATGAGCAAGCTCCGGAAGGAGATAGAGCCCGTGACGGCGGCTGATTTTATGAGGTTCCTTTTCTCGAGGCATGGAGTCGACTCGGACGATAAACCGGAAGGGGCGGAGTCGCTCAAAGGGGTGCTCGACATGCTGGAAGGCTTCGAAGCCCCGGCTGCCGCCTGGGAGGGGGACATACTGTCGTCGAGGATGAGCGAATATGACCACGCGTGGCTCGACACGCTCTGTCTCTCCGGGAGCGCCGTGTGGGCGAGGATTAAAACGTCTAACGGAGCCAATAAGAAGCCGGGGCCGATCAGGACGACGCCTGTGACGATCCTAAAGAGGGCGAATCTCGAGACGTGGAAGAAGTTCGCGCACGATCCGGAAGCGTCGGCCGAAAATCTGTCCCGTCAGGCGAGAGAAGTGCTCGACCTGCTCGAGGCGCGAGGGGCATCCTTCTTCGAGGAAATAGCGTCCGGGACAAAGGGGCTTAAATCGGAGACGGAGAACGCCATTGCGGAGCTCGTTTCGAGCGGCATCGTCACGTCGGATAGCTACACAGGGCTCCGGGCGCTCCTTGTGAGCTCGAAATACCGAACTGCCGAGGGAAGACGGAGAAAGAGGGCTAGCTTCAGCATGGAAGGGGCCGGCAGGTGGTCGCTCATACGGGGGAGGGGAGGGGAGGGGGATGGAGGGAGGTCGGGAGAAGATATAAGGACGCTCGCCATGGCCCTACTCAGGAGGTACGGCGTTATATTCAGGAGGCTCGCGGAGCGCGAGAGCTTCGCTCCGCCGTGGAGAGAGCTTGTGCGGGTGCTGAGACTCCTCGAGCTCAGGGGCGAGGTGAGAGGAGGAAGGTTCGTGGACGGCGTATGGGGGGAACAGTTCGCGCTGCCCGAGGCGGTTGCCGGGCTCAGGGAGGTGAGGAGAAAGCAGAGGGACGGCAAGCTCGTTTCTGTCAGCGCCGCTGATCCGCTTAATCTGACCGGGGTAATGACGCCCGGGGAGAGAGTGTCGTCACATTACAGGAACAGGGTGCTTTACAGGGACGGGGTTCCCGCCGCCATTAAAGAGGGGGAGGATGTAAGGATCCTGTCGGGGGCGGGAGAAAAGGAAGAATGGAGCCTCAGGGCTGCGCTCGTAAAGCGCAGCTTCTCGCCCAAGCTGAGGGCGTATCTGGGCAAGGGCGTCGCTTAGTAAAATACAACAACTTGCCCGGATTTTTTAACCGGTCTTTAACTATTTCATAATCCGCTCTTAATTTCCCCGTGCTTTAATTTTGGTAATGGGCGTTGTGTGGGTCTGGAATCTCAAAACACCGGAAGCGGGAAAGATAGCCGCGGTTGCAGCCGACTGGAGAGAAACGAGCCGGGGAGAAGTGGATGCGGTTATCGGCAGGGTCAGGCGCGGGAGGAGGGCAGGGATTGCATTAAAAGGAACCCCGTGCCCGGAGTGTAGTTACATCATCCGCAGCGATTCCTTTCCTGCGCGGTGTATATACTGCGGCAGCTCCCTCTGATCATCATATCGCAGCGGACCCAGTCTCGCGATCAGGTGAGCCCCAGTTCTTTTACCTTCTCGGCTATCTCCTCGGAGTGTTCGGTCGTTTTAACCTTTGTCCAGATATAGCGTATCACTCCCGTCTTATCTATGAGAAAGGTTTCTCTCTTTGCCGAGCCCGAATCGCTTACTACGCCGTATGATTTGATTATATCCTTGCTCTTGTCGCTAAGCAGAGGGAAGTTGAGGCTGTGTTTCTCTTTGAAGCCTTCATGGGATTTGACGCTGTCCGTGCTGACTCCGAGAACCTGAACACCAAGTTTCTCGAGCTCTTTCATGCCGTCCCTGATTGAGCACGCCTCTTTGGTGCATCCGCCTGTGTAGTCTTTCGGATAGAAGTAAAGCGCGACTAATTTATTTTCGCGGTAGTCGCTGAGTTTGATTTTTTCGCCTCCGTAAGTCTCGGCTTCGATTCCAGGCGCCTTGTCTCCAACTTTCAGTGTTTCCGACATGTTTCGATTCCTCCTTTCGCAGTTTAGGATTTGAGTATAGCTGGCGAAGCGAATCCCGCATGCAGAAGGAATTTGAATTTATGTTTGGCTGCACGGCCCGGCAAAACTTGTCACGCGCAACGGACGAGATTTTACAAAACCTGCTTTATTATATTTCATTTTTTGTCGATTGATTTTAAATTGGATTCGGAATTCCTGAATTGCGGATGCGCAAATGATATCACGGCGCCTGTGTTAAGAGGTCGATGATTCGCACCGGGCCGCGAATCATGTTCTGCCGCAGCTAATTATTCGTCGCTGGCGTTGAATGTCCCCATATATTAAAGCCGAGTATTAGATATTCTTTTTTTATCCACACCTATTAAGGTTTCGGTTTAATACCTGATTTTAACCCATCAATATAATTTGGGGCGGTACGTTTCGCTAAGAAAGACGGGAGGGCTTATCGATTCATGCGGGACGAATAAGGGCGATGTCTAACGCGGAGAATCGGAAGAGCGCATTTTCCTCTGCGCCGCGAATTAAAAACTTGAGTTCTTTATCTGCGGCGCCTTCCGCCGAGGAAAGAGCCCAGTATCCCGCGCACGAGCCCCGTGGCTACTTGTCTGCCGACGGAGCGCGCTGCGCTTTTCGCCATCGCCTCGATCGGCGAGTCGCTCCGCCGCCCGGGTTTGCTTTTCGATGCGGGTTTTGCCGCGGGCGCACTCTCTGCACGGTCCCTCAGCATCTCGTATGCGGACTCGCGATCGACAGCTCTTTCATAAACGCCGTGCAGCAGCGAGTTTCGGATTACGGTGCTCCGCTCCTCGGGAGTAACAGGGCCTATCCTGCTGAACGGGGGACGAATAAGGGCGCGCTCTACGATATTGGGCTTGCCTTCTTTGTCGAGGAACGATACGAGTGCCTCGCCGACGCCGAGCTCCGTGAGTATCCTCTCTGCGTCGAGGGCGGGATTGGTCCTGAAAGTCTCCGCCGACGCCCTGACCGCCTTCTGATCGCGCGGCGTGTATGCGCGGAGCGCATGCTGGACCTTGTTCCCGAGCTGACCCAGAATAATGTCCGGTATATCGAGAGGGATTTGAGTCACGAAATATACTCCCACGCCCTTCGAGCGTATTAGACGGGCGACCTGCTCTACCTTATCGAGGAGCGCTTTGGGCGCGTTGTCGAAAAGGAGATGGGCCTCGTCGAAGAAGAACACGAGCCTGGGCTTTTCGGGGTCGCCGGCTTCGGACAGCTGTTCGAACAATTCGGAGAGAAGCCAGAGAAGAAAGGTGGCGTAGATAGCCGGTGATTGGATAAGCTTGTCGGCGGCTAGTATGTTGATCACCCCGCGGCCGTTCGCATCGGTCTGCAGAAAATCGTCGAGGTTAAGGGAGGGCTCCCCGAAGAATACGTCTCCTCCATCGTTTTCGAGCTGTATCAGGCTTCGCTGTATGGCTCCTATGCTCGCCCGGGAGATGTTTCCGTATTCGGTGGTGAAGGAGGAGGAGTTGTCTCCGACATAGCGCAGCATGGACCTCAGGTCTTTCAAGTCGAGGAGGAGGAGCCCGCCGTCGTCAGCGATCTCGAATACGAGCGTGAGTACCCCGGTCTGGGTGTCGTTGAGGTTGAGGAGGCGGCTAAGGAGGAGCGGGCCCATTTCCGATATCGTAGTGCGGACCGGGTGGCCCTGTACACCAAAAGGGCACCAAAAGATCACCGGAAGTTCACCGAATACGAAATTTGAGAGGCCTATTCGGTTTATGCGCTCCGCAATCTTCGGGTTTTCGCTGCCGGGCCGGGAGAGCCCCGCGAGGTCGCCCTTAACGTCGGCCATGAATACCGGGACACCTATCATGCTGAAGTTCTCGGCCAGGACCTGGAGCGTTACGGTCTTGCCGGTCCCGGTCGCTCCCGAGATAAGGCCGTGCCTGTTCGCCATTCCGGGGAGTATAAAGAGCTCGTGTTCACCCTTCGCTGCCAATACAGGCTCGTTCATGCCTTTATAATTCCTTTTATGACCGGCGTTGTAAAGCGGGAAAGTGAAACGCTCCGAATTATACGGGCAGGGGTTTAAATTTCAGTCCTCATGCGCTTTAAAAGCTTCAGGTCATCTCCGACTTCTTCGGGCGGTATCTCGACTATCATATCGAGATCTTTTAAGGCCGGGCTTCCGAGGATGGCTTTGAAGCCCTCTTTTCCGATCTTCCCTTTCCCTATATGCTCGTGCCTGTCTTTTTTCTCCCCCAGGCCGGCTTTGGAGTCGTTTCCGTGAAGGAGCTTCACCCGGTCTGGGCTTATGACCGAGAATAGAGCATCGAGTGTGTTCTCAAGGGAAGTTTTGGTCCTTATGTCGTAGCCCGAGGCAATGAGATGCGCCGTGTCGAGACAGACGCCTAGCCGGGGATCCCCGGCCTCGTCGAGAATCCTGGCCAGCTCCCCGAACGTATCCCCTATAGTTTCTCCCTGGCCAGCTGTGTTTTCGAGAAGAAGCTCGGTCGAGAGGTCGTCTGAACCGTCGAGTATTTTAACGATCCCCTCAATGACCGCGTCGACGGCTTCCGCACGGTCGAGACCCTTCGAGCTTCCGAGGTGCGTCATGACGTATTTCGCGCCGATCAGGCTCCCTCTTTCGAGCTCCTCCCTTATTATGGCGACAGACGAGCGCCTGAGCTCCTTTTTTTCGGAAGCGAGGTTGATATAGTAGGGCGTATGAATGTAATAGTCAGCGAGGCCGCAAGACGAGCATGAATTCAGGAAGGAATCGACGAGGTCTTTGCCGAGCGCGGGGGGCTTGCCACCGCGGGGCGACCTCGTGAATATCTGAAAGCACTCGCAGCCGAGGGCGAGGGCGCGCTCCGGGGCCTTGTCTATACCGCCTGCGATGGAAACGTGGGCGCCGAATTTCATAACGGTTTGTAATTTTACCGGATTTGTAGGAAAAGCGCCGTTGGTAGGCAAAATCTTAATTCCGCTATTGCATATCTTCCAAAACACATATAAACAAAAGGATAGGTCTTTAAAAGATGTATTTTCGAGCGCCCGGATTTAATTTTTTGAATGATATTAAAGCAATAGCGGAATTAGAAGCAGCTCTATCTGCCCCGGATCGTTGGGATATTCTGCGTCCGATAATGAGTCTTATGTAAACTATATTGCCGCTACGACCATAACAAGGAGGAAAGTGGGATTGCCGCTCGGTAAGCGGATGAAAACTACGTGTATCGACATTGCTCGGCACGAATGGGCAAAAGACGAGGTTCCCGATACAGACATTCGAGAATGACAGGCTTATCCCCCCTTGCCCGGGTATAGAAAGGCCCGCTAAATCTGTATGCGGAGGCCGATTTCGATAACGCGGTTGGGGGGGACGTTAAAGTGCGACGTCGCCGGGAGCATGTTCTGGGATAAAAAGGCGAAGAGCTGCTTTCTCAGCCCGGATATCCCACTCGGGTCGCGGACGACGATCGTTTCCCGTCCGAGGAAGAACGTTATCTCATCGACCGTGCATTCGATCCCGCGGTCCTTCAGGTGCCTTATCACGTGGGAGATGTCCGGGGTCTCCATAAACCCGTAATAGGCTATGACGCGGATAAAGTTATGGGAGAGCTTCTCTACCTTGAACTTTTTAGGCCAGGGCACGCGCGGGACGCCTTCGGTGTATATCGTCAGTATTATCATGCGCTCGTGAAACACCTTGTTGTGCTTGAAGTTGTGGAGCATCGTCCGCGGCACGCCGTCCGGGTTCTTGGACATATAGACGGCCGTCCCGGGCACGCGCGGGACCGATTTAAGGCCAGGGTCGGACAGGAAGAGGTCGAACGATATCTCTTCCTTCCGGAACTCCTCCGCGAGGGCCCTTCTCCCCCTCGTCCACGTGAGGACGATCAGATACACCACGAGGGCTATAAGGAACGGGAACCAGCCGCCCTGTTCTATCTTTGTTATATTCGCCCCGAAAAATGCCAGATCGACTACCAATAAGCAGGACGTCACCAGGAGCGCTATGAGCGCGTTCCACTTCCATATAGTGACGGAGCATACGTACATAAGAAGCGTGGTTATGACCATCAGCGTGACTATGGCCGCGCCGTACGCGCTCGCGAGGTTCCCGGACGAGCGGAATATGAGGACGAGGAAAACAGTCCCCGCGAACATGAGCCAGTTCACAAAAGGGATATATATCTGACCCATCTTCTCGGGGGACGTGTATACGACCCTGACGCGCGGCAGAAAGTCAAGCTGAAGAGCCTGGGACGTGAGGGAGAACGCCCCCGAGATAACCGCCTGAGAGGCGATGATCGTCGATACGGTCGCGAGGACAATGAGCGGATAGAGACCCCACGAAGGCGCCAGCAGGTAGAACGGATTCTCGACGGCTTCCGGCCGGGCGAGCAGCAGCGCCCCCTGGCCGAAATAGTTTAAGAGGAGCGCGGGTAATACGAGCCCAAACCATGCGAGCTTGATCGGAAACCCCCCGAAGTGTCCCATGTCGGCATAGAGGGCCTCTCCGCCCGTCACGACGAGGAACACGGCTCCCAGCACCAGGAACCCGTGGATTTTGTTCACGATGAAAAACTCCGCGCCGTAAAGCGGATTGATCGCCGCCAGGACCTCCGGCTGCTTTATAATCCATGCGATGCCGAGAACCGAGAGGGTGAAAAACCATATGAGCATTACGGGGCCGAACAGGGCGCCTACGCGTCCCGTCCCCTTGCTCTGATAAAAGAAGAAAAAGGTCAGTATGACGAGTGTGATGGGGATCACGTAGTCATGGAATATCGGGGACGCGACCCTGAGCCCTTCGACCGCGCTCAGCACCGATATCGCAGGGGTCAGCATGGCGTCCCCGTAGAAAAGCGCCGCTCCGAAAATGCCAAGACCGAACACGACCCGGCTAAACTTTCTAACCGCGCCGTTTCTGGAAATTAGAAGAGCCAGGAGGGCGAGGACGCCTCCCTCCCCGTCGTTATCCGCACGCATTACATAGGTCGCATATTTCAGAGAGATAACGATTATCAGGGACCAGAAAATCAGGGAGAGAATCCCGAGCACGTTATCGTGATTGAGGGCAAGCCCATACTTGGGAGAGAAACATTCCCGTAGTGCATAGAGCGGGCTCGTTCCTATATCGCCGTAAACAATACCGAGAGCGATCAGGGTAAGAGCGGCGTTCTTGCCGGAAGGCGGTTTCAATTTTTATGATTCTCCATCTGTCCGGGTCCGGTCGATCTGTCCAAATCGCGTACTTAGGATACTACAAAAATAGAAAATCGCTAATGATAAACCGAAAGCGCCGAAAAGCACTCCGCCTGCGCCGGATTCACAAAATTTTTTCAGCTACTGTCAAACCATGGGCGAACGTGATAGAATTAGGTTAAGACATCGCAAAAGGCAAACGGCCGGTTACTGCATTCCCGTTCCGCCCAGTATGCGAAGTCGGCGGGGACCCAGAAAAAATTGACAGTACGGAATTGAGCGAGCGCGACAGCTACGCCGGTGGCTGCATTCGGGCTTGTTGTTCCGACGCATCGGCGGCTCAGGGACTTTATGGCGCAAACGGAAAACACAAACCTCCATCCAAAAAAAATTGTTTCGGAATACGGCGAGCTGCTGTCGCTGATAAACGAGGAGGATAACCCGGAGCCGCTTAAAATCCTTCCGGGCGCGCTGCCAGAATCGCTTCTCCCGTTTCCGCAGACCGTTATAAGACACGCTCTCTCTATATTTCTCCTGCACCAGGACTATGTAGAAGACAGGGATATAATCGAAGACGCATACACGTTCCTCGACAACTTCATTCCGGACGAGGAGTTCGCCCTTTTCCAATCTCTTCAGGTTTCGATGTCCGCGAAGGGCCGCCTCGACTACGCCGGATGGACAGGCGGCATGGACCTCTCGTACGCAATGATACTCCTTAGAACGAGAACGAGGCGGCTGAAGAAAAGAAAGAAGCACGCGGCTCAGGAACTCAAGTCCTTAAGGCGCATCATAGGTCTCCCCGACAAGGTATTCCCGCATGGGGACGACGAAGTGGACGAGGCCCGGGAGCTCGAGCTGAATTTGTAGATGTAATACGCCCCCTTCCCTTCTGTCTTTTTTCAGACGGCAGAATTCAATAAAAAATATTAAATCCTCCCTGCCCCTCCTTTTTCTAAGGAGGGAATTAAAAGCGTAAGACGGAATTGCCGCATTGCTGGTTTGAGTGGAAGAGATTCGGAAGGATCGTATATGTGCGCAGATTCTGCGCCGTCAGAAAATAAAAAAAGCAGGACTCCCCCGCAAGGGGGAGTCCTGCCCTGATTGACATCTTTATTTCCCTGTTCGCACGGGGCGGAAAATTAACCCTGTGAGTACATGGGCACCATAAAGCGGTGGCGCATCGTGTACTTGAACGGAGTCGAGTACAGAAGAGCTCCGAAATCCTTTTCGGGGTCTCTCTTCACAACCCTGGTCCAGAT
>CADEFK010000022.1 GCA_902826595.1 uncultured bacterium | reverse complement strand
GTTACACACTGGGGGATCAACGGGCGGGTTAATTTCCTCCCTGGTAATCACATCCGCATTGCCCTGTGTATCATTCCAAGGCCCGAGAAATCCATCCTGGAAGCTGCCATTCTCGATGCGGTTGAAAGCCACCTCAATCTCCTCGTCGAAGCAGATTCCATACCTGTGATAGGCGTTAAAGCCGTATTCGTCTATGCTGCTCTGAATCTGAACAGTCCCCACGAGGGCATTATGCTCAATCGCTTCATCGGGCGAAGGACAATCGTTGACCGCGGTGATGGTCAGGAAACCTTCACGACCCTGAAGCACCTGGTCGTCGGGCGTACCGCCATTGTTGGTTATAAGGTCGCCCAAGTCATAAACGTGGGTATCGCCGCCTGTGTAGAAATCGCAGAAGTTCCTGATCTCCACGCAGTTTTCATTCAGCAAACGAGCATGAACCCATGTTCCTATAGTCTCGTCGTTCGTCAGCTGAACGTAGGTGTTCCTTCCGTTTTTCTGTGACCACCAGGTTACTATCTGCGAACCGTCTTCGTTCGTCGGCGTAGGCTGATCGAAGGAAGTAAAATCCACGTGCATCCAATCCATACCGCCTACCACCGTGCCGCCGATTCCCTCAATCGTGCCTATAAGACCGGCAGTGAAGTTGACCTGGCCCTGGGGCGTAATGTCCTTTACATCAAGCCATCCGTCGGAAATCTCGACGAATGGACAGAACTGACCGTTCTCTCCAGCTTGTCCGTTAGCCTGGTTCTGGAATCCGAAACCCAAGAGGACAAGCAATATTACAGCGATCAATGAAAACCTTAACTTGCTTATCATTTATTTATCCTCCTTTCTTAAATTTGTTATGCATCCAATATTCATCGTCATTCACTCCGCATTATCGTTTTATTCAACTCTCAAAGCGCCGAATCCGCGGTGCTCAAAGGCGTACCAGTCGGCATGAGATCTCCGAAGCTGTGAGACATCCAGGAATCCATTGAACCCGTGCCGTCCCCATTGTTAATGCCGAGGAATCCGACGAAGTGTATATCTTCGTCAGGAGGCCCAAATTCACCGCACTGCTCGGGGGTTCCGTCCGGATCGAAGCATACATAATCAAAGAACGGGAGGAACAGCCATCCGGAATCAACCGCGCCGATCACCGGACCGTCGAGCTTGCTCGTGTTGCATATTTCAGAGAAGCCCTGGGAGTTCGGAATCGAGTTGTCTATACCCTTGTTGATTTCAAGCCCGGCGCTATTGGTGCAGGCAAATACCGTGGGGCTGCACGAGTTAAAATTCTCGTTGTCGTCAAATATGAGAATCTGCGGATCGTCGATAAATCCGAACACCGTGCCGATAAACGGCGAGGCGAAAACCTGGTCAATATCGAGGGCGACATAGGTGATACCCACAACGTCAGACAGGTTGTTCCCGCTTACGTCGTTGAAATTGAGGACGTTGAAATCGGCGCTAAAAGCCGTGAAGTCTTCGCTCGAGGCCGCGTTCGTCCTGTATTCATAACCGCTGTCGTCGATTATCCTGAACATGCCTATAAGGGCGTTGTTCTGGAAGCCGCAGTCGAAGTCCTCATCAACGGAAATGGCGACGAAGCCGTTGCTGTCGGTAATGTCGAACCCGCCGGGAAGTTCTTCGACGTTCCAGATCTCAGTATCTCCGGGGGTGAGGCACCAGTTAAAATCGTCCTCGGAGCAATTGTCTTCGGCCCTGAACACCTGAACGTGAATCCCGACGAACTCGTCCGACGTGTTCGTGACCTGTATGTAGGTCTCTCTATCGACGGTGTCGTAGTAGTAGATGAGCCTGTCGACGCCGGTGTCCGTCTGATCGATCAGATCGAAGCCGAAGTCACCAGCTTTTGCCTGCATCGGAATTACTAAAAGAAAAGCAAGCACTATTAAGTACTTAATCTTGGATAAACTATCCTGTAGCATTGAACCTTTCCTCCTTGTTTTGATATTGTCATTCAAATTTCTAGTCATAGACATCCTCCTTATTAATTTTCAAGATAGCAAGAATGTACGGGAATCGGTTTATTCAGGCAACCTCCATCTCCTTACTACAAACAAAAACCCGGGAAAACTCACAACTGCTCAGAATTACAACATAGAACGAAGTTGTTGTCAAGTCTTTTTCTCCCGCAGAAATACGAACATCCCGGAGATATGACACTATGCTCCTACCTCCTTTAAAATTAAAGCAATTACATCATAAAATATACCCCTTGTCAAGATATTTTGGCCGGACAATAAATCCGGATACGGCCCGGCACCCCATAATACGGCAGGGGACGGCACAGTATTGCGGCAGGATCCCCGGGCGGGCCGGGACAAAAACCGGGCCGCGGGCCGTACGGCAATGCCAAGATACCTCTAACTCACAATTTTACTGCACGCAGGCCCGCCGTCAAGCCCGAATCGCTTCATATGCGCCAGACATAGCCCCGGCCCTTCATATCCCGGACAGGCCCGCCCGGCAGCCGGAAGCGGCTCGGGGCGGAATCCACGCACCAGTACGGGGGGTCCGGGGATGAGGTCATAAAACAGGGCCGCCGGGGAGGGAGTCTCCCGGGCGGGGAAAAACGACAGGACCGGACAAAAGAGGGCCCGTCCGAGCCCCCGCTCAAAGGGCCCCGGCGCAGGACGCGGAACCCCGCCGCCCCGCCCTCCCCCGGTTTCCTTCCGTTCCCCCATCGCCCCGGCAACGCCCCGACCGGGGCCCGCGCGGACCCGGGGCGGGGCGGAAGGGCGGCATATTATATATAGGCAGCATATAATGCATATTAGTTAGGGCGGCGCCTGGCGCACGGACCGAAAAACAAACGTCGCGATTAAAATCTGTTAAAATTATTCATCCGCGGACCCGCGCGGCGGGACGCGGCGAATTTGATTGACGCCCCGCATGATGAGATAATATCGAACAGGCAGCCAAGATAAACAATCGAGGAGAAGGAATTTTGAATAAATTTCCGGACAGAGCTAAAAGACTATTCGTACTGACGGCCGTTCTGGGGTCCATGACCTATGCCCTATTCTTTTCCCCGGCCGTTACCATGCTCGACCAGAGGGCGGAGGCGGACAGCCTCGGCATTACGGACGCCGTCATGCAGTACGTCAACCGCTATTACGTCGACAAGTCCGACATCGACCCGAAGAACATGCTTATACTGGGCCTGGGAAGAATGGAGCAGATAGTGGACAACGTGCTCGTGGATTTCCCCGCCGGGGAGCGGAGCGCGAGCTTCCTGGTACAGGCCGGGGGAGAAAAAGCAACATTCGACATGAGCGGGGTCGTGAGCGTGAACGACGTGACGGACAGGCTCGAACAAGTATTCCAGTTCGTATCTCCGCACCTCGGCCCGAGCGGCCTCAAGCTGAGCGATATAGAATACGCGGTCCTCGACCAGATGCTCAATTCCCTCGACCCCCATTCGGCAATAATAACCCCGCAGGTGTATAAGGAATTCATGATAGAGACCGAAGGCAGCTTCGGGGGACTCGGCATCGTGATAGGGGTAAGGGACGGAGACCTCACCGTGATTTCTCCGATCGAAGGCACCCCCGCATACAGGGCGGGCATAAAACCCAACGACAGAATAGTGCAGATAGCCAGCGAATCGACCATCAACATGTCGCTCATCGAAGCCGTCGGCAAATTGAGGGGACCCAAGGATACGGAGGTCTCGATACACGTTATGAGAGAGGGGTTCACGTCGCCTAAGGAATTCAAGATGATGCGGGATACGATAGTAATAGAGAGCGTCGAGGCTTTCGAGCTCGAGGACGGGATCGAGTACGTGAGGATTAGGGACTTTCAGAAAAACACGCTCGACAGCATTATCCACAACCTCGACAGCAACAGCGCCGGAAACCCGAGGGGCATAATACTCGACCTCAGGGGAAACCCGGGCGGGCTGCTCGACCAGGCGGAAAGAATCTCGGACCTGTTCCTGACCGACGGAGTGATAGTCACGACCAAAATAGGCAATTCCGCCAAGCGCTATCACGCGAACGACAAGGATAAGCAGTACGACGGCAACATCGTGGTGCTCGTCGACGCCGGAAGCGCGAGCGCTTCCGAGATCGTGGCGGGCGCCTTGAAGAACAACGAAAGGGCGATCATCATAGGGGAGAGGACGTTCGGAAAGGGGTCGGTCCAGCAAATATTCGACCTGAACGACGGCTCGGCGCTGAAGCTTACAATAGCCCAGTACCTGACCCCGGGAGACATATCCATACAGGACGTGGGAGTGACCCCGGACATTATGCTCCACCCGACGGTAATTACGGACGACACAGTCATATTCCACCCTAATTCGGACAACAGGATCCCCGAGAAACCCGGACAGAAAAAGAAGACCGTGGACATGGTGCTTGAGAAACCCGTTTATTCCATCACATACCTGGACAATAACGCCGCCGTGAAAACTGGCGAGGATGAGGAAGAGCCCACGCCCGAGGAGGCGCTCAGCCGCGAAGAGAAGAGGAATAGGCTGGAGGAAGATTTCTACGTAACTCTCGCCAGGGAAATAATCAATTCCTCGACCGTCCCGACCAGGAAAGAATCGCTCGGCGAGATACAGGGGGGGATTACAAAAATCTCGAAAAGCGAAGAGGGCAAAATCGTAGAGAAATGGAAACTCATGGGGATCGACTGGTCGAAGGAGAAAACCAATGGCGCAAAGCCTTCTCTCACGGTCAGGATTACTCCCGAAACGCCGAAAGGGGGCGCCGGCGGCGAGCTCGAACTGAACGTCGAAGTGGAGAACGCCGGAGCGGCGCCGATATACAGGCTCATGGCGACGACAAAGTCGGAAAACCCGGTATTCGAGGGTAAAGAGCTCATTTTCGGAAAGGTAAATCCCGGCGAAAAGAGGTCCTGGAAGACATCGTTCGAAATCCCCAAGTGGACCCTGACCAGAGAGGACAGGGTAACCCTGGAATTCGAAGACGGGAACGATTCGAAGATCCCCGAGTACAGCTTCACGGCGGGCACGCACGGGCTCGAAAGGCCTCTCTACGCGTTTAACTACGAGATCGTGGACGACGGCAGGTACGGATCGCGCGGCAACGGGAACGGGGCCCCGGAACCCGGCGAGATAATCGCCTTACTCGTGAAGGTGAAGAACATAGGCCGCGGGGCGTCGGAAAAAACGATTCTTACGCTCAAGAACAACTCGGGGGATAAAATCTTCCTCGAAAAGGGGAGGGCGGAGCTCGAGAACCTGGCGCCGGGAGAGACAAGGGAAGCGGCTTTCGCCTTCGATGTAAAGAATACCGACTCCCCGCTCGACCTGGAGCTTCAGATTGTGGACGACGTCTTCAAGGAAGGCCTCATAGGGAAAGCGGTAATTCCGGGAAATACCGAAGGAGCGGCATTTAAGAAGGAGGATTCGACTGTGACCGTGGCCATGGCGGATACGCCCGTCAGGGGCGGGGGCTACAACGATGCCCCAATAATAGCCGTGGCCGGACAAGGGACCACGTTCAGCGGCCTCGGGCACAACGACGGCTGGGTCAAGATAAAGATCAATGAAAATTCGGCGGGATGGGTCAATAAAGAGAAAGTGGTCATTTCGGAGACCGCCGGACCGTCGCAGCCCCAGGGGAGCCCGATGCTGAGGGAAATTTTTGAAGCCCCGCCAGTCATAAACGTAACCGGTGTACCGGTATCCACCGATTCGCGGATGATTACGCTAAACGGAGACGTCAACGACGGGGACGGCATGGAGCTCGTATCCGTCTTCGTAGGAGACGACAAGGTCGCGCTCCTGCCGTCGACAAAGAGCGACCTGCCCGTATCCGTGAAACTGGAGCTGGAGAACGAAGTGAACCTGATTACGATAATCGCCAAGGACTCGACCGGGCTCCTCTCAAGGCAAACATTCGTGGTGAGGAAAGCGGACAGCATAGCGAGAAAAGAGAAAGAGGACGAGCAAGGATAGCGGGCTTGATCGGAAAATTCGTCCTCAGCCGAACTCTCACCGGTATCTTCGTAATCTTCGCGGTGGCGACGATAACCTTCTTTCTTCTGAGGACCCTTCCGGGGGGGCCGTTCGATGCCGAGAAGAAGCTCCCCCCTCAGATCAAGCGGAACATCGAGGCCAAGTACCACCTCGACGAGCCCGTCTGGAAACAGTACCTTTTTTACCTGAGAAACCTGGCTTCAGGCGACTTAGGCCCGTCGTATAAATACATAGACAGGTCCGTGAATGAAATAATCGGTGAAACGCTGCCGGTTTCGGTCGAGCTCGGGCTCATCAGCCTGACCATCGCCGTCGCTCTCGGAAGCGCAATCGGCATCGCGTCGGCGACCAGACCGGGGGGGGCCGTCGATTTCGCCTCCGTATCGATCGCGACGGCCCTCGTATCCGTCCCGAGCTTCGTGACGGGCGCGCTTCTTATTTATATATTCTCGGTGAATCTGGGGTGGCTCCCGGCGGCGCTCTGGGGAAGCCCGGCGCACGCGGTGCTCCCGGCGCTGACGCTCGCTGCCGGGCCCTCGGCCTACATCGCGCGTCTCATACGGGCGAGCATGCTCGATACCTCCAAAGCCCTCTTCGTCAGGACGGCGCGCGCGAAGGGGCTCAGCGACTTCCGGGTAATCACAAAACACATACTCAGAAATGCGCTCATCCCGGTCGTTACCGTGCTCGGCCCGATAACGGCGTTTCTCGTGACCGGTTCTTTCGTAGTCGAGCACATTTTCGCCATACCCGGGACCGGGAGGTTTTTCGTAATGGCCGTCTCCAACAGGGACTACCCACTTGTGATGGGTATAACGATCGTTTATACGATAATCCTCGTCCTCGCGAACCTGATCGTCGATATCCTGTACGTCGTGCTCGACCCGCGGATAAAATTCGACAAGGGCGGGATATAGACGTGAGAAACATCAGGCTTACGATAGAATACGACGGGTCAGGTTACGCGGGGTGGCAGAGGCAGCCTTCAGGGCCGACCATACAGGAGACCATAGAGACGTCCCTCGCGACAATGACCGGCGAGGACGTCAAGCTGCTGGGCTCGGGCAGGACGGATTCGGGCGTACACGCGCTCGGACAGGTCGCGAACTTCAGGACCGGAAGCCCGTTAAGCCCGGCAGATATCCAAAAGGGGCTCAACTCCCTTCTTCCCAAGGACATCGTGATAACGGACGCGGAAGAGGCGGAGCCGGGATTCCACGCCCAGCTGTCCGCAAAGAGCAAAACCTATATGTATCAGATTTTGAACCGCCCTTTCCCGTCCGCGTTATTGAGGGAGAGGGCCTGGTTCGTACCATACCCGCTGAAGGCGCGATTGATGGATGAAGCCGCCCGCGCGCTCGTCGGCGAACACGACTTCAGGTCCTTCGCGCAATCGGGCGCGACCGTAAAATCGACCGTGAGAACAGTACTCGGCGCCGGGGTCGCGAAACGGAAAGACATGCTGGTGTTCAGCATCGAGGCCGACGGGTTCATGAAAAGAATGGTCAGGCTGATAGTCGGGACGCTCGTCCAGGTCGGGAAGGAAAGAATTTCTCCGGGGGAGTTCCGGGGGATTCTGGAATCCGGCGAGAAGACGAAGTTCGTCCACGCGGCGCCGGCGCGCGGGTTGTATTTAAAAGAGGTAAAGTATTGATTCGGGTACAGTGCCGTACGCGGAAAACGAATAAAATACACCCTCGGGAGAGACAGCGCATATGAAATTTCTGAGATTCGAAACACGCGACAAAAAAACGAGATACGGGACTCCGGACAACGGCAGGATAAGGGAGCTCGACGGGGATATATTCGGGAAATTCAGAATCACCGAGCACACGTTCGATCCCGCGGAGGTGAGGCTGCTGCCCCCGGTAAACCCGGCCAAGATCGTCGCAGTCGGGCTCAACTACAAAGACCACGCGATCGAAATGGGCAGGGAGCTGCCGGAGGAGCCCAGGCTCTTCATAAAGCCCGGCACCTCGATAATTGCGCACGGGGAGAAGATAATTTATCCGAGCCATATGTCCTCGCACGTCGATTACGAAGGGGAGCTCGCCCTCGTCATGGGGAAGGAGGCGAAGCACGTGGAGGAGAGGGACGCCCTCGGCTATGTGCTCGGCTATACCTGCCTGAACGACGTCACCGCGCGCGACCTCCAGGCGAAGGACATACAGTTTACGAGGGCCAAGGGCTTCGACACTTTCGCCCCGGTAGGCCCGGTCGTCGAGACCGAGCTCGACCCGGGCGACCTCGAGATATCGACTTATCTGAACGGCGAGAGGAAGCAGCATTCGAACACGAAGAACCTGCTCTTCAGCGTGCCGAGACTCGTTAGTTTCATATCGAAGGTCATGACGCTACTGCCGGGGGACATCGTTTCGACGGGCACTCCCGCGGGCGTGGGACCTATGAAGAGCGGCGATAAAGTGGAAGTCGAGATACAAGGGATAGGAATTCTCACGAATTACGTGGAATGACGCGTGAGCCAAGCTCTGAACCCAAGCGTCAAGGGTTCGTATCAATCGATTCAAGCACCGATTCCGCGCTCCTGACGGCTGCGGGATCGGACGCGTTACTGAGAGCGTATCCCGCCTCCCTCCTCGCATTCTCCCTCTCCCCGAGCGCCAGATATGCCCGCGCGAGCCGGATATGCGCGTTTATGTCATTGGCGTCGTGTCCGATCGCACTCTTGAAAGAGTTTACCGCCAGCCTGTATTTATCGGCGGAACCGTCCGCTTCCGCTTCCATGAAATACGCCGTGCCCAGAAGATAATGGGCCTTCGCGTTTCCAGGGGCTATCTCGACGGCCTTCCTGAGAAAATTTCCGGCAGCGGCCGGATCGTTCTTTCTAAGATAGATAAGGCCCATATGATAATGATACTGGTCCTCGATCCGGGGGTCATATTCGAGCGCGGCCTTTAAATATTTTTCCGCGTTCAGAAAATCGCCTTTTTGTATATAGTCGGCGGCGAGGGAGCTCGCGGCCATGGCCTTGCCGCGGTCAGTGGCTTGGATTCCGGGACCGACCGCAATTAAATGCTGACGTATCGCCTCGTCGACTCTGCCACTGCTCCTGAGCGCCTCGCCGTAGTTTATCCTGGGAATGATCAGATCGGGGGACCTAGTTACCGCAGTTTCCCAGAACGTCACGTTGTCCTTCCAGGCCTCCTGTCCTTTAACCGTAACGACCAAGTATGAAGCGCACAACAATCCGCCCGCGGCCAGGCCCGCCCACCTCTTGCCGGTCAGCCTCCCGCCCCTCACTATCAGATACCCCGCGAGAAGACAGAACCCCGCGGAGGGAATGTAAAGGAACCTCTCGGCAAAGCGCGTTATCGCGAGCGGATATACCGCAATCAAAACCGCGGGGCCGAGGGTGGTGAAAATCCAAAGCAGCGAGAAGGCGGTGATGTTCTCCTTCCTTTTAACGGAGATGATAAATGCAGCGGTGACCGCCGCTATAAGCAGGACCGCAATAACTGCGTGGAGAGCGTCTCCGCCCGCGATAGACCCGATGAAATGGTTCAGGCCGTAAGGGAAGATCAGCTTCCAGGCATAGAAGAGATAGGTATTGAGAAAGATTGTGACGAATTCGCCCGGTCCGGGGAGCGCTCCCGTATCGCGGAAACTATGCTCCTGCATAAAGCCGATCGATCTCATGAAAGAACCTGACCTGATATGGAAATAGAAAAGAATCAAAGAGCCGATTATGAGGTATTTAACGATATTGGCGCGGCGGAACATCCTCCTGCTTACCAGATCGAAGCCGAGTATTATCAAGGGGAAGGAAAGCGCCACCTCTTTCGACAGAAACGAAAGATAGAAAGAGACACCGGCCAATATAATGTAATAGAGCCTCCTGTAGGACAGCATGTAGAAAATGAGGCACAGCAGAAAGAACATCCCGGCCAGAATGTCGCCCCTGGCCGCAATGAACGAAACGGATTCGACATGGAGAGGATAGAGGGCGAAGAGCATCGATGAGAGAAAAGCTTCGCTCTCTCCGGACCCCCTTCCAAATTCCTTGAAAAGCATGAGGATCAGGAAGTAAAGCAGCACCGTTACGGCCGAGTGGAGAAGAATATTGGTCAAATGGAACCCGAAAGGCGAGACGCCCCAGACCCTGTTATCCATAACGAGCGAAGCGTAGTAAACCGGCCTGAAATATTTATCCGCCTTCGCCTCCTCCGTCCTCGACGGGACGAATAACTTGTAATCAACCTTAGTGGACTTCAGCCGAGGCTCCCAGGCAATTACATAGGTGATGTCGTCCCAGACCAGCCCGTTCCAAAGCGAGGGGATGAACACGGAAAACGAGACAAGGAACAGCAGCGCCGCGGCGAACGCCCTGTGCTTTACTATTCTCGGAAGCAGGCCGTCCGACGCCGGCCGTGTCACGGGAGAATCGCCGGCCGGCTTTTCGAAAATCTCCTGTCGCGTCTGTTTTCTTTTTTTCGCCGCCATAAACCTTTCCCGCGGGATTCTATAGAAGCATCATTACCGGGATCATCCGTAATAATATTCAGCGGGGCGCACTCATTATTTCCCTGGCCTTATCCGCAAGCGAATCAGTAAGACCGCTCTCGATTGCGAGTCCTGCGTTCTCCCTCGACTTCTCTCCGTCCCCGAGCTCCGCATACACCATCGCCAGGAGCAGATACGCCTTCCCGTAATAAGGCCTCATTCGGAGCGCATTCTTCGTGTGCTCTTCGGAAGCCAGGAAGTCCTGCCTCGATCCACCCGATTTGCCCTTCAGATAATTGACGAGCCCCAGGTGGTAGCTCGACTTATAATATGCGGAGTCATATCCGTAGGCCTTTAAAAACCATTTTTCGGCGTTACGGATATCCTCTTTGTTAATATACACGACTCCGATATTGTTAGCCGTCACCGACCGCCCCTTGTCATTAATCTTTACACCCTTTTCAAAATTCCTGAAGAGCTCTTTCAGGGCTTCGTCTTCTTTCCCCGCATCGAGAAGGGCGATACCGTAATTTATACGTGGAATAGCACTTCCGGGGGATTTCCTCGCCGTATCTTCCCACAAGGATATGCTGTCTTTCCAAACCGCCTGCCGATCGACGGTAAAGAATAAATAAGAGGCCGCTAGAAGAAAAGCCGCAGCCATAGAGGCCCTTTCATTTCCGCCGCCTTTCCACGGGTGAGATAATATGCATCCGAGAAGAAGACAGAAACCGGCCGAGGGTATATATAAGTACCTTTCCGCGACGGCGGCGGACGGGATATCGGTCAGAGAAATGAGCACCGACGGGAAAAGCGTGACCGGAATCCAGAAGAGAGCGAAGGCGGCTGCGTTCAGTCGTTTCCATATTGAATAAGCTCCACCGAGCGCCGTCGCTCCCAGCACCGCGGTCCCGGCAAATATATACATCAGCCCGCCGGGCGCCGACTCCGTGAAGGCGTTGAAAGTGAAAGGGAATACGAGCTTCGTGTAATAATAAAAATAAGAAGCCAGCATGACCTTAACAACTCCCAGCGCCCCGGCTATCCAGCTTACGCCCTCGGGCGCCGCCGGACCGCCCGGGACGCGCTCGCTCGAAAGCTCGGGGAAATTGATGTATGTCCTTCCCCTCAGATAGAAGAAAAGAACCAGAACACAGGCGTACGCGGCGTATCTCAGGATATTCGCCTTCCTCCCCGGACTCCGGTTGAGGAGATCGAAAACGAGCGCCGTAAAGGGGAATATCACCGCTGTCTCCTTCGACAGGAGAGACAAAAAGAAGCCGGCCCCGGTCATGAGCAGGAAGCCCGCCTTTCTCAAGGAAAGGATATGGGAAATGAGGGCGAGGAAAAAGAAGAGGGCGCAGAGTACGTCCGATCTCCCGGAGACCCACGAGACCGACTCCACGTGCATTGGGAACAGGGCGAAGAGGAGGCCCGCGATAAATGCAGCCCGGTGCCTTCTCTCATACCCGAAGACGCCCAAAAGCAGAAGGACGAAAATATACATGAGAGCCGCCGAGAGCGCGTTGAAGACGATATTGCTCAGATGAAAACCGAAAGGGGAGACGCCCCAGAGGGCTTTGTCGAGCACCATCGACGCATAAACCAGCGGGCGGTAATAAAGGGCTTCTTTTGCCTCTTTCTCGGGAGGCATGAACATGTAGCCTATGCTCGACGCATTATACATGTAGTAGCTCCGCTCGATCGTCTCTACGTCGTCCCAGACGAAGCCGTTCCGGAGGGAGGGCGCATAGACCCCGACCGAAAGGAGAAAAAGTAGAAGCGAAACCAGCCATTTATTCCGGAAAAAGCTCACTTACTCGGCCTCGCGAAACGTGGTGTGACCCGCGGCGGGATAACTACACGGACCCGGCAACGAAAGACAATTCTACGCTTTGGGCATTTAATTTCAATCGCGGGGACCGCGGCACGGAGGGCTTCCGCTTGAATGTTAAGGTGGGTAAAATACGATGCGTCTTAAAAAGAGCTGGAAAGGAGAATCAGATTGCCTAAGGTACTCGTTTTGCCCGGCGACGGCATAGGGGTTGAAGTTACGGATGTGAGTCTCGATATACTCAAAATCCTGGATGAAAAACACAACATCGGCTTCGAGTTCGAAATAGAGCTCTTCGGGGGAAGCTCCATAGACGCGCACGGAGTCCCGATAACGAAAGAGGTGCTTGAAAAGGCCGAAGCCTCGGACGCGGTGCTTATGGGGGCGGTCGGGGGACCAAAATGGGAGAACCTCGAGCATTCGAAGAAACCAGAGAGCGGGCTGCTGGCATTGAGAAAGGAGCTCGACGCGTTCGCGAACCTGAGGCCGGCCGTGGTCTACCCGGCTCTCGCGGATGCCTCGACCCTGAAGAGAGAGGTCGTTGAAGGGACCGATATAATGGTCGTGAGGGAGCTCACGGGAGGTATCTACTTCGGCACACCGCGGGGTATAGAGAAGCTCCCGGACGGCGGGGAGAAGGGGTTCAACACGCTCGTATATACGACCGGGGAGATCGAGAGGATTGCGAGGGTCGCATTCGGTATAGCGAGAAAGAGAAGAAACAAGGTGACGTCCATCGACAAGGCGAACGTGCTCGAAGTGATGCAGCTCTGGAGGACAGTGGTAACGAGGGTGCGCGACGCCGAATATCCTGACGTGGAGCTCGAGCACCTGTACGTGGATAACGCCGCAATGCAGCTTATAAGGAGGCCCCGGAGCTTCGACGTCATGCTCGCGGGGAACATGTTCGGAGATATAATCAGCGACGAGGCGGCGCAGCTCACGGGGTCCCTCGGCATGCTGCCGTCGGCGAGCATCGGCGCGGGGGCGATATACGAGCCCGTGCACGGGAGCGCCCCGGATATAGCGGGGCAGGACCTGGCGAACCCGATAGCCTCGCTCCTCACCTGTGCGATGATGCTCAAGTACTCGTTCGACATGGGCGCGGCTTCAAACGACATCGAAAACGCCGTCAAATCGGTCCTGGAGAAAGGGTACAGGACCGCCGACATATACCAGGAAGGGACGAAGAGGGTCGGGTGCAGGGAGATGGGCAATCTCATAGCCCGCGCGCTCAGAGAATGAATACGTCACGTATATACTATTCAGGGTGAGAGACATTCCGCGCAGCAGATTCGAGGGTATAAGGGGAAAGCTAAGCGAAAGCGGGAAGTTCAGGGACCTCTGCAGCAGGATAGAGGCCGGGGACAGGGAGATTCCGCTCTCCGGTCTGGGCGGGTCGTCCAGATTCTTTCTCATTTACGCGCTGAAGGAGGCGACTAATCGGCCGCTCCTCGTTTTATCCCCGACGGCGAAGCGGGCGGAATCAGCCTCACACGAGCTCTCGTTCTTTCTGGGCGGGAAACCCCCCGTCCTGTTAAGAAAAGAGGTGGGGACGGGAAAACCCTTGTTCTCCACGTCGGCGTCGAAGTCGGGTGCCGACCGCATAGCCTGGCTGAATTCGGCGATCAGCGGAGGGGTGCTCGTCGCCGAGACCCCGGCCCTCTTCGACAAGACAATCCCCAGAAATTCTTTTGCCGACTCCGTCATCCGTGTCGTCAAGGGAGGCGTCATATACAGGGACGTCCTGATTTCGAGGCTCATAAAATCAGGCTACGCGCTCACCGATTTCGTGGAAAGCGAAGGGGACATGAGCGGGAGGGGCTCGATAGTAGACATCTTTTCCCCGGGATACGAATACCCGGTAAGGCTCGAATTCATCGGCGACGAAATCGGATCGATCAGGCATTTCAGCCTGGAGAGCCAGAAATCCATGGACAGGATCGAGAGCGCAGAGGTACTGCCCGCTTCCGAGATCGTAATGGACAGCGGGCCGCTCGAGCGCGCCGTCGAATACCTTAAGAACAGGGCCTCGGAACGAGGGGTTACGGCGAGGGAAAAACTCCCGGTCATCGAGGACATCGAGAAGGGAATAAGGTTCCGGAACGTCGAGTGGCTGCTGCCGGCATTCTACCCTGAGCCCGGCTCGGCGCTCGAATACCTGCCCGGGGATACGCTCATCATTACAGACGACCCGGAGGACAATTTGAAATCCGTCCGCGCGTTCGCCGAGTCGCTTCCCCTGACGAAGAATTTCCTGATTAAGAATCTCAAGATCTCGCCCGGCATGGACGAGCTCTTCTTCACCGAGAACGAAGTCAGGGAAGCTGAGGGCAGGTTCCAGAACATCCCGATACGCGATCTCGAATTCCCGGGCGATCAGAGAAAGACCATACAGTTCGCCGGAGAACCGGCGTCGATCGAGGTGAGGAGGGAATCCGAGTCACCGGTCGACGCCATAGACGAGCGGATCTACGAAGCGAGACAGAAGGGTTATTCGCTGCAGTTTGTTTTCAAGACCCATAGCGAGCTCGAAAAATTACTGATCCTCCTGAGAGAAAGGGGGATAACGAAAATAGACGCGTACACGGGCGAGCTCTCGCACGGCTTCAGGCTGGCAGAGGCGAAGGCCGAAATCATAACGGAGGGGGACGTATTCGGGGAAAAGAGAGAGAGGACGTCCCGCAGGGCGGGCCCGGACGCGCCGTCCGCGTTCATCACGTCATTCAGCGAGCTCAAGCCCGGGGATTATATCGTGCACGTGGATTTCGGCATAGGGATATTCAGGAACCTCAAGAGGCTCAAGATCGGGGATGCGGAGGGAGACTTCATACAATGCGAGTACGCGGGCGGCGACAAGGTATACGTGCCCATCGACCGGCTGAAGCTTGTACAGAGATATATAGGAGAGGGGAAGTCCCCGAAAATAGACAGGCTCGGGCAGGAGAGCTGGAGGCGGCGCGTGAGGAGGGTAAGGGCCGCGGTGGAAAGCGTGGCGAAGGAGCTCCTCGAGCTCTACGCCCGGAGAAAAGCGCTCAAGGGGTACGGGTACTCCCCGAGGGGCGAGATGTTCAGGGAGTTCGAGCTCGGGTTCTCGTACGAGGAAACGCCCGACCAGGAAGCGGCGATCGAGGAAGTGATGAACGACATGGAGGCGCCGAGACCCATGGACAGGCTTATCTGCGGGGACGTCGGGTTCGGGAAAACGGAAGTGGCACTGAGGGCGGCCTTCAGGGCAGTCACGGACGGCAAGCAGGTCGCGTTCCTCGTGCCGACCACGCTCCTCGCCGAGCAGCACTACAAGACGGCGCTTGCGAGGCTCAAGGGCTATCCCGTCACGATCGATTCGCTGTCCAGGTTCAGGACCGGCAGAGAGGAGAGCACGATAAAGTCGAAACTCGGGGAAGGGAAGATAGACATCGTCATCGGCACGCACAAGCTTTTAAGCGACAAGATAAAGTTCAAGGACCTCGGGCTCGTAATAATAGACGAAGAGCACAGGTTCGGGGTGGCTCAGAAGGAAAAACTGAGAAAGATAAAAGAGGGCGTCGATACGATTTCCCTGAGCGCGACGCCGATACCCAGGACGCTCCAGCTCTCGCTCGCGAAAATACGCGACATCAGCCTTATAAACACTCCCCCCGAGGGCAGGCAGACGATAGAGACTTACATACACCAATCGAGCCCGGAGATCATCGAGGAAGCGGTGACGAGGGAGCTCGAACGCAGCGGATGCGTATTCTTTATCCACAACAGGATAGAGGGCATCTACAGGGCCGCGGATAAAATCAGAAAGCTCTTCCCCGGAGCGAGCATCGAGGTCACGCACGGTAGGATGAGGGAAAGGGACCTCGAAAAGGCGATTTCTAATTTCATTGAGGGCAGAGTAGACATCCTCGTCACGACGGCTATAGTGGAATCGGGGCTCGATATTCCGAGAGCCAACACGATAATAATCGACGACGCCCATACGTTCGGCCTTTCGGATCTCTACCAGCTGAGGGGGAGGGTCGGGAGGTCGGAGAGGAAAGCCTATGCATACTTCCTCGTCCCGGGCGCGGCCGCGCTCACGTTCGACGCGAGGAGGAGGCTGAAGGCGATTTCCGAATTCAGGGAGCTCGGGTCCGGTTTCAAGCTCGCGCTCTCGGACCTCGAGATAAGGGGGGCCGGACAACTTTTCGGGGTCGAGCAGTCCGGGCACATCGCCGACGTGGGGCTCGAGCTATATCTCGACATGCTGGAAGGGGCCGTACGGAGGCTCGAGGGCCAAACCCCCGAGGAGGAGGCCGAGCCCGACATATCGGTCAGCACTCCGGCTTTCATACCGGACGACTATATTTCAAACGACTCGGAGAGGCTCCTGACCTATAAGAGGCTTTCCTGCATAACCACCGAGGAAGGCATAAAGGAAATGACGGCGGAGCTCCGGGACAGGTTCGGCGAGATACCCGCGCCGGCGTCCGCGCTCATAAAGGTTATCGGCCTTAAGATAATGATGAAAAAACTGGGCGTGGAGAAAGCGGACATCGGGAACAAGAGGGCGGCGCTGATTTTTGCCGCTAAATCGGATCTGCACCGGAGGTTCTCACCTTCGGGCAGACTGGAAGTTTATTACGAGAAACCGGACCCGCTCGGAGAAACGAGAAAGGCGCTTGAGAATCTGAGGGGCCAGGGGACGGCTGAAAAGAAGCGGAACGAAATGATCAAGGGGAGATAAGCGCGCATGAGATGTATGGTCGTATTTATCGCGATCGCCTTACTCGCGGGCTGCAGTGATTTTAACAATTTCTACGAGTCCGGCCGCGGGGGACGGAGGGAAAAGGGAGCCGGACCCGGCGTCGTCGCGGTCGTCGGCAAGGAGGAGATAACCATGGAGGACCTCTCGCGCGCCCTCGAGAGGATGCCGTTTAAGAAAAGAAAGCTCTATCAATCCTCGCCTCAACAAATGAGCGAGTTCCTGGACATATACATCAACCAGAAGGTCCTTTATGCGGAGGCCGTCAGGAGGGGTATCGGCGAGAGGAAAGACGTAATGGAGAAGACCGAAAATTTCAAAAAACAGCTCATCGGCCAGACGTTCGGACAGGAAATTTTAAAAGACATCGAAGTGAGCGACGCCGAGATCGGGAGCTATTTCAGGGAGCACCGCAAGGATTACGAACAGCTCGGTATAAGCGAGATATTCATAAAGACCGGCCCCGGCAGCAGTGGGATAACAAAGGAAACAGCGCTGGCAAAAGCCCGGGAGGCGTCGGAGAGGGCTAAAGCGGGCGAGGACTGGAAAGAGCTCGTCAGGCTGTTCTCCGACGACGGCGCATCCAAGAAAAAAGACGGGGAGACTGTGTATATGCAACGGGGCAGATTCGGCCCCGCCGTCGACGAAGAGCTCTTCGGGATGAAAGAGGGGGAAATTACCGATCCGCTGGAAGTTGATGGCGGATACTTTATAATTAAGATAAACGAGGGGGCGGCGTCTATCCCCGAAGGCCAGGCACGTCGCAAGATCGAATCCCAGTTGATAAACGAAAAGCTTGTCGAGTATGTATACGGCCTCAGGGAAGAATCGGGGGTCGAGATTTACAGCGACAAACTAGAGGAGAGCATGAAAAGTGAATAACCAGAGAATGAAGTTAACGGCTGTATTATATATAATCGCCGCGCTTGCGGCCTTTGCCGGCGCTGCGAATTCGAGAGAAACGGTCGACCGCGTGGTCGCGATAGTGAACGAGGACGTGATAACCCTGTCCGAGGTAAGGGAGCTCGCGCTCAGTATAAACCCAACCTCGACCGAAGCCATAGACGAGAATTCGGTGCTTCAGCAGATGATCGAGCAGAAGCTTTTCGAGCAGCAAGCGGAAAAGCTCGGCATAAAAGTCTCCGAAGCAGAGCTCGACGCCAGCATCAAGCAGGTACAGCAGAAGTTCGGCCTGAACGACGAACAGATGGTGGAGGTGCTTAAGAAACAGAACCTGACTCCCGAGAGCTTCAGGGAACAGTGGAGGCTCCAGACCCTCGGGAACAAGCTCCTCGAATCGCAGCTCAAGAATAAAATAGTGGTGACCGAACAAGAAATACAGGATTATTACGTTGAGAAGTACGGGACGAGCGCCCCCGGGAGCACCAGCACGCCAGTCACCGAGACACAGGTTGGCACCGAGACACAGGTTGGCGAGGTAAAGATCGCGCACATACTCATATCGACGAGAACACCCGACGCGGCAGAGAAGGCAAACAAAGTGGCGGAGCTCGCCAAGTCCGGGCAGGACTTTGGGGCCCTCGCGAAGGAATACTCGGAGGACAACCTTTCCGCGGATAGGGGCGGAGACCTGGGCTATTTCAAGAAGGGCGACCTCATCGAGACCCTGGAAGCAGCTGTGGATACCACGCCTGTCGGGGGGATAACCGGCCCCGTCGAGTCTCCTGCCGGATACCACGTTATCAAAGTCCTCGAAAGGACCGAGTCGGAAAAGGTGGAGAAAGTGGAGAATGATTCCGGCTCTGATGCGGAATCGGGCAAGGTGCTCGCGATAGACGAGCAGACCAGAAAGGAAATCACGGAGACGCTTTACAAACAGAAAGCAGAAGCTCAGTTAAAAACATGGCTCGACAAGATCAAGCAAGAGGCCTACATAGAGGTGAAGCTCTAGTCCTCAGTAAGCCTCGTTATGATGTCGCTGTGCTGAGGGTATTGTTCGAGAAGTTCCTTGCCTGTTCCCATTTCCCTGTCCGAAAAATCGAACCCCGGGGAGACCGTGGCGCCCATGAGCGCGAACTGACCCCCTTCAAGGAGAAAGGCTCCCTGCCATATTCCGGCCGGGACGACCGCCTGCACGAACTGACCCGCCCTTATGTCGTGTCCTAAAAAAAGCACCTTGATCGTCCCGCTCGGGTGTATGAGCACGAGCTCTACGGGGTCGCCCATATAAAAATGGTATACCTCGTCGCTTTTAAGCCTGTGCATCCTCGAACATGTGTCCGGGGTCAGGAGATAGAATATGGCCGTGCCGTAGGGCTTATCCAAATCATAGCGGTCCGGGAGGGACGTTCTTTCTATTATCTCCTCGGAACGGTAGGTCTCGACGTAATACCCCCCTTCCCCGGGGAGCGGTTTCATATTGTAAAGCTTGATTATTCTTTCGGCCGTCAGCATGATCTTTCCTCCTTGCGTAAAAAGCCATTATCATAGCTGTATTTTCTGGTTTTAATAAAAAACGGCCTTGACTGCCCGGGAACCGTGAATATTTTCTGAATAAGAAGTTAAGACCGATACCAACGGAGGTATTAAAAGATGAGAATAAAAGTTTGGGAACCCTTCAGGAGCTTCAGACCGCTGTACGGGGATTTCGACAAGTGGTTCGACGAGACCGCGAACGCATACTCCCCCGTCACAACCCCGGCAAACGTGGCTTTGCATCCGAATGTCGACGTATATGAAACGGAAGGCAGCTACGTATTGAAAGCCGAGCTCGCAGGCGTCAGCAAAGAGGACATCAAGATCGATATCAACGACAATGTCCTCACGCTCAAAGGCGAGAAGAAGTTCGAGGAAAAGACGGAAAAAGACAATTATCTGAGAATCGAACGGAGCTACGGAAGCTTCATGCGGACGTTCGCACTCTCGGACAAGGTGGACAGCGGAAACATCAAAGCCGCCTACAAGGACGGCGTGCTCGAGGTCACGCTGCCCAAGAAAGAGGAAGCGAAACCCAAAGAGATCAAAGTAGAAATCAACTGAAGATAGAAGAGCGGTCCCCCCGGCGGGGGCCGCTCTTTGTTATCCAATGCCCGGTACATTCGAACCGCCCTAACGGCAAATGAGCCTTCTGAGCCGCAAAAACAGACCATGCGGATCCGAACCTTTATTAAACCCCTGCCGAGAACGGTTTGGCGATTAAACGGAATATCCGCAGGCAGGACCGCCTTATGGCGTCAGTACGGGGAGTGGGATAACAAGGGCCAAAAAAAACAAGGGTAAGCCAGCGAAAACGAGTTTCACCGGCTCACCCTATGGAGGATGATGGCTGGTCAATATGAAGAATCCGCGGATTCTTCTCCGCGCTACAGGAAATTAGTAATAATCCAAACTACCTAACCATCACCGTAAATCTAAATAAAATATAAACCCGATTAAACCGAGAAAACAGAGGACGATAGTACTGATTTCAAGTACTCCTTTTTTCTCATATCCGCCCGAGGATAATACTTTCGTATTATGCCTATAGTCGTACACCGGCTCCGGGCTCGGAGCGGGCGGAGCATTGAATCCGACATTCCCGCAGGCGCGGGCGCGCATCACGGCGTCCTGTCCCATCTTATGGTAATTTTATATCCCTGTGAAAAAGATTATCGACAACTGGGTCCACATACCGGGCATACACTGCGGCTCCGCGGCCTTGAGGGACGTGATGACGTACTACGGGCACCCGTGGTCAGAAGCGTTGTGCTTCGGCCTCGGGGCCGGGCTCGGATTTTATTACTCGGTTAATGAGGACATAAGCCCGACGAGGATGATATTCGTAAGGGGGCCCGAGATGGAGCCGGCGTTTTTCAGCCTTGCCGCGGGCCCGGCGTCCTGGAAGCACGCGGACAACGACACGCTCGGAACAATGAAGAAGGCGCTCGATAGAGACGTGCCGGTGATAATCCAGACGGATATCTTTTATCTCGGTTACTACAAGTCCTCCACACACTTCCCCGGGCATATAGTGTCCGTCTGGGGCTATGACGACGAGAGCGGCGTCATGTACGTCGCCGATACGCAATTCGAGGGCCTCCTCTCCGTCCCATACGCGGACTTCCTCGAGGGGATGGGCTCTAAAGACCCCTCAAACCCGCTCAATTACAACTATATGGATATAGATACCGGGAATAATGTGAGGCCGCTCGCGGATATAGTCCCCGAAGCGATACGGCTTAACGCATTCAAGATGCTTGAAGGTGTAAGAGGGGTGAGGGGAGAGTCAGGGGTCCGGCTGATCGGGGAATGGTCGAAGGACCTCCCCAACTGGAAGGACGCCCCCGACTGGAAATGGTGCGCGCGGTTCGGGTACCAGGTGATAAAGAAAAGGGGAGTCGCAGGGGCGGGGTTCAGATGGATTTACAGGGATTTCCTTAAGGAGGCCGAGGACATCGTCCCCCGCCTACGCGGGCTCGGACTCCCGGCGAGGATGAACCATATAGGGAAGAAGTGGAGCGATATAGGGGCTGTCCTCAAGGATATCAGCGAAAAGGAGCATCCGGACGAGGGGCTCCTGCGTGACGCCGGGGCGAGGGCGGAGGAGCTCTGGGCCCTCGAGCTCGATTTTTATAAGACAGTCATAGAAAAGGTCTGAGCGAACAAATTCATGAAACTCCTGCTCTTCGACATCGACGGCACGATACTCCTCACGGACGGCGCGGGGACGAGGGCCGCAAACCGCGCGTTCGAGAAGCTCCACGGTCTCGCAGACGCCATGAGGGGCATAGACGCGGCCGGTAAAACGGACCCGCTGATACTGAGGGAGATGTACGGGAACGGGCTTTCGAGGGATTACACGGAAGAGGAGGCCCGGGAATTATTCGGGGAATATGTTTTATTCCTCGAAGAAGAGGTTGAAAATTGCCGGATCGAGATAATGCCCGGGATTCCGCATCTGCTTGAGCGCCTTTCGTCGAGAGCCGATTTAATGCTCGGGATCGCGACCGGAAACATAGAGCGCGGGGCGCGGATTAAACTGAGGAAATCGGGGCTCGACTCCCATTTCAGCGTCGGGGGTTTCGGATCCGACTCGGGGAGCAGGGAAGCGCTCATCAGGATCGCCGTAGAGCGGGCGAGAGGACACTTACAGGATTCGGAAGATTTCGAGAAAGTATACGTCATAGGCGACACGCCCCACGACATAGTTCACGGCCGCGCGGCAGGGGCGGTAACCGTGGCGGTCGCCACCGGGAGATATTCGTTAACGGAGCTTCGGGAACACAGTCCCGACTACCTCTTCGAGCACCTCGCAGATTATGAAAACGTGATAAGAATATTCGACTGAATGCGCCTGCCTACAACAAGCGCCTCAGAATGGAGGCAAGCCTTTCGTAATCGTCCTTCAGGAACCTCGACAGACTCTTTCCCATCCTGACCATGAAGTCCTTGTCGTTTTTCCTCGCCCTCTGCGCACCCAGGAGCGATGAAATGATGAGATCGTCCGAGGGAACGTTCGGGGATGTAATAATCGCCCTCAGGAAGAAATCCTCAGAGGAGAGCGCCTCTTTCTCATCGTCAGTGCACTCAAGAACGAAGGAATGTATGGGCGGGGGGAGGGGCGAAAGCGCGAACCTTATCTTCCCCCGGTCTAGATATCCGAGCGTGAGCACGTGGAACTCGGTCTTCAGGAGCTCGAATATCTGGGGCTGCTCCCTTCTGAGCTCCTCCATGCTCATATCGTAGGCGTCGGGCTTCCTCCCCGGCTCCCTGCTCCCGGTGATTATTTCGTAGACCAGCCCGTAAACGGGGGAGACGTCATCGGTCCTTACGAAGCTCCCGAAGGAAGGGGCTTCCCCCACCCTTGGGGAACGCGCGATAAAGCCCTTCGTACCCGATTCTATAACTTCGCCTATATAACCGCTCATACGCCCGGGATCCTCTTGGACAATCCTTTTCTCGATACTGTAACCGCAAAATCCGATTTGACCATCGCTTCCCTTATGAGCGAGAAGAAGAAATCCCTGTCCTTCGCCTTCACCACCGCCTGCTCGTGCGCCTCGGCGATCGACACCGGATAACCCTTCCCTTTTCTCGCCTGATCGAATATGAGGGTATGGACCATCGTAAGCAGGCCGGCGTCCCCGGCGACCCATTCGGGGACCTCGACTCTGGCTATTTCCTCACCGATATTGATATAAAAGAAATAAATATGATGATCCCCGTACATCTCCAGTATCTTAGACGAGCTCTTGAAAACTGCGGAAGCCTCGCCCGTATCGAGCACCGTCGAAAAGAGGAATCTGTCCGTAAGCCCTTCGATCGGGGAGCACGGAAGCTCGGGGAGCTCCGTGTAGGGACACTGGTTGCAGAGGCTTACCTTCTCGGGACAGAGGCCCACCCTGAGCGCATTTATCACGTCGGTGCTCCCGGGATAGCTTATATATCCCGCTACAGGGACCCGGAGGGACCTGAATTCTTCCAATATGCGGAGGAACGGAGCCATGATGCCGTTCCTGAAGTCGGGCGGAGCGGCTTCGAGCCTCCAGAGGATGAGCGTACCGTCGGAAAGGGCGATCGTGTTTTCCTCCGCTTCGCCGCCTTTGACGAGCTCGAGGATCCTCTCGAATTCCATAAGCGTTCTTTTAAGTGATATGACCTCGCCGTCGGCAGGAATCCTTTTCCCTCCCCACGTGGTGAACCTGTCCTCGTCCCTGTAGAAGAGAGACGGCCCCGAACCTAGCCTGGCCCCCGCCTTATCCCCGTAGGTGATAGCTATGGAGCTTATATTGATCAGGTAGCAGGGCAGCGCCTCGTGCCTGTCGGGGAATATCTGGGAGCCGTCGGAGGAAAGGGCCGTGTAGTTACGGGGGCGCTCGGAAAGGGGACGTGCAATACCGGGCGGCGAGGAAATTCCGGCTACGAGCCAGGAGGTCCTGCTCTCCTCGACTTTCCGGGAGAGCTCCTCCCAGTTATCCGATTTAAGCCTCAACTCCTCTTTAGCGAGGGTTATCTTATCCGAAAGCTCGCATGCGAAATCCTTCCTCTCCTTTATCATCGAGTCAATCTGTGATTTTACAAGGTGGAAGTTGAGCACGCTTGAAGAAAAGATAACACACTTTGCAGGCGTTATAAATCGGGGCGTGCGCTCAGCGGCATAAAAAAAAGGCGGGCTGTCCTTATGGGTGCAGTCCGCCTTCTGGTTTTATATT
>CADEFK010000021.1:5914-26137 GCA_902826595.1 uncultured bacterium | reverse complement strand
ACGACGCCTATGCCTGGGAACAACCTGACGAAGCCAAAACAATTCGGTCGCCCCTGGTTAAATACTCATGTGCTTCTGTTCTCGGGGGGCTCTATTGAAGCCAAAATAAATCGGACGCCCTCGGCTGATTGCAAGTACGCTCATCCATTTATGCACTAGGGTCACACAAGCCAAATTACGAAGTATGCGACGCGGCAATCTCGTCTTTTTCCTCTCCCGACATTACAAAATTTGCGGCGGGTGAGCGCCCGCAGGCATACGAACCCAAGCATCTCCTTCCCTCGTCATTTCGACCACGACTTCGAGCAAGCGAGAAGTAGGACGCCCTAGGCTGATTGCTCATTTTCTTCTCAAACTTCATCCGGGTAGTAGAATATAAAACGCGGGAAATCTATCTTTTGCCTTTCTCTTTCTTAGTCTTTCCCTTCTTTTCATCCCTATCCTGAACTTGTTTCAGGAAAGGAAATGAAGGATAGAAAAAACCTTTCTCCTTCCTTTGTCATTCCCGACTCCGATTGCATGCAAGTACCGTTTCAAGCGAGCAACGGTTGTTAACAAACAGCAATTGCGAACAAGGGAGCAATTGGTCGCATTCGGTCGAATGCAACATTGCCACTGTCTTTGGGTGACCGGACTGAATTCAAATCGAATCGGACGCACTTTGCTGAGTACATCAGGGCAGCCGTCGATCCGGGGCTGTCTCAGCTTTTAATCCCGACCCCTGCATCATCTTTTGTCCCCGAATTACTTGAAACCTACAAATACCGCCAGAGACCCGCTCTGCGTTGAACCCTCTACCTGCCGCGAAATATCACGCTCAGGATAATAGAAATTATTACGCTTACGAGTATCGACGTAGCGAGAGGGAAATAGAACGAGGCGTTCCCCCGTTTGAAGTAAAAGTCCCCCGGCAGTTTGCCTAACAAAGGTATCTTGGGCGCGAAGGTTATTAGCAGGCCTATGACCACGAGCGATATGCCCAAAATGATTATCAGCTTTCCGAGTCCCTGAAGCTCCATTCTCGTGTTCCCCTTACAAGATCAGGTTAAAATTATACCCGCCCCGGGCCGCGGAGCCTACCGGCGGGACGCTATCAGCGCGTGCAAACGGCCCGCAGATAATAAAAAACGCTGGTATTTTAGACAAATAGATTATAAGCTTGTAGTATATAAAAGAATTGGCATGGAATTTGATGGGGGTTCCGACCAGAATTACACGAGCGGGTTATGAGTATTAATCTCAGCCAAACCACCTCACAGAGGCAGGTGCTCCAGCAGCGCCTGATATTGACACAGGAGCTTCAGCTGTTCCTGAAGCTCATACAGATGACCACGCTCGAGCTGAAGGACTACCTCGAAGAACAGCTGATAGAAAACCCGACCCTGGAAGAGACGGAAGAAGCCAAAGAAAAAAACGAAAACAGCCCGGCCGAAGAAGCGGTCGATTTCGGAATAACCGGGGACAGCCGGCTGTTCGGGGGCGAGTCGAGCGATATGCCGCATTACTCGTCGAGACAGTACATGGACGACGGCGAGGAGGAGCAGGCCTGGGAGAACAGGGTAAGCTCGCCCGACTCTCTCACGGAACACCTGACGTGGCAGCTCGAAGTCTCCGATTTCACCCCGGAAGAGAAGCAGATAGGCTCGATCATAATTGGGAATACGAACGAGGACGGTTACCTCGAAATCGACGTCGAGGGGATCGGGAAGCTCTGCCTCAACGGTCGGGAACAGGCGTCGCCGGTCGCGGAGGGCGGATTGGAAATGGTAAGCACAGCCCCCGATGACGATTCCTCGAAACCCGACGAAGAACTCCTGCGAAAGATACAATACGTGCTGACCAGGATACAGACGACTTTCGACCCCACCGGATCGTGCTCCAGGGATTTGAGGGAATGCCTGAGGATACAGGCGCTCGACCTCGGATATACCGAGGATTGCATCATCATAAAGCTCATCGAAGACCACCTTGAGGATTTGAGCGGAAAAGATCTTTTCGAGATCGCCGAGGAACTCGAATGCCCGGCCGAGGACATCAAGGAAGCGCTCACCGTTATATCCACGCTCGAGCCCAAGCCGGGGAGGCCTTATTACGAAAAGGACCCGGAAAGATACATAGTCCCTGATTTCTACGTGTACAAGGTAGGCAACGAGCTCCAGGTCCAGCTGAACCGGGATTTCCCGAAAGTCAGGATCAGCAGCTACTACAGGAACCTGCTCAAGAAGGAGAAGAGCCTGCCGCCGGAGGCGAAAATTTTCCTCAAAGAGAAGATAGAAGCGGCGCAGAGGATAATGAAATGCCTCGACGAGCGCGAGGCCGCCGTCAGGAAGATAATTGCCAAGATTGTGGACGTGCAGAGAGACTTCTTCGAGCACGGCAAAGATTATATAAAGCCTCTCATACTGAAGGACGTCGCGCAATCGGTCGGCGTTCACGAATCCACAGTGAGCCGAATCACCAGCCGGAGATACATACAGACGCCCCAGGGGACGATCGAGCTGAAGGCCCTCTTTTCAAGAAAAATCGAGACCTCTCACGGCAAGGAAGTGTCGTTCGAAAGGGTTAAATCCATGATCAAAGAAATAGTGGCGGAGGAACGCCCGGAGAGTCCCTACTCGGATGAGGACATATCTAAAATACTCGAGAGAAAGAATGTGATCGTAGCCAGAAGAACTGTTGCTAAATATAGAAAAACCCTTAAAATACCATCTTCTTCGACCAGAGCCGCACAAAAAGGGAAGAAAAGAAATGAAAGTAAGAGTAACGACGAGACATATAAACAGTAACCGTGACCCCGAAAAGCTTAAGTCTTATGCCGTCAAGAAATCAAAGAGGATAGAGAAGTATCTGAGATCAGGCGCCGAGGCATGCGACGTGAACTTCGTACTGTCTTCCGAGAAGTTCAGAGACACGGCGGAGATCTCCATCAACAGCAGGAATCTCAAGGCCGCAAGTTCGTTCGAAACCACGGACATGTACACGGCCATCGACAGCGCCGTAGACGTAATCATCAAGCAGCTCAAAAAAGAGACGGACAAAAAGAAAACGTCCAAGAGAAGGACGGCTGCAAAGAATAAAGAAGGCGCCCCGGAAAGCGGTATCGGTAAACTGACGAATATAAAGGTACGCAGGCTGCCCAAAAAGCCCATGACGATCGAAGAGGCTTCCCTGCAGATACGCGTCTCCGACGCGAACTTCGTCACCTTCCGAAACAGCGCCAGCAACGAAATGAACGTGCTTTATATAGACGACAGAGGACAACTAACCCTGATCGAGCCCTGAAGCCGGCAAGCGACGCAATGAAAATCTCCGATGTGCTCGAACGTAAAACGGTTATCCCCAACCTCCAATCCAGGTCGAAGCCTGATGTACTCAGGGAGCTCGCGGAGAATTTAGCCGCGGCCCACCCGAATATCAATGACGAAACGCTGATCGAAGCGCTCATTGAAAGGGAAAAACTCTGCAGCACCGCCGTCGATTCGGGGGTCGCGATACCGCACGCCAAGATGAGCGGCGTATCGAATATCATAGCCGGTTTCGGCAGAAGCATAGAAGGCATAGACTACGAATCGCTCGACTCGAAGCTGACACACCTGTTCATCATACTGGTCGCCCCCGAGACCTCCATCGGGGCTCATATACAGCTGCTCGCCAGGATCTCCAAGATATTCAAGAACCCGGAACTCCGAGGTAAGCTGATGACCCTCGAAACGCCGGACGAGATATACGATTCCATAATCATGGAAGACGCGAGACTCTGAAATCGTGACCACTCTCCGAGTCGAAGAACTGCTAAAAACGTGGGGCGATGACCTCCAGATCGAGCTCATCGCGGGCCGCAAGGGGCTCTCCCGCGAGATATGCTCGGACAGGATACAGAAACCGGGTCTGAAACTCCTGGACCCGGACTTGAAGCTTGAACAGGGCACGATCCAGATACTCGGCAAGACAGAAATAGCATATTTCGAAAGATTGAAGGGGATCGAGAAAGAGAGTGTTACCAAGAGCCTCGCGTTCCAGGACGTCCCCTGCTTTATTATTTCAAAAGAGCTCGAGCCGGACGAAGCGCTCAAGACGTCCTGCAACAGAAGGGACATTCCCCTTTTTACGACCAAGCTCTATACGGGAAAGCTGATATCGCTCCTTCAGGACATACTGGAGATCAGGCTCGCACCCTTTGCGACTGTCCACGGAGTACTTATGGACATACACAGGCTGGGCGTTCTGATACTCGGAAAGAGCGGTATCGGCAAAAGCGAATGCGCACTTGACTTAATAAACAGAGGCTCTAAACTCATTTCTGACGACATCGTCGAGATTAGGAAAGTCGGCGTTACGAAGCTCGTCGGAAACGGCCCCGAGCGGATAAAACACCTTATGGAAGTCAGGGGTGTGGGTATAATTAATATCAAAGACCTGTTCGGGACGACATCGGTAATGGACAAAAGAGAGATAGACATGGTCATAGAGCTTGTTCAGTGGGATCCGGGCACGGAATACGACAGGCTCGGAATCGAAACCGGCAATTACAGCATCCTCGGAGTACAACTCCCCCATCTGGTCATCCCCGTAAGCCCCGGCAGAAATACAGCTACTATAATAGAAGTAGGCGCACGAAATCAGCTATTGAAAATGAGCGGCGTCCGCTCGTCCTATAATTTCGACACTTGAATACGGGCGCACCGCCAAAATGGAATTTAATGACTAATCTGGTAATCATCAGCGGCGTTTCCGGCTCGGGTAAAAGCACCGCAATGAACGTGCTCGAGGACCTGGGCTATTACTGCGTCGACAACCTCCCGATGATGCTGCTGCCGAAGTTTATCGAGCTTTGCGAGAATTCCCAGGGGGATATCAATAAGATCGCACTGGCAGTGGATATCCGCGAAGGGGTATTTTTCAAGGGCGCGCCCGGGGTGATAAAAGACTTGAAGGAGAAAGGCCATCCGATCGACGTAATCTTCCTCGACTCCTCGGACGCGGCGCTCATAAGGAGATACAAGGAAACGCGGAGGAAGCACCCGCTGTCGGTAAACGGAAACATACTCGAAGGCATATCCCGGGAGCGGGAAATGCTGAGGGACCTGAAGGACCTCTCGAGCCACAGCATCGACACCTCGGATTTCAACGTACACGAGCTGAAGGAGCTGATTAAAAACAAATTCGACAATTCACGCTCCCAGAAACTGCTCGTCAACATATTGTCCTTCGGCTACAAGCACGGGCACCCATACGACGCCGACATGGTGTTCGACGTGAGGTTCCTGCCGAACCCCTTTTTCGTGGAGGAGCTGAAGGAGCTGAACGGGCTCGACGACCGGATCGTGAAATACGTCATGGACCGTGAAGACACGAGAGAGTACGTACAAAAACTCGTGGAATTCCTGGAATTCCTGATCCCGAGATACGAAAAAGAGGGAAGGTCATACCTCACGATCGCCATAGGGTGCACTGGCGGCAGGCACAGGTCCGTCGTCATCGCCGGAAAGCTTGCCGAACATTTCAAACGCCTGTCCCTCGTTACGATACACAGGGACATATCAAAGAGTTAAGGAGATAACCCGGATGGTAGGCATTGTTGTGGTAACCCACGGAGAGCTGGCAAAGGAGTTGATCGCGGCCGTGAATTTCGTACTCTCGTCGAACCCGCCCGTGAAAATGGAAGGGGTCTGCCTTCACCCCGACAGGGAATTCGAGACTTTCAAGCAGGAAATAAAGAACGCCATTAAAAAGGTGAAGCGGAATGACGGCATACTGCTGGTCACGGACATGTTCGGAGGGACGCCCTCCAACATCAGCCTCACGTTCCTCGAAGAAAACAACGTTGAGGTTATCTCCGGGGTCAACCTGCCGATGCTGCTAAAGCTCGCGACTCTTTCCGATAAGGTCAATCTGAGTGAAGCAGTCAAGATTGCGGAGACCGCGGGCAGGGACAACATAATCGTCGCCAGCAAGCTACTCCACAACAGGAACGCTTAAGGGGGACGGTCACCGGGCATTCTGCCGGATCCCGGACACTTGAAGCCCGCGGGAATAGTAGTTAGGTTATTGTTATGAAAAAGGAAGAGATAGAGAAGGTCATCGAGGCGTGGCAGAACCACCTGCTGGTAGGCCACATGGAGGAATACCATCTCGAGATCGGGGACAACGTCCCTCCCGAGTTTGCCGCGATAGCCCTTTTTCTCGATTCCAAGACCGTAAGGGCCTCGGGAGAGACCGAGGAGTTTTACAATGGCTACAGGCAGGCGGCGGTTGACGTGCTGAGCCTTATCGGGGTGGAGATCGCGCAGGACGACCAGCTTAAGGTTATATCGCTCTTCAAAAAGGAATCCGGTAACGATAAGCAGGAAGAGCTTATGAAGCATATCTGGGGCTGAATCCGGCGGGTCCGGGCCCCGGGACGGAAAGTTTTGAATTCCCCCCTCCGAACTAACCTAAATGAGACTCGCTGATCTATTCGACTGTTTTCTCATTGACCTCGACGGCGTAGTGTACGTGGGGGAGAGTCCGACCGAAGGCGCAGTCGAAACGATAAACATCCTCAAGACAAGCGGGAAGATCGTAATCTTCCTGACCAACGATCCGCGAAAAACCTCGGCGGAATACTCGGATAAGCTCAGAGAGATGGGGATAGTCGTAAGCCCTGGAGACGTGGTTACTTCGGGCATGGCGATCGCATACCACATCAGGAACTCTTACCCGGACATCGAGAACAAGAGCGCTTACGTCGTCGGCAGCGGATCGCTGAAGGACGAAATAAGGCTTACGGGGCTCGAGCTCGTGAGCGGAGAGGACGCCAAGAGGGCGGACTTCGTCATAGTCGGCGGGCACCCCGATTTCCACTACGAGGAGATGAAGCTGGCGACGCTCGCGATACGCGGCGGGGCGGAATTCTTCGCCACGAACCGCGACCCCGCCTACCCTACCCCGGAAGGGCTCGTCCCGGCCACGGGCGCGATGCTCGCCTCGATCGAGACCGCGTGCGGAAAGAAGGCCGTAGTGGCCGGCAAGCCCGAGGTGATAATGTTCGAAGTGGCGCTCGCCGAGCACCTGCACAGAGACAGGGAAAGGTTCGCGATCATAGGGGACCGTCTCGACACCGACGTTCAGGGGGGGAGGAACGCGGGCATAACGGCGATACTCGCGCTCTCGGGCTCGACTACCGAAGAGGACATAAAACAATCCGAAACCAAACCCGACTACGTCATCAGGGACCTGAGGGGCCTTTTGACGGACTCCCCGGGCGTGCCCGAGAAGTATGCCTAGAGCAAAGGTCGACTCAATAGAGCTCCAGTACGAGATATCGGGCTACGGACCGCCGGTAGTCTTTATCAACGGCATGACCATGGACTTAAACGGGTGGCTGCTGCAGGTGGAGCCGTTCAGCCGAAGGTACAGGATTCTGAGATACGATTGCAGGGGCCAGGGGGGGTCGGACAAGCCGGATACAGACTATACACAGGAAATGCACGCAGAGGACCTCCGGGGACTCATGGAGAAGCTGGAGATACAGAGAGCGCATATAATCGGGCTCTCGAACGGCGGCATGATAGCGCAGCACTTCGCTCTCGGCTTTCCGGAGAAGACGGGGGCCCTGGTCCTGGTGGACACGTCCTCTCACGTGGATACGCTGCTCCATCTAATAATCACATCATGGATAAATTCGGCCGAGGCCGGGGGCAGCGGGCTCAGATACGACGTAGCCCTACCCTATCTGTTCTCGGAGGAGTTCACGAAGAGGAACCTCGACAGGATGTTGGCGATGAAGGAGTTCAATATGGCGTTAAACCCGGTAGGACCGGTCGTCAGCCTCTCAAAGGCCAGCAGAAGCCACGACCTCCGCGACCGCGTATCGGAAATAAAGGCCCCGACGCTTATAATAGCGGGGGAAGAGGACATACTCATACCCGTCAGGTATTCGAGGATTCTCCGGGAGAAGATAACGAACTCGACACTCGTCACGATTAAACACTGCGGGCACGTACCCCCCATTGAAAAGCCCGACGAATTCAATCAGATAGTCATGAGGTTTTTAAAAGACCACGACCATCTCCTGATTTAATAGGGAGCCGCGACGATCTGGTATATTATTAATATACTTTCAGAGACCTTCCGAACATTTCACGCCGAAGAAAACGAAGGTTTATCGGGACCGTCTGAACAGACTCGACGGAAAGCGAGACCGGATGAACATTAAAAAAGGCTTGAGTACCCTCAAGCTCGCGAACAACAAGGCGGTCTTCTGGATGATCCTGGGCGGGTTCGATTTCGCGACCATGGGGGCTCTCATACACGCCCTCGGGAGCGAGTGCGACTGGCTGATACTCGCGTTCCTCAGGATGTTCATGTCTTTCGTGATAGCGCTCGTCCTGACGCGCCGCGCCGGACTGAAGCCGTTCCTCCTCGACAGGCCCCTTCTCTGGCTTAGGAGCCTGGTCGGCTGCGCCGCTATGATTGCTACGTTCTATGCCCTTACAGAGCTCCCTATATCGGACGTGGCGGTCATCACGGAATCGAGACCCATATGGGTTGCCATCCTGGCGGGGTTCCTCCTCGGCGAGACGACGAGCAGGAGGGTATGGCTCTCCATAGCCCTCGGGATGGCGGGGGTCGTACTCGTCGAGCACGCGCACATTGCCGATCAGAACATCGCCGGGCTCGCGGCGCTCTTCGCCGCCCTCGCAGGCGCCGTTGTCATGATACTGCTGAGGAAACTGAAGGATATAGACCCGAGGACGATCGTCGCGCACTTCTCGGGTACGGCTTCGTTAGTGTGCCTCGTACTCATTTTTGTGCTCGGCAGGGAATTCGATTTTTCGTTCATGGAAAAACCGGCGAACCTCCTCATGCTTGCGGGTGTCGGCGTATTCGGGACCGTGGGCCAGCTCGCCATGACAAAGGCATTTTCAATCGGAGAGGCCCCGGGCGTAGCTTCAGCCGGCTTTATGAGGGTCGGGTTCTCGGCCGGATACGACCTTCTGATATGGCAGCACGCGTTTCAGCCCACCACGCTCCTGGGCATGGCTCTTATTCTGGGCTCGACGGGCGGGCTGTTGAAGACCTCGCAAAACGGAGACGCGGAAGCTGAGAAGACCGGTGAGAAGGCTCAGAAAATAAGCCCCGGGTGAGGCCACGCATTCGGCCGGGCGCAATTCATTCGAACGATTTCCACACGAATTTCCCCTTCTTGTCTATGTAGCCCCAGTCGCCGTTTCCGAGCTCGACTATCGCTAGCCCCTCTGAAAAGCTTACCGCGGTCCGGTACCGGGGCGCTATGACCACTTCTCCCCTCTTGTTGACGAACCCCCATTTGCCGTTCTGCTTTATTGTCGCGAGCCCTTCCGAAAAATCACCCACTTGCTCGTATTCGGGCTGTACTATAACGAGTCCGGCCTTGTTTATAAAACCCTGCTTTCCGTTCTTTGTAACTGCGGCCGCGCCCTCCTTGAAATGCCTCGCGCCCTCGAAGTCGGTCTTGAGCTTTACCTCGCCGAACTTATCCAGATACACGTACTTCCCGTCGAGGAAGACGCAGGCGAGCCCTTCCGAGTACCCCTCCGCCCACTCGTACCTGGGTTTAATGAATACCTTCCCGTTTTTCTTTATGTACCCGCCCTTGCCGTCGACCACTATGAGCGCGTAGCCGTCCGAGAAGCTGAACGCCCTGTCGTAACCAGGAGGGATTGTCATATTCCCCTCTTTGTTTATATATCCCCACCTGCCGTCGATTTTCACGCCGGCGAGGCCTTCCGAGAACGGCTCCGATTTCTCGAACCGGGGCTCGGAAACGATCTTGCCGACTTTATCGATAAATCCGTAACGGCCGTCTATCTTGACCTGAGCGAACCCTTCCGAAAATTTCTGCGCCTCCTCGAATTCAGGCGTTATGACCATTATGCCGAACTGGTTTATATAGCCCCATTTGCCGTCGACCTTAACGAGGGCCCTGTCCTCCGAGAAATCCACCGCTCCTTCATACTTATACGGTATTACAAGATCCCCCGTTCTGTCTATAAATCCCCAGTTGAAATCCTTTTCCACGGGGAAAAGGGGCCCTTTACCCGTCTCCCCGTCATACCGGGAGCCCGGAGAAGCGCAGGCCAGAATAATAAATGCCGATACCAGAACCGTAAGCGCAGCAAGATGTCTCAATCGTGTCCCCTCTGGAGTCAAGTGAAACGGCATGTCCCTTCAGGACCATTCCGTATATCAAGGCAATAATGATAAACAAAATGATGATTTTTAAAAGGAAGCCTGAATCAGGGGATTAAGCCTCCGAAGCCGGGTTAATAGAACTTGCGTCTTTCCGGTAAATACAGAATAATCTGCATAGGCCGGAAACCGCGATCGAGAGCTAATATCTTTTGATAGGGGTATCGCGGGATGGTACTATTTCTCCCTGATTCCGAATTAGTATACGTACAGGGATTATAAGAGGAGAATGCCCATGAGAAAGGTTCAGGAACTGAAAGCCTCGCAGGTCTACAGGTTTTGCGATCTAAGCCAGCTCAATTTCAATACAACCGAAGACCTGCCTCCCTGCACGGACTTCATAGGCCAGAAAAGGGCCGTCGAGTCGATAGAATTCGGGATAGGAATGGACTACGCCGAATATAATATCTTTCTCGTTGGGCCGACGGGGGTTGGGAAATCGACGACTATAGAGACCATGCTGTCGAGGATAGCCAAGACCAGGCCCACGCCGAACGACTGGTGCTATGTCTATAATTTCCAGGACTCCAACGAGCCCAAGGCGGTAGAGCTCCCCACCGGCAGGGGGAAGCTTTTCAAGAAAGACATGGAGGATTTCCTCCAGGTCCTGAAAACCGACATTCCGAGGGCGTTCGAGAGCAAGGAGTTCGAGGAGCAGAAGCAGGCCGTAATGAACGAGTTCCAGAGGCAGAAGAACGTCCTCTTCGAGGAGCTCCAGAAAAAGGCCGCGGAGAATAACATACAGATACAGTTTTCTCCAACGGGGATAATCACTATCCCCCTCATCGAGGGCAAGCCCGCCTCGCAGGAGCAGTACAACGCCCTCGACGAGACGGCCAGGAACGAGATAATAAAAAGAAAGGAAAAGACGGACAACGAAGTCGCCGAGGCGCTGAAAGCGTCCCGTAAGATTGAAAACGAGGCAGCCGAGAGATTAAAGGAGCTCGAGAGGCGGGTCGCCCTTTTCGCCGTACGCGGCCTTATCGAAAGCTTGAGCGAGAAATACCAGCAGTTCCCGCAAATAATAGATTATTTCGATCAGGTACAGAAACACATACTCGAGAACATCGACAACTTCCTCCCGGACAAGAACCCGCAGGCGGGCGGGATGCCCTTCGGATTCAGGATGCCGCAGCAGCAGCAGCAGCAGACTTTCACAGAGTACAAGGTCAACGTGTTCATAGACAACTCCCTTACCGAAGGTGCGCCTGTGATATTCGAATCGCACCCTACTTACCCGAATCTGTTCGGCTCAATAGAGAAAGAGGCGAGGTTCGGGGCGCTGTTCACCGATTTCACGATGATACGCCCGGGCTCGCTCGCCAAGGCGAACGGCGGTTACGTCGTGCTCGAAGCGCTCGACATGTTCAAATTCCCCTTCGTGTGGGACTCGCTCAAAAAAGCCATAGAGAACCAGGAGCTCCGGATAGAGGATCTGTACCAGCAGTTCGGATATTCGAGCACGATCGGACTTAGGCCCGAGCCCATAAAGCTCGACCTCAAGGTTATAATCGCCGGGAATTCCTATATCTATCAAATGCTCTACGCCTACGACGAGGATTTCAGGAAGCTCTTCAAGGTCAAAGCCGACTTCGACTCCGTCGTGGACAGGAACGACACCACGCTCTCCCAGTACTCATGCTTCATTAAGTCGATATGCGACAGGGACGGGCTCAACCCATTCGACAGGAGCGGACTCGAAAGGGTGATCGAGTATTCCTCGAGACTGTCGGGGGATCAGACCAAGCTTTCGGTACAGCTGGGCTCGATCACCAAAATCCTGAAAGAGGCTGATTACTGGGCGAAGCGGGACGGCGGGGACGGTCTTACAAAACGCGCGCATGTCGAGAAGGCGGTCGAGGAAAAGATATACAGGTCGAACATGGTGGAAGAGAAGATTCAGGAGCTTATAGCGAAGGGCGTGCTGCTCGTCGATACCGAGGGCATGGTGACGGGGCAGATAAACGGGCTCGCGGTCTATAACATGGGGGACTACGCGTTCGGAAAACCGTCTCGAATAACGTGCGAAACGTTCATGGGCACCGAAGGCGTCGTGAATATCGAAAGGAAATCGAGGATGAGCGGCAATATCCACGATAAGGGCGTCCTCATACTGAGCGGATACATCGGAGCGAAGTACGCCCAGAACAAGCCCCTCAGCCTATCGGCGAGCATCGGGTTCGAGCAGAGCTACGAAACGATCGACGGGGACAGCGCCTCCGCGGCCGAGCTCATTGTGCTGCTCTCGAGCCTCTCGGGGGTCCCCGTAAAGCAGGGTCTCGCAATCACGGGTTCTGTGAACCAGAAGGGGCAGATACAACCGATCGGAGGGGTGAACGAAAAGGTCGAAGGGTTCTACGACGTGTGCAAGGCTAAAGGAATTACGGGCGAGCAGGGGGCAGTCATACCCTATCAGAACGTGAAGAACCTCATGCTCAAAAAAGAGGTCGTGGAAGCGGTCAAACACGGGAAATTCCACATCTACCCCGTCGAGACGATAGACCAGGCCATTGAAACCATGACGGGGAGGCAGGCGGGGACAAGGGGGGCGAGCGGAAAGTTCAAGAGGGGGAGCATTAACTACCTGGTCGACAAGAGGCTAAGGGAGTTCGCCGAGGACTACAGGAAATTCGGAAAGCAGCAGGCGCCGAAAAAGACAAACAACTCGAACGAAAAATAATCCGTTAATATTACCTCGAAGGGAGGGTCTTGCGTTTTTTATTGAAGCCGAAAAACCCGATGAATTCCGCAAAGGCCCTGTCGCTCAGCTCTTTGAGCCGGGGAGCGTATTCGGGCGTTTCTTTTCTTATCCTCTCGGGGTCGATTTTCCCGTTTAATTCTTCTATTTCTTTCTTATTGCCGGGTATCCGGAGCCACCTCTCGACCATTGGCTCGTCCACCTCGAGGTGGAACTGGAGCCCGTAAACGTTTTCCCCGTAACGGAAGGCCTGATTCCTGCAAAGAGGGGAAGAAGCAAGGAGCACGGCCCCTTCGGGGACGTCGAAAGTGTCCCCGTGCCACTGGAAGATCTTTTCAGTTCCTTTGAAGTGAGACATGAGCGGGTCCCCGCGGCCCGCCTCGGTGGGGGAAAGGTCGTACCACCCGATTTCCTTTTCATCGTTCTTATAGACCCTCGCGCCGAGGGCCCTGGCAATCAGCTGTGAGCCCAGACATATGCCCAGAACGGGCATGCCCGATTTCACGGCGCTGCGTATGGAGTGGACCTCCCACGCCAGATTCGGGAAGCTATCGACCTCGTCCGCATTCATCGGGCCCCCGAGCACGACGAGGCCGTCATACCCGTCGAGGTCGGGCGTGATATCGGGATGACGCTCGAAGTTGACGTATTTTATCCTGAACCCGGAATTCCTCAGCACAGGGTCCAGGGTCCCGAGTATTTCGTGAGCTACATGCTGAAAGACAAGAAGCCTGGGCATTGCGGATAAGCCTTCACCCGGTAAGAGAACAAGATACGGGGCTGAATGATTTTACCCATAGATGTGCGTTTATGTAAACACGGTCTATAGAATTTCTCTTCGGCGTTGAACTCAAAAAGACTGTTCGGCAGGATGCGTCTAGAGCTTGATCTTACCAGTCATTACGTCTTTAAACATTACCCAGTCGCCCATGAGACTCCAGACCGGGTATCTGAACGTTGCGGGTTTATTCTTCTCGACGAAATAGTGTCCGGCCCAGGCGAACCCGTATCCGAAAATGGGGGCCAGGATGAGTATCCCCCACACCCCTGAAAGGAGGGCCGAAAGTACGATTATCAGCACAAGCATGCACCCTGTAACATGGAGCCGTCTGTTTAGCGGCGCGCTGTGCTCGGATAGATAGTATTCGTAAAATTCATGAAAGTTGTCGAATTCGCTTTCACGGCCATCAGATTTTGCCATTATGCCCGACCATGGGACGACGTTTTCTCTTCAATAGTATAATACTTATTTCAGAAATCGAGTCCTTGTTAAACGGATCAGGGTGCCGGAGAGACTGAAGAACGGTTATTCAACACAATGACACGAATACCCGGAGGGAGGTTTTGCGGCCATCCGTCCGGGCATAGAGTTCCAATAATTAGTCAAATAATATAGAGATGTTACGGAGCAAATATCAGCCTTTGAGATACTTGACGACGTCACCCTGGATCGACTCGTCCACGATCTTCCGCCACTCGTCGTTGCCTTCGGCTATAGCGTTCCTTATCTTCGTCGCGGATATAAAGCCGATATCCTCGGGCGGGAAGAACTCGTTCATTTCGTATCCGACTCCCCTACCCCAGTTTACGGACTCGATGTCCGGTATGACCATAACCACGACGTCGTCTCCCTTGCTCGCATGATACTTTCTGATCATGTCAACCGTCTGCTCCGTGGTGAACGGGTTCTGGGGGTCGGGCGGGATGTCCCTGACCATTATCAGGCAGGGGACGCCCTTATCGAGCTTCTGCTTCACCAGGCTCACATGCCCCATGTGATAGGGCTGATACCTGCCAATGAATATGGCCCGCCTATCCTTAGAGGGTTTAATATCGGGGTGTCCGTGATTTACAACCTTCCAATCGCTCATACAAAGCCTCCTTATAGGTATTAAACAGGTTCGCTGATTTCGGATTTTTATTCAGGCCGGCGCTGCGATACTGAAACGGACTTCATTATACATGCCGCCCTGTAATTTTCAATTCCGGCCGCATGCGCCCGCCAGAGCTACTTCCCACCCAGTATCGAGAGCACGGACTTTTTCACCGCGGAAGCCAGCTTCTTCTGTTCGGGGGCGTCGAGATGTACCCCGTCGACCCTGCTCGACTTCACGTATTTCGACGCGTCAAGGAAATGACATCCGGTGATACCGGCGGCCTTTCTGTATTCTTTGGCGAGCCCTCTAGAAACGGCTGCCCTGCCTTCGAAATAAAATTTCATGAAAGGGGAGAGAGGGCCCAGGGGCTGCGGGGCGATCAATAGTATTTCAGGAACGCCGAACGCGGGTCCCGCCATCGCCTTCCGCACCGTCCAGACGAGCGACATGCAGGACGCGGCTATATCCGAGGCCGACAGGTTTAGCGGCTTCCAGAGGTCGTTCGTGCCCAGCATCAGGACGAAGAGGTCGATCGGCATATGGCTCTCGAGCGCGAGGGGCAGGGACTTAGCGCCGTTCCTGTCCGGGAGGTAGGGGCTGTCGAGATTGGTGGTCCTGCCCGGTACGGATTCCTCGATTACCCTGTACGATTCCCCGAGCTCCGCCTGCAGTATTCCCGGCCACCTGTCCCCGAACGGGAACCTCGTGCCGTCCGCGGGGTTATAGCCCCATGTGATTGAATCGCCGTAACATAAAATCGACTTCATGTGTCCCTCCCTCTGCGAAGACTTGATATTTTACAACAGTGGCGATGATCCGCGAGCCGGTTCCTCAGAGGCTCTCCGACCTCATTACCCGGCCGTCATTCCATTTCCCCGGCGGTGTTGTTTTAGAGACGGACTCCCTGAGCATTTCAAGGAACCGCTCCCTCCCGACTTCCCTGCCCCCCATCGCCTTCATATGACTGTTCGGGACCTGAGAGTCTATAAAATCGAAATCCCGCTCCCTGAGCCTCTCGACAAGGCCGTACAATGCGACCTTCGACGCCTCGCTCTCGAGGTGGAACATCGATTCGCCGAAGAAAACCCTCCCGATGGCGACGCCGTAGAGCCCGCCCACGAGCTCCCCTTCATGATAGGTTTCAACGGAATGGGCGTACCCGCGTTCGTGGAGCTCGGTATAGGCGTCTACCATGTCCTTCGTGATCCAGGTCCCGGTCTGGCCCTTCCGGAGCACCTCCGAGCAATTCCTGATGACGTCTACGAAAGACGTGTCGAACCGGACCTCATAACGTCCTGACTTTAATATCTTGTTTAATTTCCTCGAAACATGGAGATCGGGGAGTGAGAGCACCAGACGGGGGTCGGGGGAGAACCAGAGGACCGGATTATCTTCGGAGTACCAGGGAAAAATCCCGCTCCTGTAGGCGAGGAGGAGCCTCGGGACGCTCAGGTCCCCTCCGACCGCGAGGAGCCCGTTCGGCTCCGCCAGCACCGGATGCGGGAAAGCCAGGGAATCGTCGAGAAGGTATACCGGCATGGGGGAATATTATACACAGCCCCGGAGCTGAAATGCTCGAACTCGGCCCCGGTCCGGGGACGCCCTATGTTATCCGTCCGAGTGACCGAGGTCCCTGCCGGGAGCGACCCTGTCCCTGACAAGCTGTTTGAGCTCTTTTATATCCGGGAACCTGCCTTCCTCCTTTCTCGACCAGACGAGCTCGCCGCCGACCCTGACTTCGAATATCCCGCCCGTGCCGGGTACGAGCGCCACCTCGCCGATCTCGAGGTCAAACGTCGTCAATAGCTCCTGCGCCATCCAGGACGCCCTCAAAAGCCACCGGCACTGCCTGCAGTATGTTATTTCGACCCTTCTGTTGTCCGCCATGGAAGACGCCTCTGCCTCAGGAATGATTATTTTATCAGCCCTCAAATGCAGAGTCTACAAAAGAGCCGATTAAAGGAAATATCAAAGATTGATATTGGAATTGGCATCTGAGATACTGGAGTAGAGTACCGGACAACTGAGATTAGCGATGCTTAAAGAATTTAGAGAATTCGCGATGCGCGGGAACGTCGTCGATATGGCCGTCGGTATCATCATAGGGGCCGCGTTCGGCACCATAGTGCAGTCCCTGGTAAACGATATTATAATGCCCCCCATAGGTCTCGCGCTCGGCAACGTCGATTTTTCGAACCTCTTCGTGGTTCTCAAGGAGGGGACCCCGCCGGGGCCGTATCCGGCGCTGTCGGACGCGGCGAAGGCCGGCGCAGTTTCAGTTAACTACGGGAAATTCATCAATACCGTAATAAGCTTCCTGATAGTAGCGTTCGCGGTATTTATCCTGGTGAGGAATATCAATAAGTTGAGACAAGAGAAAGAGACCGCGCCGACTGCGCCCCCCGAGCCTTCGAACGAGGAGAAGCTGCTCACCGAGATCAGGGACATACTTAGAAACAAATGAGCATTACACCCATCGGAGAAGCTCCCGCCGTCCTCGGGACCGTCCATGGGCTAAGGCCGCGAGTGATTAATCATCAGGCCCGAACGTGGCAGCCGGGTTCTCCCCGGCATCCGGGGCGCTAGTCGCCGGCCCTTCGTCAGTCTCCCCCGCATTTCCATTCCTGCTTACGGGTTTGAATATAGTGACCGGTATGTTCAGGGTCTGCTTAATGAGGCCGAGCAATCCGAAGCTGACTGCGGAAGGGGATACCGTGGTCACGTCCGGATTGGAGATGTCCCCGCTCACTTTTATCGGAATCGAGACGAAGTTTTTACCGAGGATGAAATTTACGAGCGGTATCTTTTCTATCACCGAATCCACCGCCATTACCGGAATAACGAGGAGCTGGAGGTCGAGCTTCTTGTTTACGAGATCGACGAACCCCTCGCAAACGACCTTGATCGAGGGCCCGTCCATTACCGCTTCCCTGATCAGCACCTTTCCGTTCTCGACGTCCGCCCTGGCCTTGAGATTATCATACGGGAAGCCTTCCTTGCCGAATTCGGGGCCTTGTCCGCGGAAGAGCTCCCCGAAATTGAGCACCGTGAAAAACTTTGCAAGTCCGCCGTATTTCTCCACGCGCCCGCCCTTCGAATTCAACTCCACCCCGCCCTTGAGGTTGCCGTATAAATCCCCCCCGCTCCCGTCCGAGGAAAGATTGGCGTGAAGATCGAGCGCGCCGGTAATGATCCCGGCTTTATCGAGCAGGCATTTTATAACCGAAGCGAGATCCGCGCCGCTCGATGCCGGCCGGAAATCGAACCCGAGGCCCGGCGGGTTTATGCGCAGGAGACCCGGCGTGTAGATACCGCATAAATTAGCGCCGTTGATGTCGATGTTGACGCCGTTATCGTGAAACGTGATAACGGAATCGACAGAATCCCAGTTGAGTTTTTTAAATTTGAAATTTCCCGACTTCAGGCGTACCGCCCCCAGGACCGGCGAATTCCACTCGCCGCTCCGTGGAGGCTCCTGGTTTTGAGGAGCGTCATTTGGGGGATCCTGCCATTCCAGATTATCCGTCTCGATCTCAAGGCTCAGGTTGAGCTTCCTGCCCGAATTTCCGGCGGCCGCGCCCGAGGCGCCGAGTGAGCCGTCTTCCGTTTTTTCTCCCCCGCTCCGAAGGACTAACGACGAATCCTTTACGGAGAGCGGGCTCGTGAAAACGAGCTCCTCGGGCAGCTTGATATAGTCCGACAATTCGCCCATGGCTCCAGGCTCGATCGTGCCTGCAAAATCGATCCTCATCTCGAGGAGGTCGGTGAAGTAATCACTCAGGACCATGTCCATGGTCATGGTGCTGTTGCGGAGCGACACGCCGGCATTCGATACGGATATCCTCCCGGGGACGGATGTGATATCGGCGTCCGGGAGGGTTATAAGGCCGCTTAAACCCGCAACGCCGACGTTCACCGCCTTCAGATTCCCCTCCCCGCTCAGCTCCCATCCGGCTGGATCGGAAAGCGCGCCCGAGAATTCGACAGACTTGAAAGCGCCTGTCCCCGAGACCGATTGGATCTCTCCGAGGCCCGAACTAAGGGAGGCGAACGTCTTAAGCCACGCGTGGAGCTCGCCCAGGTCGAGAGCGGTATCGGCCGTCTTCACGCCGAGATAATCGTTGTCGGCCCATTCAACGGAGCCGGAAACCAGAGTAGTGCTCGATTTGCCCATTTCGACGCCGAGATTCCCGACGACGATCTTCTTATTTTCATAATCGAACGTGCCCCCCTTAACATGCACCGGATAAGGGAAGCGGCCGTAATCCGCCGTGAAATCAAAGCCTGAAACACTGATTTTAGCCTTGGGCGACTTCTTTTGATCGCCGAGCACGAGCCTGCCGTTAGCCGTACCCTGAACGCCCTTTATGAGACGCATCTCATTCTTGAATTTCTCGTCTTGGACGAACTGATCAAGCACGCGGGGCACCTCGGAGGGATCGGCATCGATCATGATGTCGAGATTGAAGGGTCCGCCGGGTCCGTCGATGCCCAAAAGCAGCGTCCCTTCATAGCCCTTCGAATTCCCGAGCCTGCCCGACAGGTTCGTGCCTTTCAGAATACCGTCGGCAATTACAGCGTGTCCGCTCGCTTCGACGATGTTGAATTCCGCAGGAGGGATGTATATACCGCCGTTCACCATGTCGCCCTCTATCCTGAAATGCCCCTTTTTCCATAAGTCCCTGAACGTAGAGGCACTGGCGTCGAGCGTGACTTCCGGCACCGTCCCGCCCCTCACAACCTCGAATATAGAGTCCGTGACTTTATGCTCACCCGCAATGAAGAGCGCCCCGTCCCTGACCGATTCCACATTTACGTTCTTTCCCAGAAGAGACAGGCTCACCGCGGGCGTAATTTTATCGACGATATATTTTCCGCTCAGGTCGAGCTGCGGATTGATGAGCTTCGCGCTCTTCAGGGTGAGCACGTTCTTCGCCTTATCGAAATAGAGATCGGCGCCGATATCGGCCGCGCCGAGACTGAGCTCCTCCCCGCCGCCTGTTAGTATCAATTTGGGGACCGATGCTTCGAGCGCGGCGTGGAATACCGATAAATCCGCTGTGTCGAAATTCAGGGTCATATTAGCGCTCGAGTCCGATACCAGCTTTTTATCCGGGAGGTAAAAGTCGACGAACTTATGGGGCTCGGCGCCTCTGACGGCCAGCCTCCCGGAGCCCTTATAACTTTTCACGTCCATAGAGGCCCTGAAGTCGAGGGAGTCCCAGAGATTGGATGCGCTCCTCACCCTTATGCCGAGCTTATCGTCCGGCAGCGAAAGGTCGATGTTCATGCCGCTGAAGCTTAATACCGGCGCTCGGTCCTTTTGTAAGATGAGCGTCCCGTTCTCCATTTCCGCGTCAAGCCCTTTTCCGTGTAAAGCCAGGTTGTCGAGCGCACCTTTGAGTCCGTCCCTCAGGTCTCCGAATGAAAATGAAT
>CADEFK010000021.1:0-5814 GCA_902826595.1 uncultured bacterium | reverse complement strand
TATTCAATCGGGAAATCCGAGCCGCGCTAAACAAGCGGCATTTATGATTATCAGGGGTTAAAATTACCGCTGCATTAAGATTAACTAACATAAACGGCTTCCACAACCGAAATATGAAGGCCTGCCTCAGGGTGCGGTATAAACCATGCATCGATTGCCGTCCCTCCGCCCGGCAGAGGCACAAAGCGTGAAAGTCCGTCACGGGTTCGCCAGTAGAGCTATTCCCAGTTCCGGCGAGCATTTTAACGTACCGGTTACCATATATTCATTGATTGACATCCGCTCGCCGATCATATATCTATTATTGTAGGTACATGTCTAAAAGGGGTAGATAATATGATGAGAATACTGGGCCTTTCAATTTTAATCCTGTTTGTGTCCCTCACAAGCCGGGCCTACTCGAAGGTCGTGGGCGAGACCGTCGAGTACAAGGCGGACGGAACGGTTCTCAAGGGATACATCGCGTACGACGACAGCATCAAGGGGCAGAGACCCGGCGTCCTGGTAGTGCACGAATGGTGGGGGCATAACGATTACGTCAGGAAAAGAGCGGACATGCTCGCTGCGCTCGGATACACCGCCTTCGCAGTCGATATGTACGGGGAGGGGAAAAACGCCGACCACCCGGAAAATGCGAACAAATTCATGACCGAGGTCATGAACAATATGGGCATAGGCGAGAAGAGGTTCAACGCCGCGCTCGAGCTGCTGAAGCGGCAGAAAACCGTGAACCCCGGAGACATAGCGGCGATAGGGTACTGCTTCGGAGGGGCTATCGTGCTCCACATGGCGCGCACGGGGACCGACCTCGACGGCGTCGCAAGCTTCCACGGGAACCTCGGCTCGATGCATACCCCCGCTCCCGGCACGATAAAAGCCCGGATACTCGTGCTTACAGGCGGCAGCGACCCGTTCGTACCCCAGGAACAGATAGACGCTTTCAAGAAGGAAATGGACACGGCGGGCGCCGACTACGAGCTCGTCATTTATCCCGGAGTGAAACACAGCTTCACCAACCCGGACGCGGATAAATACGGCAAGCAGTTCGAACTGCCCCTCGAATACAACAAGGAGGCGGACGAGAAATCGTGGGCCCAGATGCAGGAATTCCTGAAAGAAATATTCAAGCCGGGGAATAATTGAACGAGGCCGGTCCCGCTCAAATATCAACCGATAGCTGCATACCGGCAACGAGGGCATCGGGGATGCTTCCGCTGCCTCCCGGATGTACGATGAGCTGCACATCGGGCTGTAATCCCAGCCAGGGTGTAACCTGAAAAATGTAGGTGCCCTCGATTCCGATCTCGTAGTCCTGGTCTTCGAGATCCCGGCTTAGTTTGCCGTAGGCGAAGCTGAATCCCGCGACGTCGTTATCCCTTCCTGTGAATACGCCTTCATAAGCGAACCCTGAGGCGATAAAGAAGGGGAAGACATTTATTTCCTCCTCCGGCGCGTACGTTGCCGCGGCCCATAGAGTCAAGCCCTGGCTCTCTTTGCCGGGCTCCCGGTAAACCATCTGGTCCGTGACGATATAGAATCCGTAATTACCGCCGCGCTTATTCCCTTCACCGGAAAGCTCGTCGAACTTACCCGTATCATAATACGCCCCGAACTTGTAATCCCCCGGGAGTCCTGCCGAATCCGCGCTCCTGCCGGGTGTATAGCCTATTTCGCTTATCAGTATCACTCCGTCATTGAAAGTGAAATCGAAGTCGGCCGACACGCCCTGATTGAGGGCCGCGTCGGGGTCGGCGTTATACACACCGGCCGCGATGTAAATATCGCGGGACGGCTTTACACGGAGACGCGCCCCGAGTGCGGCATCGGGGTTGCTGAGATACGCCGGAATATTGTAGGTCAGGCTTATCGGGTTTGCGTTGACAACGGCGCTGACGTAGATTCCAAACACGTCCGCCGTGCTGAAATCATCCCCTATACCCATACGCCCGACCGCAAAAGTAAACCTGTCGTCCCACAAATTCGATTCGATGAAGAGCTGGTAAAGGCCTATGAACTTACCGTTGAAAGCGTTCGAGACGGTAAAGAAATTCCCTATATCCTTCGCGCTCAGATTCTCCCCGTACGCCCACGCGCCTGACACGACGAACCTGGTCCCGCCGAGCTTGAGTAATTTCTCGAGATCGAAATCGAGATAGACGTTGAGGAGCCCGGCGTATTTTATGCCCTTTCTCATCCCTCCGACCGGGTTCCCCAGCAGGGATGCGCTGTAATTTGCCGTCGGGGTGAGCCCCCATTCGATTAATCTATCCCTCAAACCGCCCCAGTCCCCCGTCAGATACTCACGTGTGGAGAGATTTGAGAAGAGCGAGCCGGCGGCGCTTTCCGAATTATTCTCGGCCAGAGCGCCCGTCGCTCCCGTCAATATAGAGATACAGAATAAATAAGCCGCAATGTGCTTCATGCTGAAACGGTTTTGAGCTCTAACGAGACAGCAAATTCTACTGCGTTAACCTGGTGTCTGTAAATATGCGTATAGATACTAAGAGATCTAAGCTTATATCGACGCCGTCTTAGAGCATTCCCCAGAATGAGTTACGAAGGTCGTATCCTATCTCGTCCCAGAACACGCAATCCGAAGTCGTGTCGGGCTTGGCCTCGATGTCGGTTATTGGGGTTACAAAATTGAGATTCAGGGACCCGGGGCCGAATTCAGGCCATGTGTTTGCTCCCGCGTCCGGGTTTAAATTCTTTGCGAAATCAGTCCAGTATCCGATCATCAGATGGGAAAGGTCGTTTTCCCGAGGGGTGAATTTACCCCTCCTGCCCTCGGGGTTATGGAACACGAACGACAGCTCCGCCGCATGGCACACGGCCTCGGCGCAAGCCGGAACATCGGGCCAGACGTTGAACGACGGTACGTGGTCGAAGATGTACGACCAGGCCTCACGGGAGGCATGAGAAGCCGCGTCAAGGCCCGGACACGTGAAGAGATAATCCGTAAGCACCCTCGATATGAGCCCGGTGTTGTCCCTCCCGTCAGGAGGGTATTTATCGTATATTTTCTCGCGCAGGCCGCGGTCGCGGAAAATGAAATCCATAGTAAGCCGGTAATCGAAATCGGATACCGATTTCCATCCGAGCGCGGTTTTCGCAAGCTCGACGAAAACGAGCGCTTCGTCCGCGTTAGCGCCTATGATAACGGGCTTGCCGAGCCCGCCGCTTGCGGCCGCTTCGATCGGCTGCCCGATTAATACTTCCCCGTCGATTACCGGGGCCCAGACGAGCATATCCCTTATGCCGTGGAAGAGCGCTGGCCAGATAAAATCTTTCTGCTGCTGCGCATACAGTACCGCCTCGGACGGCGCCGCCCGCATGCATCCGACATCGTCAACCGGGCAGCCGAGATTTGAGGCGAACCTCCCGGCAATCGAACGGGACTGTTTCAGGTTCTTATACGGAAGCCCGAGCGGGTTGCTCTCCATAATGCCCGCGCGGAAGAGGGGCTCCGACCGAGGGGACGAGAGCAGATGTAATCCGACGCTCATCGCACCCGCGCTCTCGCCGTAAATAGTTACCTTGCCGGGGTGGCCGCCGAATGCGCCGATATTGTCGCGCACCCATTCGAGCGCGAGAATCTGGTCGAGTATGCCGAAGTTGCCGTTAATTGCCTCGCCCGTTTTCCTGTCCTTGATCCCGGAAAGGAAGCCGAGGGCGCCCAGCCTGTAATTCATGCTCACGACGACGACGTCCCCGTAGGCGGCGGTGTACGCGCCGTTGTAGAGGGGGTCGGCGTTATATCCGTATATAAAGGCGCCGCCGTAGATAAAGACCATTACCGCACGCGGCTCTGTTGATCCGTCCGCGGGCGTCCAGACGTTTATGCTCAAACAGTCCTCGCTCTGGGGATACATGACGGTCGTATTCTGAGGACACGCGGGGCCTAACCTGGTAGCTCTAAGAGCTCCATCCCAGGCCGCCTTCGGCACCGGAGCCTTCCAGCGGTATTCTCCGTCCGTGGACTCGGCGAACGGGATCCCGAGATACGCGTTTACCGCTTTCCCGCCGGATGCGCCTGTGAGAGTCCCGCACAGGGGGCCTTGCTTTGTATATATTTCTCCCGTAGTGCAGGGAGGCTTTTCAAAGTCTGAAATATCCTGATAAATAGGCGGCGTAGGAGGGACTGCAGGAGGCGTTTTCGAGGGAGCGCCCGGCTTTTTCCCGGAGCAGCCGAACGAAATGAATGTCAGGAGAATTACCGGGAGAAAAACCAGGAGGACTTGATATACGCTTTTTCTCTTTCCCATAACAGGATCAGAGCTCATACAGTGTCTCGTCCACCCTGGGCTTTTGTGATGGTTTTTTCGCGCCCTTTTTCTTTTTGGATTCGAATTGAAAGGATTCTCCTCCGAGCAGGCCGCCTAAATCCTCTTCGATCTTATCGGGGTCCTCGCCCCTTTCCATTCGGGCGAGAGCTTCCTCCATACCTTCTCCGAGCGAAATACCCGCTGCGTCCGTGAGCTTTCTCATGAGGTCCGCGGCCTGGGCGGGGTCGTTCTCGTCGAGACCCTCCGCCTCTTTCTCGAGCATTGCAATAGCCCTCTCGAGCTTAGTCTCGTCTATATCCGGCATTCCGGCTTCGGACCCGCCCTCCGTATCTCTTTTGCTCAAAGTAGCGAACGAAGAGAAGATCCTTTCGAGCCTGACCCTCTTGCATCCGGGGCATTTGGGGACCGTGGTCGTATCTATCGTGCGGGAGTAGAATTTAAAAACAGTGTTGCATTTCTTGCAGTAGAATTCATAGATCGGCATTTCAGTGCACCGTTTTGAATCTATTATACATAAATATAAAAAGTTCTTCCCGTCTTGAACACGGCGTTAGAGCGTAGTCCAGCCGCCGTCTATGACTAGGTCGGAGCCCGTGACGTACCTAGAATCGTCGGAGGCGAGATAGAGCACGGCGTGTCCCACCTCGACCGCCTCGGCCCGCCTCACGAGCGGTATCATGCCGGCCGCTATTTTGTCGAGCTGCTCCTCGGCGTCAGGGGGGTTCCCCATGAACTCGACGTCCATTTTAGTTTTTATATATCCGGGGCAGATCGAATTCACGCGGATGTTGTCCTTGGCGTGGTCAAGCGCCATGCTCCTCGTAATCTGCCTAACCGCCCCCTTGGACGCGTTGTAGGCGACGCAGTTCTCCATGCCTACCATGCCCAGGACCGACGAGTTGTTTATGATCGACCCTCCCCCGTGCCTCGCCATATAGGGGACGACGTATTTGCTCATGAGAAAGACGCCCTTTACGTTGATATCTATAGTCCTGTCCCAGACCTCCATCGAAGTCGTCACGACGGTGCCGCCCTCGAGAATACCGGCGTTATTGAACAGGATATCTATCCTTCCGAACCGCTTGTAGAATTCATCCGCTACCTTTTTTGCGTTCCCCTCGACGGAGACATCGCCATGAAAGGCGGTAATCTCGCCCGGACCCTCGGCTTCGGACACAACCAGGTCGAGCTTCGATTTCGTCCTCCCCATTATTCCGACTTTCGCGCCTTCACTGCAAAATAGGAGAGCCGTAGCCCGGCCTATGCCCTCGCCGCCGCCCGTGATCAATGCTGTTTTTCCTTCGAGTCTCATCTTTACGACCCTCCCGATATTCGTGAATTGACCTCGAAATTTTACTTGGTACGGGAGAGGGAAACAAATGGGGGATTGGATTCCCGATAAAAATACTCGGGAAGGCACTACCTCATGGTCATCGTTGAAGTTGTGAAATAATGCGTGGCTGAAATACTCTGGGATAACATGTAATGAAGGAGATAGTATCTCCCGACATTCACTGAATAGACTGGC
>CADEFK010000020.1:17455-27147 GCA_902826595.1 uncultured bacterium | reverse complement strand
GCTCGCGCCTGAAGTTGTCTAACCACGCGTCACCCACCCCTGCTTCCCCGTCCGTAATGAATACTATGTCCCCGCGCCTGAACTTAGAGCCTTTCAGTATTTCGAGCGCCCTGTCGAGAGGCTCCTCGAAATTCGTTCCCCCGCCGGGGAAGTAGCCCGCGAGCTCGAATACGTCCTTCTCCTTCATCCCCCACCCGCCTCTGCCCTCTCCGGGACTCGATTCGAACACCCGCGCGGGCATGCCGCCCGACGAGAATACGATCACGCTGAATTTCCTCCTCTCCCTTCTCGCTATATCCAGAAGCGTGAGGCAGACGCCCTTTGACCAGAGCTCCTTCTTGCCCTCCATCGACGAGCTGCCGTCGAGGCATATCACCATCGGCCCCCTGCCCTTCTCGTCTCTGAGCGAGTACTGGAGGAGCTTCCCTTCGAGGAGCCTCTTCTTGAAATCGGCGCGGAGTTTCGGGTTCGCGAGCCCCGCGAGCTCGGAGGCGACCAGCCTCCCTATGTCGCTCCCCGTCGAGACATCGAAAACCTCGCTCCCCCTCCTGGCCCAGGATTTCCTCCTCCCGCGGAGCATCTCTTCCTTGAGGCTCCCGACCAGGCGGGAGAGATGCCTCAGCTTCTCGTTCGAATAGAGCCTCGCCGCAAGGTCGAGCTTTTCCCCGGCGGGCCTATCGCCCGGGGCGCCCATGGAAACGCTCCACGACGAAAGCTCATCGTCCGCGTTGTCCACGCTGTCCGCGGTCTCCTTCACGGACGACCTGACGAGGCCCTTTATCCTGACCTCCATGTTCTCGTGCCCTTTTTTCAGGTCGTCCGTCATCTTCCTGAGGGCCTTCTCCTCTTTATCGAGCTCCGACTTCTTTTCACGCCTTACCCTTTCGAATGCCTCTCCAAGACCACTATCGGTTCCTCTCTCCTCCTGCCCCTCCCTGCCGGCGATCTCCTCGATCGTATCCCTCTCGTCGGAAATCTCCTCCGCGTCCCTCTCCGCCCTGTCGGTCTCCCATTCCCTCATTAGGGCCTTCTCGCCGGGGCCCTCCCCGGACCTGAGCCACTCCAGTATCATCTCCCCCATCTGCAGGGCGGCGAGCATGGACTTAAACGGGTCGAGCACGGTTTCCTCGCGGAGCGACGCGTAATCCGGGTCGCGCCCGACGCCGAGCAGAATCCTCCGCGGCATGAGCGATCCCCTCCTTACGCCCTCCTCGGGGAGGAACACCACGTTGTGCTTGTAGAAGGCGGCGAAGAGGTCGAGCATGAGCGCCCCGAACCCGGGCAGGAGGGAGGAACCCCTCGCGACGAGCTCGCCGAGCTCCCGGGACTCGGATTCGAGGTCCCGGAAGAGCTCCCTGTCGTAGGAGTCCGTTTCAATGTTACCGCTCGATAGGCTCCGTCTCATACAGGATTAAAGCTAACACGCGTCCCGGGGCGTATCAATTTCGTAAAGCCGTGTTAAAATAAAAAACCCTCCCGTGACAGTTGCATTAGTTTAGAGGTATGAACCTGAATACTAGAGAATACAAGGCTGTATTGACCGTGGCGCTCATCATGGCCACGAGGCTGCTCGGAATATTCCTGATACTGCCCGTCTTCAGCGTTTACGCGGAGAAATATCCGGGCTCCGACCTCGCCATGGCCGGGCTCGCCTTCGGCATATACGCGCTCGCGCAGAGCATTCTCCAGCTCCCGTTCGGGTGGGCGAGCGACAGGATCGGCAGAAAGCCCGTGCTCGTGGCGGGCATACTGTTATTTACGGCCGGAAGCGTTTACTGCGGTCTCGCCGATACGATAAGCGAGCTCATCATTGCGCGTATAATCCAGGGGACGGGCGCCGTGAGCTCGGTCGCGCTGGCCTCGTTAGGCGACGTCACGCGTCCCGGAGTGAGGGCGCAGTCGTTCACCATAGTGGGCGTGTCCATAGGCGCCGCGTTCCTCATGGCGATAGTCATAGGGCCCTATCTCGCGGCCCGGATAGGGTTCTCGAGCCTCTTTTACATACTCGCCGGACTGGGCGCTCTCTCGCTTCTCATCACTCTATTCTTCTTTCCATCGATAGATAAAGAAAAAGAGTCCACCGCCGCCGATAAAGCGGGATTATTACGCATCGCCCTCTTGCCCGCGCTCAGGAGGCTATTCGTGTCGTCCCTCGTGGTATCGCTCCTAGTGAACCTGTTCGTATTCGTGTTCCCGCTCTCGTGGCGGGCCCTCGGGGTGTCAGACGCCGGGCTCTGGAAGGTATACCTGATAACGCTGATCCCGACGGCCGTTTTCGTTTTCCCGTATATCAAGTGGGCCGAAAAGAGGGGCGGCCTGACGGCGGCGGCCAAGGCCGCGTGGACGTGCATCGCGCTCGCTTTCCTCGTATATCCCGCCGGGGCCGGGTACTCGCTCGTTCTTTACGGGGCGGGGATGGCGTATTTCGCCGGGCACACAATCATGCAGTCGCTCCTGCCGGCGTTCCTCACTCAGGCCGTGGGGCAGGAGAAAAGGGGCTCGGCCGCGGGTATCTACAACCTGCTTTCATTCTTCGGCTCCGCGCTCGGCGGGATGGCGGCGGGTTACTTCTACCAGCTAAACCCGGCGCTCCCGCTCATAGCCGGGTTCATCGTGATTATCGTCTGGGGCCTCTCCGGCCTGCCGTCGCCGCCGGATCTCGGGCGGAACGAATGAGCCGGGCCCTAAGAGTTTAAAATTCCGGATTCCGGACCCGTTCAACCCCCGGGAAATATCAGATAATCCTTCAAAAACACGCTCATTTGTGTTATTTTCGAATAGAGAAGCTTAAAGGAGGATGGTGATGTTGAAGAATATAAAGTTTATTCTTTTTGCGGTTCCCTTATTTGTTCTATCTGTAGCCGCATCTCATGCCGTCGTTCAATTAGTCGATACCGAAAGCACCGGGACCAGGCAAAATATCGACAACAACATAACAAGCGGGGTCATTGCGACGGGCTCGGGGACCCAGGGGGATTTCGAGGTCATTATGTGCGGCACGTTCTCGGACGGGAATAATTCTTTCCTCGACCCGGCCCCGGGGGACTGGTCGACGCTCGACAACGGAGAATGCGGCGGCAACGGAACTTGCATACTCGGAATATTCGGGAGGTCCGGCAATTCGGCTGATTCCTCCGAGATAGCCTGCAACTGGACAGACCCCACAAACGCATTCGCGGCCGGCTCTTTCAGATACAGCGGCGTCGACAGCGAGAATCCCGTCATAGACATCGCGTGCGAAACCGGAGGTTCCGCGGAATTTATGATCGCCCCGTCGGTTATTACCGAGCCGGGCTCAGCCGTGATCAGGGTAGTATCCAACAGCATCAATAACACAACTTTCCAGCCCGATCAAATCCTCGAGGGGCAATTCATCGCAGTCGGAGTTTCGAATCAGTCAGGACAGTACGCGACGGAAATAGGCCGCAGTTTTGCTTTTCCGGAGGGCGGGCCCACGGGAGATTATGAATTTGGTTTTTCCGAGGCTTTTGACTGGAGGGCGTGCACGATAGCCCTCAGGATGGAGCCGACCGAGATACCGACGCTGTCGGAATGGGGGATGATCGCGGCAGCCACCGGATTGATGATTGTGGGCGTGTATTTTGCCGTGAGGAGGAGAAAGATACAGGATGCATGATGCATGATTAAAGAACTGGATTCCCGATCGGTTTTTTGACTTGTGTGACGGAACACCCCGGTTATGGGACTTCATTGCAATCGGCCTGAAGCGACCGATTGTATTTGAATTTAGGGGGCTTTTCCATGAATTATCAACAATCGTAAAATCAGCGAGAACCGACCTATTTCTCGCACGCTCGAAACAGTACTTGCCCGCAATCGTTGGGAATGACAGAAAAAGATAGACGTGATTGCCTCGGCCCCTTCGCGCAAGGCTTCGGAGCCTCGCAAAGACAGATTAAAGATGAATACGGTTTAAACCGCGCCCGTAGTCCTTATCAGCTCGAGGACGGTGCGGACCTCATAGAGGTCGTTGACGACGACGGCTTCTATTTCCGCGAGCACCTGGGAGTAGCTCTGCCTGGCTCTTCCGCCCACTATTACGGGCATGCCCGGGAGGTAGCGCCTGAGCTTGCGGATCTCGCGAGCTACGAGCGGGTCGCTTTCGGGGTAGATGAGGCTCAGTATGAGGGCCCTCGACCCATTATACGTAACCGCGCCCGCGATCTCCTCGGACGGCAGGCTCGGCCCGAGATAAGTCACGTTCCAACCCTCGCTCGCGGCGGTGACAGCGGCACACAGGGCCCCTATCTCGTGCACCTGGTCCGAAGGGGTGGTGACAACGACGTGGGGCGCGCCGGGGAATGTCTTCTGGGTAGCGAGGAGGCCGCCTAAAAATGTCCTGACTACCTGCGTGGCGAGGTGCTCGTGCGATATCCTCATCTCGCCCTTCCGCCAGAGCTCCCCTATCCTCTCCATAACGGGTATCACGACACGCTCGAGGAGGGCGTTCCTGCCAGCTTCGGTTTCCGCCGCTATGAGAATCTCTTCGAGGGATTTTCTGTCCATCCTCTCGATAGCCGAGAGCATCTCTTCCGTATAGGCGTTATAATCCCTTACGAGAATGAGGTCACCCGCCGCCCGCACCTCGGGAGCTTTTCTCGGCGGCATGTCTATGACGTTCATCCTGCCGATTATATCCTGGAGCTCCTCTTTCGAGTACCCGGCGATCTGGCTGATCTGATGACCGGCATCGGTCGCCTTGTGCAAAAGGGCGAGCCTCTCTATGTCGCTCTCGCGGTAGAACCTTCTGTTATTCGAGTCCCTGCCCGGCGCCACTACGCCGTACCGTCTCTCCCATGCCCTTATCGCGTGTGGGGTGAGCCCGGTCATCCTGGAGGCTATCTTCATGGAAAATTTCTTCTGCGAATCATCACGGCTGCCCGGCATGAGCCTAATGTTATACTGTTGTCTAACACCTGTCAAGCCAAGACACAATATTTAAGAGTAAACTTCCGATATATTGTAATTGCCTGTTAACTGTGCTTTGTAATTTACCGAGAATAATCATATAAATCTTCACATTTGCTCTTGTAACCGGTTATTAAGACCTCGAATCAATTTATGGCCAGGAAATTATATACTTGACAAAAGTTAGACAGACAGCTAGTATATTAGACAAGTGTTAGACGCAGGCTGAGTAACTGCAAAAGCAAAAACCGGATCGGTGTCGAAGCACTTGCAAGGGTTGGGGATATATCACACATCATAAGGAGGTCTTTAAAATGAAGGTATTAGGAAAGTCGGTATTAGCTTTCGTGATGGTTTTGGGATTGGGATTTGCGGGGTTGGGAACTCTGAGGTCTTATTCGGATTCTCACGAGCAGGCGCAGCTGGACATAGTCGAGACGGCGGCCGCGGCTGGGTCTTTCAATACGCTGGTTGCCGCTGTTAACGCGGCCGGCCTGACGGAGACGCTCAAGGGCGAGGGGCCGTTTACGGTATTCGCCCCTACTGACGAGGCCTTCGCCAAGCTGCCTCCGGGCACCATAGAGATGCTTCTCAAGCCCGAAAACAAGGACAAGCTCGTGGCCATTCTCACGTACCACGTAGTGGCCGGAAAGGTTACGGCGGAAGAGGTTGTAAAGCTCACCTCGGCCGAGTCAGTAAGCGGCAAGAAGATAGACATAAAGACGGCTGACGGGAAGGTCATGGTAGACGGCGCGACGGTGATCAAGGCGGATGTCATGGCGAAAAACGGGGTTATACACGTGATCGACACGGTTATGATGCCCGAAAGTAATTAAATTTCAATAATTTCAGGGCCGGATGAATCCCGGCCCTTGTATTTACTGTCTAAAGGAATATATAAAGAATATAGAGACAAGCAGGGGTTGTTAAAAATGATGGATAACGAATACGACAGGAACAGTTTTTCCACGGAGGATTATCCGGACGAGGATTTCTTCGTGCCGGCAGGCAGGCGCGAAGGCGATTACGGCAAGCTCGGAGAATCGGAAGAATGGCAGGCGGTTTCCCCAGTAAAGAAGAAAGGCAGGGAAAAGGATAAGAAGTGGACGAAGTACGAAGAGGAGAGGGTCTTACAAGTCTATTTCAGGGACCTGCTCACGGAACCGCTCCTTACCCCCAACGACGAGAAGGAGTTAGGGGCCAAGATAAAGGAATGCGAGAGGAGGGCGAGGAATATCCAGAGGGACCTCAAGACGTTGTCCTCCCGGAAACTCAAGAAATCCCCCGGGGTAGACAAGAACAGGCTCGACGTGACGAGGAAGGTCTACTCCGAGAAGGCGCAGGAGCTCAAATCTAAATTTATAAGGTCCAATCTCAGGCTCGTCGTGAGCATAGCGAAGAGGCACCTCGGCAGGGGTCTTCCCCTCACCGACCTCGTACAGGAGGGGAACCTCGGGCTGATAAGGGCGGTCGAGAAATTCGACCACAGGAAGGGCTTCAAGTTCTCGACATACGCCGCATGGTGGATACAGCAGGCCCTTACGAGGGCGATCGCGGAAAAGACGCGGACCATAAAGGTACCCGTTTACGTGCTGGAGCAGTCGGGGAAGGTGTTCAGGGCGAAGTATGCGCTCGACGAGGAGCTGGGGAGAAAGCCCTATCCCGAGGAGATAGCCGAAAAATCCGGGCTTTCGAAGGAGATTGTCCAGGCCGTTCTCGACGGCACCGACAGCGTGCTCTCGCTCGACAACCCGGTGGGCGGCGACAACGAAAAGACGTACGTCGACATGATGCCGGACACGAGGGAAGGACAGGAAGAGGCCGTAACGGACAACAGGGTAAGGATACTGATAGACGAGTCCCTCTCGACCCTCACCCCGAAGGAAGAAGAGATAATCAGGATGAGGTACGGGCTCGGCGAGGACAAGATATACACGCTCGACGAGATAGGGCAGAAGTTCGGGGTCACGCGCGAAAGGATCAGGCAGATCGAAAAGGGCGCGCTCGAGAAGATATCGAAGTCCAGCTTGGGCGAGACGCTTAAGGGATATTTGTGATCCCCGAAAGACGAATTTTGCCCGTTTCATTCCAAATACTATGAAAACAAACGAGAATGCCCGTGTACTTGTAACCGGGGCCACGGGCTACATAGGCGGGAGGCTGATACCGGAGCTCCTCGAAAGGGGTTTCCGCGTCCGCGTGCTCGTCAGGGACCGCACCCGTATCGAGGGCCGGCCCTGGGCGGCTTCTGTCGAGGTCTTCGAGGGCGACCTGCTCGCGCCCGGTACGCTGGGCCCCGCGCTCGAGGGGGTGGACGCGGCATATTACCTCGTGCATTCGATGTACGGGGGGAAGGGATATGGTGAAAGGGACAGGTCGGCCGCGGAGAACTTCGTCAGCGCGGCCGGGACGCTCCGTCACGTCGTATACCTCGGCGGACTCTTCCCGGATACGGAGAAGGTATCGGGACACCTGTCGAGCAGGCGGGAGGTAGGGGAGATACTGAGACGGGGGCTCCCCGCAACCGAGTTCCGGGCCGGACCTATTATCGGCTCGGGGTCGGCCTCGTTCGAGATGGTAAGGTACCTGACAGAGAGGCTCCCCGTAATGGTCGCCCCACGCTGGATCAACAACCGCGTGCAGCCCATATACGTCGGGGACGTGCTTGCGTATCTGCTGGGCGCGCTCGAGAAGGGTCCATCGGGCGTGATCGACATAGGGGCGGACTCGCTCACATTCAGGGAAATGATGCTCGGGTACGCCCGCGCGCGAGGACTCAGGCGGAGGATAATAACCGTCCCGGTGCTCGCGCCCGCGCTCGCCGCGCTCTGGGTAGGGCTGGTTACCCCCATATCGAATTCCCTCGCCGTCCCCCTCATAGAAGGCGTGATTCACCCGGTAGTAGGCGATACGAAGAGGGCTCGCGGGCTCTTCCCCGGCATAACCCCCCTGCCCTTCGCCGAATCCGTGGAGCGGGCCCTCTCGCTGGTCCTCGAGGGGAAGACCGAGACCCGGTGGAGCGGATCCCTGGGGGGCGAGACCGACTACGCCATAACAGAGAGGCAGGGGCTCATCACGGAGAGGAGAACCATGCGAGTGAACGCGAGCCCCGACCGGGTGTTCTCCGTATTCACAAGCCTCGGCGGGGAAAAGGGCTGGCTCGTCTGGAACGGCATGTGGAAGCTCCGCGGGCTCATTGACAGGCTCACGGGAGGGCCGGGGCTAAGGCGCGGGAGGAGAGACCCGGGGGAGCTGCTGCCGGGGGAAGCTTGCGATTTCTGGCGTGTGGAAGAGGTGTCGAGGCCCGGGATTCTCCGCCTCCGCGCCGACATGAAGCTTCCGGGAAAGGCCTGGCTCGAATGGCGCGCCATACCGGAGGGGACCGGAACGAGGCTCGTGCAGGATGCTCTCTTCGCGCCGACGGGGCTCTGGGGCGTTATATACTGGAAATCCGTCTATCCCGCGCACAGGCTAATATTCAACGGCATGATCAGGGCCATAGCGAGCGAGGCGGAGTCGTCCAGTTCAAAAAAATCAGACCCCCACTAATTAATTGTAGAAACGGCATTTGTAACCGAGTAGACTTGAAGCTGCCGATACCGCACGGCCGGGCTAGCGTATCGGCAAGCGCATGCGGCAGCCGGGGGCGCGCGTCATCCACCCGGCATATATGTCAGGAGGGATGGGAAAAGGCGGATGATACACGGCAGAACCATTTTCTGGTTCAAGCGGGACCTCAGGACCGACGACAATACCGGGCTTCTGAACGCGGTGAAGGACAGCGGCGAGGTCATCCCCCTTTACGTGCTCGAGGACTCCATACTCGGGAAATACAAGGCCGGGGGCAAGCGCCTCGGATTTTTCTCGGACGCCCTCTCGAACCTCGATGCGGAGCTCAGGGCTCTCGGCTCGTACCTCCTCGTGCTCCGGGGAAGGGCGGAGGAGATAATCCCGGCGCTTATCAGTTCCCATAAGGCCGACGCCGTTTACACGAACAGGGCTTACGGGTTCTCGGGCGTGAAGCGCGACTTCGGCGTCGAGCACCAGTGCAGGCTGCTGGACGCGGCGTTCAGGAAATATGACGACACGTTCCTCGTCCCCCCTCATGAGATAGACCAGAGAAAGGTGTTCACCCCTTTTTACAACATATGGAAGGGCAGGAATAAGACCTCCCCTCTTAACGCGCCCGGGAGGATCGTATCCCCTCCCCTCCAGACGGGCGACGCTCAAGCCATGACGCGGGACCTGGCACGGGCGGAGAACAGGTACTGGCCCCCGGGCTTTCCCCTTGCGAGGCTCCGGGATTTCAATTTCGGCGACTACGGCATGACTAGGGACTTCCCTTATCTTGACGGCACGTCGAGGCTCTCGCCCTATCTCAGGTTCGGTCTCGTCTCCGTGAGGAGGGTTTACGAGGCGGCCGCCCCGGCCTCTCCGGAGCCCGGCCCTTACGTATCGGAGCTCGCGTGGAGAGAGTTCTGGTACCACATCATGCACTACTTCCCGGAGACGAGGGGCCTCGAGTTCCAGGAGAAGCGGCGGAATATCAAATGGATAAACAGCGAGAAGTGGTACGACGCCTGGCGCGAGGGGCGGACAGGATACCCCATAGTCGACGCCGGTATGAGGCAGTTAAAGGAAGAGGGATGGATGCACAACAGGCTCAGGATGATAACGGCGTCCTTCCTCACGAAGGACCTCATCACCGACTGGAGGTGGGGGGACTGGCACTTCTCCGAGCACCTGGTCGACTACGACGAGAC
>CADEFK010000020.1:3128-17355 GCA_902826595.1 uncultured bacterium | reverse complement strand
CACGAGGCCTATTCCGGGGGGCGCATAGACGACGAGTACATCTCCCAGATAAAGAAGGACACCGGGCTCCCCTGACGCGCATCCGGCTCTCCCGCGCCGCCCGTTCGCGGGCCCTATGGATTTACCCCGCTATTTGCTAAACTATGGGAGGAGACAACATGGCTCTATCCGTACTTATGACATACGAGCCCCTGGAAACGACCGGGGACAAATACGATTACTGGCGGAGCTACATATCGTTTTACGAGCAGTTCAAGGACGGCCCCGCCACGCCGAATACCGCATGGTACGGGAGCGAATACGACGCCTTCCGTGAATCCCTGTCGAAGGAGCTTGGAATTGAAAAACACCTGATCGAAGAATGCTTCTTCATGAAGGACAAGAACGGCAGATATTACGTCACCCCTGTCGGCTCGGGCGCGAACCCGAATATTTTCAGCGCCGAAAATTTCATACCGCTCGAATGGTTCCTGATGTACGACGGGGCGGAGAAGAAGTATTTCTTCACTCACACCGGGTTCGGCGCAATCGAGCACGACGCAATCTACTACAAGACGAGGGTGGCGAGCGCGCTCGGGAGGCTGGATGCGGCAGCCGCCGATATAGAGACGTTTCTCGCCTCGCCTGCCGCAAGGACGAGCCCGGCTCTCGCTGAAAAACTGGGCGGCCTCGGAACGGGGGCGGAGAACCTCAGGCACTGGCTCTCGGGATTCGACCCGGAAAGCTTTGTGGTGCTCAACTACGGGGATATAAGCTCGCGAATGGACCGCGAACAGATAAAAATCGAGGACTCGGTATCCGAGCTGAGGAGCGTCCTCACGCTCGCCCGCGAAGGCAGCGACGGGGACGCGGAAAAGGTGCTCGCAGCGCTGCTCGCCAGGTGGGACTCCATCAACCGCGCGCTCGAGCCCGGCGAGGAGAAGCGCCCTTCTACGCTTCAGTAGCGGCACGTCTTCATCACCGGGAATCGCAGCCTAGCTAGAATGAGAACATTTCCCAAACCCATAGTCGTAACGAGCAGGTGCTTCGAATGGGACGCCTGCAGGTACAACGGCCTGATGATCCCCAACAACTTCGTACAGATCCTCGAGCCGTGGGTCGAATTCAGGCCTATATGCCCGGAGCTCGAAATCGGTCTCGGCGTTCCGCGCGACCCGGTAAGGATAGTGAGGAAGGGCGGAGAGAGGATGCTCGTCCAGCCCGCCTCCGGGAGGGACCTTACCCGGCTAATGAGCGGTTTCTCGGCGAGGTTCCTGGATTCGGTCTCCGAAGCGGACGGGTTCATACTGAAGAGCCGCTCGCCGTCCTGCGGGCTCAAGGACGCGAAAGAGTTCCCGGACGCAGAAAGCGAGATAGCGGCCGGAAAGGGGACGGGGTTCTTCGCGGGAGCGGTACTAGAGAGGTTCCCGGGGCTGGCCGTGGAGGACGAAGGACGTCTCAGAAATTTCAGGATAAGGGAGCATTTCCTGACGAAGCTCTACACGCTCGCCCGATTCAGGGGAGTGATAAAGGCGGGCACGGCGGGCGCCCTTGTTAATTTTCATACCGAGAACAAGCTCCTGCTCATGTCGTACAGTCAGAAGGAGATGAGGGCGTTAGGAAGGATAACCGCAAACGCCGGGGGAAAACCCCCGCGGGAGATGATATCCGAATACGGTGAGCGGCTCCGCCTCGCGCTCGCCTCGCCTCAGAAGAGGCCGTCCTCGATAAACGTCCTCATGCACGCCCTCGGTTACTTCTCGGACAGGCTCAGCGGGAGGGAAAAGGCGTATTTCCTCGACCTCCTAGGGGCATACAGGGGGGAGAGGATACCGCTTTCGGCGGTGCTCTCCGTGCTCGAGTCCTGGGTCATAAAGTACGAGGAGGAATACCTCGCGCGCCAGACCTTTTTCGAGCCCTACCCCGGAGCGCTCATGGAGCTCTCCGACTCGGGAAAGGGAAGGGACTGCTGAACTATTAACAGGCGGCCGATCGCCGGGGACAAACGGGCTCGGCTGCGATTGTCGGAATGAGCTGAGGAGATTCGGTAGAATCGCAGAGACACACAACGTGTGTGTACTGCGGCTGCAACCCGCCTATACGTTTAGATAAATCGAAGCAGCCGGATGGAATTGTGGAGCGCACTATGCGTGTGTTAAATTGTCTGAGAAATTATGGAATAATATGTTACATTTTAACTGTGTAGAGGAGAATGATGAGAAAGTTATTACTTATAATTCCGTTCCTTATAATATCGGCCGGGTGCTCCAGCAAGAGCGTCTACGTCCCCAAATCCTACAGGACGAAGAAGACCGATTCCACGCAGGCGGAGAACGACAAAAAAGAAAGCGCGGTTGTGACCGCCGGAAGCACGGATTTCGAGACCAATTTCAGCGCCCCTTACGACCAGGTTTTCAACGCGGCCGTCGAGAGCGTGCAGTTCCTGAAATGGCCGATAGCGTTCGTCGAGCAGGAGGGGGGATCGATCCGCCTGAAGGAAGCTTATGTCTATAATAAGGACGGGAAGCTGTACCGGTCTTATACATGGCCGTCGAAATCGGATACGAGCAGGTCGAATATAAATTACTATCTCGAGAAGGTCGCCAAATATACCCCCGGCACGGCCGACACGCTCTTCACGCAGGAGAACCTCAAGATCGAAGTGACGAAAGTCTCTGACGGCGTCACCACGGTCAAAATCGATTATTCAATAAGGCCTTATACCCTGGCCGGGACTATCGGTTACGAGGTGATGTCGAACGGCTATATCGAAAACCTCATTCTAGACCATATGAAGGACGTCATCGGCGGGAAGCCCGTAGCGATGAACCCGTGATGAAGACCCTGCTCGTCGCACTCGGCATACTAGCCGCGTTTGGGGCGCTGTTCTGGCTCGACTGGTATTACAGGAACACGGGGAGCGGAAAGGAAGGGGCGGATAATGCCGCTTCAGATCCCGACGAGGACCATACGGAATCCCAATCGGAATCCGGGTAAGAGCCGGGCTCCGGCAATCAAGGCTTATACAGGCCCATCTTTGTGATAATCTCGTCCATGTTTGCGTGGGCGGCCCGGTTGGCTTTCTTAGTTCCTTCCCTGAGCACGTCCCTCACGTAATCGGGCCTCTTCTCGAACTCGCGCCTCTTTTCCCTTATCGGCTCAAGCAGCTCGTTGATCGCGCGGGCGAGCTTCTTCTTCACCTCGACGTCCCCGACGCTGCCCGTCCTGTACCTCTGCTTCAGGTCCTCTACCTCTTCCTTGTTCGTATTGAACGCGTCGTGGTAAACGAACACCGGGTTGCCTTCAACGGTGCCGGGTATGTCGGCGCGTATGCGCTTGGGGTCGGTGTACATGATCCTCACGCGGGCTTCGACCTCTTTGGGGTCGTCGGAGAGGTATATGCAGTTGTCGAGGCTCTTCGACATCTTCCTGTTCCCGTCGGTGCCGACGAGACGGGAGGTCTCGCTGATGACGGGCTCGGGCTCCTTGAAGAACTCGCCGTAGAGGAAATTGAAGCGCCTCGCGAGCTCGCGCGTGAGCTCGACGTGGCTAAGCTGGTCCTCACCCACCGGGACCTTCTCCGCCTTGAACATCAGGATGTCGGCCGCCATGAGGACAGGATAGCCCAGGAGTCCGACCGAGTAATTTTCGCCGACCCCCATGTCCTGCACCTTTTCCTTGAGCGTGGGTATCCTCTCCGCCCGGGGCACGCCGCAGAACATGGCGAGTATCGCGTAGAGCTCCATGATGTAGGGTATCTGGGACTGGACGTAGAACGTGGACTTGTCCGGGTCCATGCCCACGGAGAGCCAGTCCATGACCATCTCGAGCGTGTTGCGCTCGACCTCGCCTACCCTGTCGTAATGGGTGGTGAGCATGTGGAGGTCGGCCACGAGGAAGTGGCAGTCGTAGTCGTCCTGGAATTTTATGCGGTTCAGCAGGGAGCCCACGAGGTGCCCCAGGTGGAGCCTCCCGGTGGGCCTGTCCCCCGTGACCAGAATCGGTTTACCCTTGGACATGAAATCGATACTCCTTCTCTTTTATCCGGCTGATTAAGGGGATTAATATACACAATTTGCAAGGAAAAGTGACAAATCGCAATCTGCCGATGAGTTTCAATCATCATTTTGCAAGGTGCTAAGAAAAAGCGAGATGCTGAAACGAGCCTGCCCTGAACCCGATTCAGGGTTCCGGATGAAAAATTGTTAACCCTCACCCGCACTATTTTGGCTCAGGTATAGTTGAGTCGGAATTAAGCATCTTCACAGCCTTTGTTGTAAGAGCGACCAGTTGTGCGTTCGCTTACAACTGTCCCCTCAAGGGGGAAGGGAAAAATCGAAAAGCCCGGATTGCTCATGCGTTTGAAATGACAACCTTCTATCGCGGCTGGAAGCTGCTCCTACGGATTAAGGAAGGGAAATAAAAATCCTCCCTATCCCTCCTTTTTCTAAGGAGGGAATTGAAAAACAAAAGAAATGGATTCCCGATAAAAACTTTCGGGAATGACAGAAAGGGACTATGAGATTGCGAGGGCGGGTTGCGTACATCCGGATGGCCAAACATACTAATGTACTGTGCAGAAAGCTACCGGACGGCGTATCTTCTCGATCGGGCATTCGAACAGGACGCTCGTTGAATTCATCGGCATACTCAGGATCTACGGCATAGAGACGCTCGCAGACATAAGGAGCTATCCGCGCTCGAAGCGGAACGCTCACTTCGACAGGGAATCGCTCGAAAGGGAGCTTCCTGAAAGCGGCATTGAGTACGTATGGATAAAGGAGCTCGGCGGGATGCGCGGGGGCGGCTACGAAGAGCACATGAATACGCCCGAATTCGAGGCGGGGCTCGACGCCATCATGGGGCTTACCTCCGGGAAGAAGACGGCGTTCATGTGCGCCGAGCTCGACTGGAGGAGATGCCACAGGGGCTTCGTCTCGCAGGCCCTTCACTCGCGCGGCTGGGACGTAGTGCACATCTACGACGGGAGGGAATCGGTAGCCCATTCGGGCCTATTTTGATTCCGCGGGAGACGCCGCCTTCCTGGCCGCGTCCGCGTCGTACCCGCATACGAAATCCGCTATGTGCCCGCTCACGGATTTTTCGGGGATTTTGCTCATATTCGTCGCGATGTTTTCCATAAAGACCATCCGGCCCAGCGAATCGTAGAACTTCGAGGATTTATACGAGAAGGTCCTTTTCCCGCAGTCGATAGCCGAGGATATCATGACCTCCCTGTAAACGAGCCCGTCCGAGTCCTTCTGGTCCTCGTTGAAAACGAGCCTGCTCCAGGAATAGGCCTCGCCGTCTATCGTCTGAATCGTGGAGGTATCGACGTACACGGCGTACTCCCTCTCCGCGTTCACATCCGTCACGAGGAACCACGTGTCTTCGTCTCGCGACGCGGCGGCCACGTGCGAGCCAGGCGGCAGAAATTCCCCTCCGTCAGCAGCGCCTCCGGGGGCGCGGACCGGCGATGAGGCCGGGGACTCTTCGTCGTCAATTACGGCGGCAGAGGCTCCCGGGGTTACTGCGTCCGTATTCACCATGGGCTCGTCCGCCTCCATCGCGGCGCAGGAGACGATCGCGAAAGTCAAAAAAAAGGCCGCAATCAGCGCCGGGAGGGCAGTCCTTCCCTGCCGGGAAGACCGTCCCGTAACAGTATTGGCCAGGAGCGCGTTTATGTGCCTGCGTAATCCGTTCATATGAGTAATCCTCGATTGGGGCCGTCCCGGCGGCTGCGGACCCCCCTGAAGTTTTCTCCTTGGGGCGGCGGCTGACCGGTCGGCATAATGGACTTAATTCTTATTATCCGGGCTCGGCGAAGCGGGTGCGATCTTCTTTACGCTCTCGCCCTTCGAAACGCTCTGCGTTTGCTTTCGCGTGTTTTTGTCCTTTCTCATTTGTACGAGGTTGTCCCGGTATCTGTTGACGGACTTTCTGAGCTCTTCATACTTTTCCTTGCCGACCGTGTCCCTGAGAGACACGAGGCCGTCGACGTAAGAGTCGGAAATCTCTTTTTCGATCCCGCTTGCTTTCCCCATCTCCTCTTTCACCTTCGCGGGGTCGAACGCGGGGTTTTCGAGCATCTTAAGGACATTCATATTAGCGGTCCTGAGCGTGTTCTCGTCCTTGGTCACGGGATACAGGTAATCGTCGCGAAGCTTGGTTACTTTGGTTTTCTGCTCCTCGGTTAAATCCATTCTAAGCGCGCCCGAGATCATATCGTTCATCATCCTCGAGTTCCTGCCCATCATGTAAGAGGTCGACTTTAAGGAATAGTCCCTGGATTTCGATCTTTTCTGCTGCTGGTTATTCTGCGCGAGCGAGGGGAACGACGCCCCCGCCGTGAGCAACACGATAACTAAAGTAAATACCGCTGGTTTCATTAAATACTACCTCCGTTGGTGATATGCGGATATATTGTAACCTAAGTCAGCGGGGTTTTCGCAGGTTATTTTAATCCGGACCCCGCCGGGAGGGAGATTCCCGCAGTCCGCGCCTCTGATGTTTCCGCGAATAAAGCGCCCGGCGCGGCGGGCAGAGCAGATATATTTTTCCTACAGGAACGTAGCAGAGAGCCTCGTTATACGCTCGAGCCTGCCCTCGCCGATAATGAATCTGGAGAGGTAATATTCGGTCGGGGAGACCGCGCCTTCTCCCCTTTTCTGGTACGCGGCGGTACAGTAAAGCTCGCCCCCGTCGGCGCTCGCGCCGTGGAGCGAGCTTATCCATGTCTTCTCGTTCCCTCCGTTAATACCTGCCCCGCCGCTTACCGCTACGACGTCGGCCAGCCTCGTCCTGAGATCTATGCGCTGTATCGAGTGCCATTCGTACCCGTCGAAGCCGCTCTCTTTCTTCCCGACGCGCATCACGTTTGCGAATACATGCGGAGACGAAGGGCAGAGCACCGGGTCCTCAAAGCTCAGGAACTCGTCGTGAGGACTGATCCTGGTGTAGGCGTCTTCCGAAACCCGGCGCGCCCACAGGCTCCTCAACCCGTAGCCGTTGCCGATGCCCCTGTAGAAGTGGGCGAGCAGCGTTTCCGAATGCGGATCGAAGAAAAGCTGGAGGAAGCTGGTTTCCCCGGATATTCCGAGATTGTCCCAATTGACGAGCATGCATACCCTCTCTATATAATCTTTAGGATTTGCGCTTCTCTGTCCCCGCAATGGATGCGTCATTGGCGAAATTGTTGCATGTACGTGCAAGGGACACAACATTATTAACATTTTTACAGGCTTTGTAAAGTATTAATTAAAACTTAACCGCGAAATTCCACGGTTTGATTAACGGTACGGCAAGCCGCCGCAGACATATGGGGTGATGTCCATTCGACCCTTGACCCTTCGACAAGCTTCCGGCTTCGCTTCGGAGTCCCCTGAGGCTCTGGTCGACGAGAAAGCTTCGCCGGACAGGCAGAGCGAACGGGTTTGTTGGATGAATGAAATGTAACACCCCCATCCTACCCTTCCCCCTTGATAAGGGGAAGGAAATGGGGATTGGCTTGGTTACGGGCTTAAGCTGAAGAGATACGGTAGAATCGTATATGAGCACACATTGTGTGTGTCAGGGCGTGAGCACGACCTTTATCGCGTTCTCCGCCTTCGAGTCCATGAGCTCGTAACCTCTCGGCGTGTCGGCCAGAGGGAGGTCGTGAGTGATGATAAGCGCGGGGTCGAGCTTGCCCGACTCTACGAGGGGCATGAGCTTCCGGATGTAATTCTTCGCCGGGCAGACCCCGCCCCTGAACGTGAGGTCCTTCAGATAGAAATCCAGCATCGGGATCGGGAGCTCCTGGAACATGAACCCGATGAACGAAATAGTGCCTCCGGGCCTCGCGATCTTGATCGCGTCGAGCACGGCGCTCGTCGAGCCTATACATTCGAGTGAGACGTCCGCCCCCTGGCCGTGTGTGATTTCCATTACTCTCGCCACGGCGTCTTCGTTCTTCGCGTTGACCGCGATATCGCATCCCATCTTCTTCGCGAGCTCGAGCCTGAAATCGTGGTGCCCGACCGTGATTATTCGCGAAGGTCCGAACAGCCTTGCCGATGCGGTCGCGAGCAGACCTAACGGGCCGTCGCCGAAAACGACTACAGTGTCCCCGGGTTTTATTCTCCCCCATTCGGCGCAGAAGTAGGCCGTCGAGAGTATGTCGCCGAGGAACAGCACCCTGTCGTCGGCAATGCCTTCCGAAACCTTTTCGAGTGTGGTGTCCGCGAGCGGGACCCTCACATACTCGGCCTGGCCCCCTGAGAACCCCCCGAGCGCCTCGCCGAACCCGAAGCATCCGCCCCCTCCGGTGCACGAGGTCGGGTATCCGTTCAGGCAGTTGCCGCAATGGCCGCAGCTCACCCAGAAAGGAGCCACGACCTTATCGCCCTTCTTGAAGTACCTGACTCCCTTGCCTACTTCCTCAACTACCCCCATGAACTCGTGGCCTACTACGAAGCCTTGGTCGAGCGGGATGCTGCCCCTGTAGAAGTGGAGATCGGAGCCGCATATGGCGCTCTTCGTTATCCTGAGTATTACGTCGTTCTGGTCCTTAATCTTGGGATCGGGCACTGTCTCGACCCTTACGTCTCTCGCGCCGTGATAGACTGTGGCTTTCATGGGGAAGCTCTCCTTTGTTTCCTATAGGATAATGAATACGGCTGTATATACAAGATTGTTTTACCGGCCCATGCGCAGCAGGGCCTCCTCAGGTCGAACCGGCCGGTGTCCGGAGGAATCTTACACCCGTGTACTTCGACCGACCTCGTCAGTTCCGGTCGCTGCTCCGCTCGTCCGCGACGACAACTTCAAGCTGCCGGAGAACTCGGCCAACTGACGAACGTCCCGGCGCCAGAGCCACATCCATCGACCGTACGTTCTCAGAAGCATCATCACCGCGCGACGTCGCATCCGTGATGGAAGCAACGCTAGCACCGACCAAGTCAGCAGGAGGTGCCAGGTCTTGTGCGTCAGCAGGGTACGCGGATAGAGCCGGATGCTCTCGGCCAGCTTTCGTCCGGTTTCCTTCCAGAAGTTGAGGCTGGTCGTGCGGCTTAGATAGAGGAACGCGACATACTGCTTCACATTCGAAAGACCCTCCGAGTGGGTTTGGAACGGAACGCCTGGAGTTCCACTGAACGCTCTCTCACACAGGAGCAGGCAGTTCCGCTCGGCTCGGACGGCATTGGCCGACATTGCGCCCTCCGAAATGCGATAGAGAATCTGATAGCGGGGCACGACAGCAAACGGCCAGCGGGCGGCGATCCGCAGGCAGAAATCCCAGTCGTGGGCCGCTTCCAGGGTGGCGTCGAAGCCCCCGACGGCAACCGCACAGCTCCGGCGCACGAGGATGTTGGACCCGCTCGCCACGAAATTGCAGTTCCGGAGCAGATCCACATATACGTCGCCTTCGAAACGGGACGGCTCCTTCGCGAACAGGAAGCGGCCATCCAAGTCCACAAAAGCCGTCCAACTGTAGGCCAGCGCCGCGCCCGGACACCGGCGCAGGGCGTCGAGCTGCAGTTCCAGTTTGTCGGGCGTCCACATGTCGTCCGAGTCAATGAACGAGATGAAGTCGCCTGACGACCACTCGATGCCACGGTTCCGCGAGGCCGCGAGGCCCTGATTGGAGCAGGTGAAGAGCCGCACTCGCGGATCTCGGATACTCTGCACACGAGCGAGCGTCCGGTCGGTCGAACCATCGTCGATGACGATAAGCTCGAAGTCGGAGCAGGTCTGATGGCGGATCGAATCGATGGTCTCTAGCAGCGTGGCTTCCGCATTGTAGACAGGGACGATGACAGAGATGAGCGGCGCGGGCCGATGCCACACCTCTTGTTCCGCGATACGCCAAGTCAAGGTCCTCATCATGACGACTCCCCCCCGTCCATGACCGGAGATTGTGCCGCCCGGTCGCTGGTGAGGGGAACGCTGTCCAAGCTCTTCGGGGCCGGCGCGCCAAGCAGTGCCAGGATTGTCGGCGCCAGATCGCGCACATGGCCCTGCGGCAGGTCTGATCCCGGCGAGCAACCGGGCGCCTTGATGATCGCAAATCCCCGATTGGCGTGTCCGCCAGTGCGGGCGTACGGGACCGGGCCGATACGCCCGAAACTCGGGCTGTCGACGACATCGACAGGTGCGGGGTGATAGAAGACGATCAGATCCGCATCCGGCAGGTGAGAGCCACTTTCGAGGGGGGATTCACGCGTGCGGACTATTTTCCGGACGAGCGGAACTCCCGACCTGGCGTCGCGAAGCGCTTTAAGGTGACCACTCAGCTCGTCGCAGAAACACCCGTAATCAGACGGGGGAACTATTCCGTCTCTCTCGCGGCCACGCACGTTAATCCTGATGTAGCCGTGGGAGATGCTGGGTAGCGCGAAGGCCTTCATGCCAGGCCAAAGTTGGCTGTACCACATGGGGGGTTGGTGGAACAGCGTACCGAAGGACCCGGGGTAGCCGGGACCCGGACCTGGGCTGCTGGCACGCTCCCACCAGCCCAAAACCTCCATGGGCAGCCAGCGGCGCAGGCGTCGGCGTGCGGGATGCGTATCGGACCTGAGTGCGTAAAGCTGTCGATGCCAGCCCAGCGCTTTGGGCAGCCCAGTTGACGGCGCCGGCGCGCCAGAGCACCCGCCGTCAGCCATCCCGGCGGTCGGTCCACAACTGAATCTGTACAGCAGCTCCGGGAGGAACACGGTGCTCGGTAGATCCACCGAGTTTGCTTCCATGCCCTCGGGAGAAAAGAGGAGCACGTCGGCATCCGGCCGGGCGGCGAGGATCTCACCGATGGCCCGATCGACCGCCTGGAACACCCGCAGCATGGGATCGCCAGTGACCGTCCGCTTCCACGGATGCAGCGGATGATCCTGGCTCAGATGCCACAAAAAGTGCCCCGCCGAATGCGTCTCGCCGAACACCGTGAAGAACAAGTCCCACTGCTCCCGGCCCAAAAGATCCAGGCAGACCGAGGCTCGTCGTGCGACGCCCTTCCGAAGCGCTCTCTCCAGCCAGGCGACCGCAACCGGGTTCCAATAACTCGCGTGGTCGCGGTCGAACGCGGGATGTCGCCCATGTTTCTTGACGAGCTGGTCGAGCAGTCCTGGCGGATTCGACAAGGAGCAGGTTCTGGCGGAACGCGCCCCCCAGGCGAGCACCTGTAAGCCGTTGACGCGGTCGCAGATCCGGGTTTGCGGGACATCGAAGATGGCGCAGCGGTACTTGGGGCCGAGAGCATAGAATGGGGCAAATTTGCCGTAATCGTAGGCTCCGGCGTCGCGCAGCTCGTAGCTGCGGGCATCAAACTTCCAGCGGCTCCAGTAGCCCGTCCGCGCAGCCTCGCATCCAGTTGTCACGAGCGTCCACGCCTGTTCGGATAGGTACAGATCCGGCCCTCGCAGAGGGCAGTAGGCTCCTTGCTCGCGCAGACGAGAGATATTGGGGAGGCGCCCTTGGCTAGTCCATGTGTCGAGAAGCAAAGGGTCAGCTGAATCGAGCCCGATTGCGATGAGTGTCCTTTTCATTCGACCAGACCTGGCGAAGCTTCTCTTTTTTTTCTGTAGCCCAAAGTTCCCGATTCCGATTGAAGCGGCCCCCAAGCCTTCTCCAAAGCAGATCGAACCCTATCGCGCCATCGCTCAAGCGAGTATTCCTTTGCTGTTCGCAGCGCCTCGGCAGACATGCTTCGGTAGCGCGCGGGGTCGGATAAACAGGACGTGACGGCCGCAGCGAGCGCCTCCGAAGTTTCATCCTTAAGCACAATTGCACAGCCTTTGCGCATCAGCATTGGCGCAATTTCTGTGCGCGTCGTTACCACGGGAAGCCCACAAGCGAGTGCCTCATGCAAAGCTTGCCTGAAAGATTCCGTTTCGGCGGTAGGCAGGCAGCACAAGAGGTGGGCCTCGCGAAGCAGCTCCACTACGCGCTCGTGGCTCGGTGAACCATGAAGGGTCACGCGGTCGAGCACGCTCAAGTCGGACGCAATGTAGTTGATCTTGGAAAACGCCGCAAGGTCACCCACGACATCGAGGGCGACATCGGGAAATTGACGCGCAAGAAGCGGCAGGGCGCGGAGGACGGTCAGAGTTTCCCGCGTTTCCACCTCCCGCCCAAGGATAATAAGACGAATACGGCCGGGGTCGCGGCTGCATGGGATGAAAGCCAGCTCGCGTTCGGGTATCGTTGTGATAAAGAGCCAGCGAATCGCATGATTTCGGCTCGAAGGGGCTTCTTCATTACTGCCGGTTGCAAAAACGATGTTTTTTCCGCCTGCGATCCTCTCAAGTAATGCCCGCTCCAGTCGCCAGAGGAGTCTTGGCTCGGACCAGCTATTCAACTGCCGTGTCAGCAGGGGCTTCCGAAAAGCAAGACCGAGGATCAGTCCGAGGACACCAATGGGAGAAGGCATGAACGCGAAAACGGCATCGGCTTTTGAGATCTCTCGAATAAGTTTGAAGCCGTTACGGACGAGCCAAAAGGGCAAGACTATCCACGTAAGCCAAGGTGATCTTGGCAACCACGTCAGGGCGACCATCGATACGTTTTTCCCCGCGATGGCAGTCTCCCCGATTGGATGGCCGGTCGGGTAGCAGGGCCCCACGATCCGTGTCGCATCGAACAGCTCGGAGAGGGCTTCAACCTCGCGGGGCAGGCCGCCAAAGCCAGGGTGACCCAGGCATCCGCGGCTTGCGAATCCTGTGGGAGATTGGGGAGAAGACCAGAAGGGCTTGTGCCAGACGATCGTCAGCGTCATGCCGAACTCACCTCCTCACTTTGACCGAAGAATACGGCGAAAAGACTGCGCTAGAAAACTTTCACCAGAGGGTAGCTTAACGTACCGGTTCAGCATGTGACCCGCGACTGTGTAATCCGGCCTATTGTCTTCCGCTTCACTTCTTCGGCAGAACGAGCATCTTAGCGATTGGCATCCAAAAATCATGTTGCTAGCTGCTAGAGCCATGCCTTAATTTGTAGCTCGTGAATCGTTCCAGACTGGCTAACTCTTAATTATACGAACTAAAGCTCGTATAAGCACCCCCGTATGGAGTGTTATGCGAACAAGTTTATCACTTACTCTTTTGTTTAGTAGTATAATTAAAGGCGTCTTCCATAGTCAATATGTATGAGATAATCATGTAAAACGCCCCAAGAAATTACTGGATCGGGTTCGTGAGACCATAAGATTTAAGCACTACTCAAAGCGCACCGAACAGAGCTATGCCGCTTGGATTAGGCGTTTCATACTTTGTCAAAATAAGCGGCAACCGCTAGAGATTTCCGCGCTTCCGGCTGTCGGAAAGCTGTGTATACAAACCTACTTCACGAACCCATGTCGAGGACTACCTTGAACCCGGTCTTGCCGTTCATCATCTTGTCAAACGCCTCGCTCACTTTCTCAAACGGGTACTCCTCGACCATTCTATCGGGATATTTTTCTAAGGGTAATGAAAGGGTTTCACGTGTCAATTACAAATAAATCTCCATCCAGCGCCTGAGGAGCGAGAGCACATATTCCTTCTCCTCGTCCGTGAGCGCGTGGGCATGCGCAGGTATGCCGTGCCATTTCATGAGGCACTTCCTGCAGCATGAGGCCGTCGCGTGCTGTGCGATGAACACGGGGTGGTTACGCATCGGGGTCTGTTTGCCGTCGTTGGGAGGGTCGGCAGGGGCGAGCCTTTCTTCGACGAACGCGCGGGCGTGGTCCATGACCGTGTCGATTCCTTTTTCTCTCAGGTAAACAAGCTCCCTGCCCCGGAGAGTGAACCGGGAGCGGAAATCAGACTTCTTTAACCTCTCAAACACCTTGTCTATTTCTTCCAACCGCCTGTTATCCTCCGCACTATTATAAACCGGAAGGGATAATCTCGCCGGACGCTATCCCCCGTCTCGATGCTGTCTTATAATAATAATGAGGAAGGATCGATCGAATGCCCAGGAACGAAGACGGGATATTGACGAGCAGAGCGTTTCTCCTCTACCTCATACCGGTGCTCATAGGCGCGCTCGTCGGGGTGCTGTTCCTCATCCCCGTGAATGCGCTCGTATTTTATTTCGAGCACAGGCCGGGCGGGGGCACGGCTCTCGATTACGCGGCGGCCGAGCTGATGTGGGCGCTTACGGGCGGCATGCCGCTCAAGACCTTATTTTACGCTTGCGTGGGCGCATTCCTGGGGCTCGTGTCAGCTTTTTTCTACAGCGCACTCTACAGGAGCGCGCTCCACATTAAGAAGCTCTCGGGGGAATTGGAGAAGGA
>CADEFK010000020.1:0-3028 GCA_902826595.1 uncultured bacterium | reverse complement strand
TGAGCACCCGCGCGCTCAACATACAGGAGGCGGTCGAGTTCATATCGGCAAGGTGGGGGAAGTGAGGGTTAATCCATACAATCCCCATGTAAAACTACACTCGTAGGAGCGGCTTCCAGCCGCGATGACACTAAATAATCGTGCCAAGCCTGTCCCGGGCTTGACCCGGGAACTCGCTCCTACAATTGGGGCGGTCACGCCGTGCTCAGCATGTCGCAATATCTGTCGAACGCGGAGATCGTGCTCTCGACGGTTTTTCTATGGTATCTCTGCAGGTTCCTGGCGAATTTCTCGGCCTTCCTCTTTTTCATTTCGAAGAACTCCCTGTTGTACTCGCCGAGGTTCTGCATATGCTCGGCGTAGGGGCTCAGGTGATGCTCGAAGGGCTTTACCATAGGGTTGACCTCGAACACGTTCTTCATGAAGTCGAGAACCCCGAGCTGCATAGCGAGCCAGAGCTCGAACTGCATGTCCACTGCGTTCAATGACTCGGTCAGAAACTTCTTGTTTGTTTCCATCCAATCAAGATACTGTTCCTTGGCTAATTCAGCCTGTTCCTTAACCTTAGCCTCGACGTCTAATACCTTGAGTCCAGTATCGGCTTTCCTTTTCATATTGCCCCTCCGTAACATATTCTTAAATTAGTATGTATGCACGGTGCGTGCCGCAAACAGCGCGCTTATTAATGCAGTGTTAGCGAAGCGTTGCGTACAGCGTTATGGAATAACGGCGGCTGCGGTGTGTAGGATGTCAGATTTTCTTACGGGAAATACTACGCCGGGCCCGGCTGAGACGATGCAGTCCGGACCGCATCTACACTTCCGGCTCCATTAAACCGAGCACTTCGAGGAGCCTTTTCCGGAGCTCGTACGCCTCGCGGGCGCGGCTCTGGGGGAATTTGTCCGGGGGGTATTTCTCTATCGCCTCCTCGAGTGAGCTGAGACTGTGCTCGGACGCGTTCTTGACCACGAGCTCGAAGGAATGGTGTATTTCAACTTCGAGGTCGAGGAAGTCGAGTTGATGATGCACGGGCGGGTCGAACATGACCGAGACCGGGCTGCAGAGAACGCCCTTTCCTCTTATGTCGGTGAAGTTGGCGAACGGGGTCGGCTGGTGGATGCACCACTCGACCTTGTCCTTGTGCTTCACGAACTCTTCCATGAACTCGTCTACGGTGTTTATCATGGGGATATTAGTTAGTATGCGCGGAGGAGGGGTAAATGCAAATGGGGCGGGCCGCCGCGGACGTATGAGATTGCCGCGGTCGCAGGAATCATCCGGCTTGGCGCATAGATAACTTTCTTAATTGCAATCAGCCGGCAGCGACCGGTTCTTACGCTTGCTCAGAACCGTTCCTAGCAATGACAAGAAAAAAGGGGCGGCAAGCGTTATGCATACCACCCCTTCATTTATTTCAGATATTGAACTGAAGCCTACGCCGAGAGAGTCCGTTTGCGGGATGCGAAAATGAGACCGGCTAATCCCAGCACTCCCGCCATTGCGATCATGCCCCATTCGCCGAGGGTCGGGATAGAGGCTATTTCCGCGGTACACGTAACATCGTCGAGGGCGAAATTGAGGACGCCCTGGTTCGCGGCTATGCCGGCTCTCAACCTTACCGTGCTCCCCGCATACTGAGTCAGATCGAATTCAATCGTAGTGTAGCCTAACGAAAACGGGAAGCCAGGGAAGGTCTGGAACAGGTTCTCAAGCACCCCTACCACAGTGTCGAAATCACCCGCATCAGGGTCCATAATATCCACCCTGGCCTGATGATTCCCCCCTGAAGTAATGCTGAGACCGGACCCGTTCAGGAATCCGTCCGCCCCGCTGTCGTAATAAACCACCGCTGAGCACCCGACCCTGCTGTTCGCGGGGACCTCTATATCCTGATATAAAATGGTAGAGCTTGCACCCAGTTGAGTCGTCACGGCAGCAAAATCACCGTCTGGCGGAGGGGGGAGATTTAAGAACTCGCCCACTGTGTAGATGATCCAGGTGCCGCCGCTATTCTGACCCTGAACCCGTGTCCAGCCGGTCAGGTCACCCGTCTCGAAGCTGCCGTTCTCTACAATATCTACCTGTGCCTGCGCGTCGGTATGAAAGAAAGATAAAACTAATGCCAAGAATAACGCTGATGTGAATATACGCATGTTATCATCCTCCTGATGGTGATAATCACATTTTACAATGTTTACGGGAAAATGGAAGGAGAGATCCGTAGAAAACATATAGATTTCCCGCCTGCGCTCGAAATGACAATTTTCAGGTTCGAAACGGTATAAAAAAAGGGGCGGCAAGCGTTATGCATACCACCCCTTCATTTATTTCAGATATTGAACTGAAGCCTACGCCGAGAGAGTCCGTTTGCGGGATGCGAAAATGAGACCGGCTAATCCCAGCACTCCCGCCATCGCGATCATGCCCCATTCGCCTAATGTCGGTATTGTAGCCACGCGATCACCGCACCTCACATCGTCGATCGAGAAATAGAAGATGAATACGTTATCGACCTCCGCGGCCCTGAACCTGACAGTCGTACCCGCATAAGGGGAGAGGTCAAAGCTGACTACCGTATATCCCAGAGATGACGGATCGCCCGGGTTGGTCTGAAACAGGTTTTCCAGTACCCCGGCACCGACGTCGAAAGGGTCCGCCAGCGGGTCCATAATATCGATTCTGGCCTGCTGGTTGGGGCCATTAGTGTACGACAGGTCAGGGGCGGTAACAAATTCTGACGCAAAATTTTCATAATAAACGATAAGGGAACACATGGTATCAAATCCGGGAGGGACGTCTATATCCTGATACAATACATTGGAGCCAGCCCCTGTCTGATCCGAAGTGGCGGCAAAAGAACCGACGGGCGGCGATAATATGGTTGAGAGAGTCAACGGAGAAATAGTCCCGCTGTAAACGAACCAATCACCGCCGCTGCCCGGTTCCTGAACGACGGTCCAGCCCGTAAAGTCCCCCGTCTCGAAGCTGCCGTTCTCTACAATATCTACCTGTGCCTGCGCGTCGGTAT
>CADEFK010000019.1 GCA_902826595.1 uncultured bacterium | reverse complement strand
AAGCGCCCTCATAAATTTAACCCCCTCTATGCCCCATACTACTATTTTGGGTACTACGGCTATGCGCCCTACACGAATTATTATGCTTATGTTGATCCTGACTATCCGCTCGGTTACGGAACTACGCTCGGCACGTCTCTCGAAAGGCCGAGCAATCTGGAGGTAAATCAGTTCGGTCAGGACTCGCCTGCTCCCGCAGATTACCGCCGGGATAATTCCGGTGCCGGAGATGCCTATACCGAACCCCCTGAGGTTCCTGTAATCGAATACTACAACCCTCCGCCTGCGAGGGAGCAAACCATTTATGTGTGGGTCGACGAGAGCGGGGTCAGGAACTATGTGAACGACCTCGATTTTGTGCCTGCGAAATACAGGGACGTAGTCACGACGCTGGGGGCCGAATAACCGCCCCTCGGTGATAAGCCGGAAATCCTTGGTTTTTCTCCTTCCCTATAATTCATTTCTGTAATCTTTCAGGAAACAAATAATTCCAATTGACGGGCTCTTCCGAATATTAGCACTCTGCATTATTGACAATCCCATCCTGAGTTGTTAAACAATTAGAGTGAAATTGAAGAGAACGGCGATGTTTCCCATCCACCTGCAGCTGGGAGCGAGGATAGTCGAATTTGCGGGGTGGGAGATGCCCGTTCAGTACGAGGGACAGAGGGAGGAGCATCTCGCCGTCAGACGCGCTGCGGGGCTGTTCGATGTGAGCCACATGGGAGAGATAGCGATAGGGGGAAAGGAAGCCGCGCTTTTCTGTCAGCGTATAACGACGAACGATATAAACGGCGTAAAAGACTTTCAGGCCCAGTACACACTCTTATGCAATCATAGAGGCGGTGTGGTGGACGACGTGATTCTGTACAAGCTTTCGGACGAGAATTATTTGTTCTGCGTAAACGCGTCCAATACCGCTAAAGACTACGAATGGATAACCGGGGCCAATGAAAACTACGATATAGAAATAGAGGACGAGAGCAGCAAATACTCACAGATAGCCCTCCAGGGCCCGCGCTCGGAGGAAATTTTATCCGGATGCCTGTCGTCGGATATGAGTCCGCTTAAGAGGTTCTGCTTACTCCTGTTTACGTGGAACGGGATGGAGATGCTGATAGCGAGGACGGGTTACACGGGGGAAGACGGGTTCGAGATATTTTTACCATGGGATAGGGGTCCCGAGCTCTGGAACGGCCTGACGGAGTCGGGGCAAGCTCATGGTGTCAAGCCCTGCGGGTTGGGGGCGCGCGACACTCTCCGGGTCGAGATGGGATACTCCCTTTACGGGCACGAGATAAACGACGACATCAACCCTTTCGAGGCCGGTCTCGGGAGATATGTGAAGATGGACAGCGGGGATTTTATAGGCAGAGACGCGTTAAGTAAAGTTCTTGCAGGAGGCGTAAAACGCCGTATATACGGTTTCGAGATGATAGACCGCGGTATCCCGAGAGAGGGGTACGGGGTCTTTAAGAACGGCGCCCGGATCGGCAGCGTTACGAGCGGGACTTTATCCCCGAGCCTTGAAAAATCGATAGGGATGGGTTATCTAACAAGTGACGTCGCCCCGGGCGACAGGATACAAATTGAAATAAGGAGCACTTTCAGGGAGGCGCAGGTAGTAAATATTCCCTTTTATAAAAAGGACGTTAACTAAGGAGATCTGACGATGGTACAAATTCCTGACGAACTCAAATACACTTCCGACCACGAATGGGTGATGGAAGAGGGGGATTTGCTCGTAATAGGTATTACGGATTACGCGCAGGACGCTCTCGGTGAGATGGTTTACATCGAGCTTCCCAGCGAGGGGGACGAGATAACCAAGGGCGACCCGTTCGGAGCGGTGGAATCGACGAAGGCGGTGTCCGATCTCTACGCCCCCGTGAGCGGCGATATCGTGGAAGTAAACGAGGTCCTTCTGGACGCCCCTGAAACTATCAACGGAGACCCATACGGGGAGGGGTGGATGATAAAGGTAAGGCCTTACGACCCGGGCGAGCTGAAGGACCTGATGGACTTCGAGGATTACGCGGAATATGTTGAGAAGGAGATGGAAGAATAGAATTGACGGACACGTTCTTCCCGGGCTTCCCGTTCATATGTTAGTCCCGTATTTATTCGGTCGATAATTTTTCCTTCGACAGGTAATTATTAAATCCCGGTGCTATAAACAGCGAAATGAAAACTGATCAGGACGGATACCCTACATTCGCGAGGAGGCACATAGGCCCCGGCCGCGACGAGCTCGGCGCCATGCTCGGAGTAATCGGCGCCGGGTCCTTGGACGAGCTCATAGACGAGACTGTCCCGTCGTCCATCAGGCTTAAGCGGCAATTGAGCCTCCCTCCGGGCATAAGCGAGCACGCGCTTTTGGAAGAGCTCCGGGCGAAGGCCGCCATGAACAGGGTCTATAAATCCTATATAGGCCTCGGCTACTACGACTGCGTGACGCCGGGCGTTATCCAGAGGAACATTCTCGAGAACCCGGGCTGGTATACGCAGTACACGCCTTATCAGGCCGAGATATCGCAGGGGCGCCTCGAAGCGCTCCTCAATTTCCAGACAATGATCGTCGACCTCACCGGCATGGAAATCGCAAACGCTTCCCTCCTCGACGAAGGCACGGCCGCGGCGGAGGCCATGACGATGCTTCACCGCGTCGCCGACAGGAAAAAAGGCGGCGGCCAGGACGTCTTTTTTGTTTCCGAGAAATGCTTCCCGCAGACCATAGACGTGCTCAGGACCCGCGCCGAGCCCCTGGGGATAAGTCTCGAGGTCGGAGACCATACCCGGTTCGAATTCAAGGGCGGCGTGTTCGGCGCGCTCCTCCAGTACCCGGATTCGGACGGAGGGGTCTATGACTATTCCGATTTTATAAACAGGGCCCACGAGCGGGGCGCGCTCGTGGCCGTAGCGGCCGATCTGCTCTCCCTCGCGCTCCTCACACCGCCCGGCGAGTTCGGGGCCGACGCCGCAGTCGGCTCGGCGCAGAGGTTCGGCGTACCGCTCGGGTTCGGCGGGCCGCACGCGGCATACTTCGCGACCCGTGAGAATTTCGCGCGCCAGATACCGGGAAGGATTATAGGGGTATCTGTGGACTCTCACGGGAATCCGGCCTACAGAATGGCGCTGCAGACGAGGGAGCAGCACATAAGGAGGGAGAAGGCGACCTCGAACATATGCACCGCGCAGGCGCTCCTGGCCATTATGGCCTCCATGTATGCGGTCTATCACGGCCCCTCCGGGCTCAGGGCGATAGCGGGGAGTATCCACCGGACGGCCGCGCTTCTCGAAAACGAGCTCCTGAAACTGGGGATAGCGCAGAAAAACGGGCATTACTTCGATACGCTGAAAATAGACCTCGGAGAGGGCTCCCCGGGGCTTACGGATAAAATCAGATCAAATGCGGAGAAGTCCCGCCTCAACTTCAACTATAGGGGAGGGCGTTATATATGCATATCCCTCGACGAGACGACCGGGCCCGATGACGTCCGGAATATCGTAAATGTCTTTTCACGCGCACTCGGGATCAATTCAGCGGCCGGGGGGATCGATACAGTCCCGGGGGAAAGCGGTTCGAGGCTCCCGTCCGGACTCGAGCGTAAAGGCGGGTACCTCAAGCACCCGGTATTCAACACCTTCCACTCCGAAACCCTGATGCTCCGGTATATAAAGAAACTTGAGAGCAAGGACCTGTCACTCACAACGTCGATGATTCCCCTCGGTTCCTGCACGATGAAGCTCAACGCGACTGCTGAGATGGTCCCGGTAACGTGGCCGGAATTCTCGAAGCTCCACCCCTTCGCCCCTGCGGAGCAGACGCGGGGCTATTTACGAATCTTCAGGGATCTCGAAAAGTATCTGTCCGCCATTACGGGACTCCCCGCGGTCTCGCTCCAGCCCAATTCGGGGGCCCAGGGCGAATACGCGGGGCTCATGGTCATCAGGGCTTATTACAGGGACAGGGGCGAGGGTCATAGGAACGTAGCGCTCATTCCCTCGTCCGCGCACGGCACTAACCCCGCCAGCGCGGCGCTGGCGGGAATGAGGGTCGTCGTCGTTGACTGCGACGAGCGCGGAAACATCGACCTCGGCTCTCTCCGGAGAAAGGCACGGGAGCACAGGGACGAGCTCGCCGCGCTCATGGTCACTTACCCCTCGACACACGGCGTCTTCGAGGAGAAGATTAAGGAGATATGCTCCGTCGTCCATAAAAACGGCGGGCAGGTGTATATGGACGGGGCTAATATGAACGCACAGGTCGGTTTGACGAACCCGTCTATAATAGGCGCCGATATATGCCACATCAACCTGCATAAAACTTTCAGCATCCCGCACGGCGGGGGCGGCCCCGGTATGGGCCCCATATGCGCGCGGAAGCACCTGGCGCCTTACCTTCCCGGCCACCCGATCGTAAAGACCGGAGGGGAGAAACCGATTCACGCCGTGGCCTCGGCCCCGTGGGGCAGCGCGAGCATATTGCTCGTTTCCTATGCCTATATAAGGATGCTAGGCAGGGACGGCGTTGCCGACGCGACGAAATACGCCATACTGAACGCCAACTACATAAAATCGAGACTCGAGAAAATCTACGACGTGCTCTATACGGGCTCTCGCGGAAGAGTGGCCCACGAATTCATCCTCGATATGAGGCGATTTAAGAAGGACGCGGGCATCGAAGTCGACGACGTCGCCAAGAGGCTCATGGATTACGGGTTTCACGCGCCCACGGTCTCGTGGCCTGTGGCGGGAACGGTAATGATTGAGCCTACGGAGAGCGAGGCGAAAGAAGAGCTCGACCGTTTCTGCGACGCGCTCATCTCTATAAGCGAAGAGGTCGGGGAGATTACCGAAGGAAAGGCCGACGGAGAGGACAACGTCCTCAGGAACGCCCCTCTCACGGCCCGCGAGGCCTCCGGGGATGTATGGACACATCACTACTCGAGGCGCCAGGCCGCGTACCCGCTCCCCTATCTCGAAGAGTACAAGTTCTGGCCGCCGGTCGGGAGGATTAACAACCCCTACGGCGACAGGAACCTCATCTGCACCTGCCCGGATATAAAGTTCTGGGAGGAATAACCCCGCCCGGGAATAATTTTACTCACTGCTTGTCGTTAATAACCGAGTTGATGTCGATGAACGGAATCGCCTCTCCCCCCGTGAACTTAGGCAGAGTGCCGTCCCATTTCTCGGAGAGCCTGAGCTGTATCAGCTCGGGGTTGTTTTTGAGAGCCTTCGCTTCTCTTTCTATGGCGTCGGCCTTCGCCCTCGAGCGGGCCTCTATATCGTAGGCTGCGGCATCCGCGGCGAGCTTTTGCTCCTGGTATCCGGCTTCCGCCTGCGTGACCCTCTTGGTCTTCTCGTTCTTGGCCTGAAGGGCCTCCTGCTCGGCCCTGACCTTGAGCTCGATCGCCTTGTTGAACTCGTCCGAGAATTCGAAATCGGTGATCGCGACGTTTGAGATCTTGAGGGCCGCGGGGACGTTCTTGTCCTTTAAGGTCACGTCGATGAAGTTGTCTATGGCTTCCTGTATCTGGAGCTTGACCTCCGCCCTCTTCGTTACGAGCTGCTCGGCCGTGTACTGGGCGGTTATCGCTTTCACGGATTCCTGGATCGCGGGCTCGATTACCGTCGCCGCAACCACCTCGCGCGTGCCGATCTTCTGATACGTCTCCGGAGCCGAGGGACCCAGGAGCGAGTACTGCACGGTGACCTGGGTCTGTACTGTCTGTAAATCTTTAGACGCGGCCGCGGATTTTGACTGCGCCTTGTTGAGCCTTACGTCGATCTGCTCGATCTTGTCGATGAACGGTTTCTTGAAATGAAAACCTTCCGGGAGCGGAACGGGCTGTACGGCCCCGAGCGTCCTTATGACGCCTACGTGCCCGCTCTCCACGATTACGAACGAGCTCGTGGCGAGAATTATTATCACGATGATCAATATCGGGTACAGGAAATTAAAATTTGGTAAACCTGTTCTTATTGACATTACGTAACCCCCCTTTGCTTCTTTGTTGTGAGCTTAATAATATAGCTGGAAATAGCTTACCTTATGAGCGGGATGTTGCATCAAGGGTTACCAGCTTCCGTCGAGCACCCTTAGCCTTATGTCTTTTTTACCGTTCCAATTGTTGAATTCCGGCGTGAAAGCGAGATCGATTCTGTCCGGCAGCTCCCGGCCCCCTCCGGCATTGAACCATATCGCATCGAGGGACTTCGTTCCCTGTTTCAGCTTGAGGCCGAGATGCTTGTCCTTGAATATCCGCTGAGAGACTACTTCGACCGACCGGGCTAGCAGCACGGGCTCCGGGTTCCCGATCCCGAACGGCTCGAGCATGCCGAACTCCGTGAGGAGAGCGTCCGTGAGCTCCGGGAATCCCACCTCGCAGTCTATATCGAGCCTGGGCTCGTACGCGTGCCCCGAACCCGAGACAGCCCTCTCGAACATCGCCCTGAACTCGTCTATCTTATCCGCTTTGATGGAGAGGCCCGCCGCCTGCTCGTGCCCGCCGAACTGCTCGAACAGCTCCCGGCATTCCGAGAGCGCGCTGTATATATTTATTCCCTCGACGCTCCTTCCCGAGCCCTTCCCGAGCCCGTTCCCGTCGACCGCGATGAGTACCGCGGGCTTCTTGTACCGCTCCACGATCCTCGAGGCCACGATCCCTATTATCCCCGGATGCCAGTCGGCCGATGCGAGCACGATCGAACCGGCCTTCAGGATACCGGGCTCTGATTCGATCTGCCTTACGGCATCGTCCAGAATCTCCCCCTCGATGTTCTGTCTTTCCGAATTCTCGCGGCTGAGCGCCTTCGCTATGTCCCTCGCGCTCCCGATATCGTTTGATATAAAGAGCTCGACCGCCTTTCCGGCCGTGCTCAGCCTCCCGGAAGCGTTAATCCTCGGGCCCAGCTTGAATCCGAGGTCGAACGTGTTAACGGCCCCCGTAATGCTGCTCGCTTCCTTGAGCGCGAGCAGCCCTGTCCTCTTCGGATTCTCCATCCTCTTTATTCCTTCTTTCACGAATATGCGGTTCACGTCCGTGAGCGGCGCGCAGTCGGCCACCGTCCCCAGTGCGACCAGGTCCAGGTAATCGGCCAGGTTCGGCTCTCCGTTGCTGAAGAATCCGTCCTCCCTGAGCGCGCGTCTGAGCGCGACGGCCAGGTTGAACATCACTCCCACGCCCGCTATGGTTTTCCCCGGATATTTGCAGTCGGAGAGCTGGGGGTTCAGTATAGACACGGCGTCCGGGAGCTCCTCAGGGGGCTTGTGGTGGTCGGTCACTATGAAATCGGCCCCGAGCCGCTTCGCTTCCTCGACTTCTTTCACTGCGGTTATTCCGCAGTCGCCCGAGATGAAGAGTGTCGCCCCTGCTTCGGCCAGCCTTTGCACCGCCTCGATATTTACGCCGTACCCTTCTTTCATCCTGTCAGGATTGTAGAAGATCACGTCCGCTCCGAGGCCCTTGAGGAATGTGTAGAATAACGCGGTGGAGGTTACACCGTCCACGTCGTAGTCGCCGTAAATGGCGATCTTTTCCTTTTTCTCTATCGCTCTCTTGATTCTTTCAACGGCCTTGTCCATACCCTTCATGAGATAAGGCGACGGGAGGTCGAAGAGCGTGCTGTTGAGGTACAGGTTCGCTTCGGCTTCGTTTCCGATCCCCCTGTTTATGAGGAGCTGCGCGGTGAGGGGCGATATGCCGAGGTTTTTCGAAATCCTCTCTCTCAGCTTCGGGTTTTCTTTTTTGATTGTCCAGTTTTTCTTCATGAGAGCCGGGAAATATGCCGTGCGATATATTATGTCCGGGCGTGGAGCCGAGCCTCGCGGCCCGCAGGCTGTCCGTGAATTTGTTCTATGTGCGCGGGCTCATTCCGAATCGCGCGCCCTCAGGTAATTAACGAGCCCGTTCAGGCCCAGAATATAGCTGTCAGGTCCGAATCCGGATATGACCCCGACGGATACCCCGGAAATAAACGACTTCTGTCTGAAGTCCTCCCTCTTGTATATGTTGGAGATGTGGACTTCTGCCACGGGCAGCCCGGCAGAGAGTATTGCGTCCCTGATGGCTATGCTCGTGTGCGTGTACGCCCCGGGGTTGATGAGGATCCCGTCCGACTTCTTCATCGCATCCTGGATCCTGCTCACGATCTCCCCTTCCGAGTTCGACTGGAAAACTTCGGCCTTGACGCCGAGCCTCTTGGCCTCCTCCTTGAGGAGTCTGTTTATTTCCTGGAGCGTGCCCGCGCCGTATATCGAAGGCTCCCGCTTGCCGAGCATGTTCAGGTTCGGTCCGTGTATGATAAGTATCTTCATGTGTGCTTTCACTCTCCCCGAAGGAAACCGGCGCTTTTATTTACCATGTAGAGCCTCATCTGCGCGAGCTTTTTCCCGACGGCGTCGTTTCCGGGATCGCTCTCGAGCACCTTCTCGAGTACCATGCAGGCCTTCTCGTGGAGGCCCTGCGCGGTGTAGATGTCGGCGATCGTCTCCGTAAGCAGCTCCTTCTCGTATTTTACCACGCTCGATTCGAGGTCCTCGACGCTCTTGGATTCGAGCGCCGTCTTTATGCTCTCTCTCGCGAACTGGAACTCCCTCTCCTTTCTGTCCGACAGCGTCAGCGAATCCTCGATCTCCCTGAGCTCGGCCATTATGGATTCGTCGTGCGTATGATATGCCGATGCCGTCCTCAGGAGCTCGAGCGCCTTGTCGTAGGCTTCCTCGCTCTTCAGTATCTGCACCAGCATCTTGCATGCGGCGAGGTTGTCCGGAGCGAGCTCGACGACGGTCCGGAATTCCCTCTTGGCCTGCTCGATGAGCCACCTGTCATAGTAGATTTTCCCTAATAGAAACCTGCCCGTGACGCTCTTCTTATTATACTTCAATCCGTTTATCAATACATTAATGGCCTTGTCGGTTTTCCCCTGCTTGTAAAGGACTTGGGCGAGGAAAATAAACGCTACGGACGAGGGGTCCTGAGTCAGGATCCTCGCGTACTTTTCTTCGAATTTGACGAGATCGTCTTCGGTCGAGTAATTATCTCCGGGCATTGTGATTTCAATATTATTCTATACTCGAAACCGGGGTCATGAAAGCCATTTGCCGGAATGAAAATCCGATCTCATCCTGCGCCCTCTTGCTCTATCCGGGTCCGGCAAATAAGTATCATAACACAAGACTCGAAATTCAAACACGGCCGGGGGAGGATGTACAATCAAGCGGGGGGAGCGGGGCTATTCAGTCTTTATTCCCCCGGTAATTTTCTCCTTATCAGGTTGAGGAGAAACCCCGCCTCCTCGATCTTCAGAATTTTCGTAAGGGTTATAAATATGATTCCCGAAGCCCCGATGGAAAGGGCAAGCACGGCTATCTTTTTCACGGAAAAACCGGATCCGGTCCAGTCGGCGTAAGTCGATACCCACCACGCCGCCCCGGCCATCACTGCCGAGATGACGATTATCTTGAAACAGAAGAGAAGTATAGTCCTCTCTTTTAAATCCCCGGTTCTCCTTTCGAGCAGGTATACGAGCGCGAGGAAGTTGAATACGGAAGACGCCGAGTTCGCGAGCGCGAGGCCCGTGTGCTCGAGCCTGAGCGTAAACCCGAGCACGAATCCGAGGGCCGCGTTAAGTAAAAAGGCGAAAAACGCGACCACGACCGGGGTTTTCGTGTCCTGCATCGCGTAAAACGCCGGGGCCGTAACCCTAAGCCCGCCGACGGCCCAGAGCCCGAGACAGTACCCGGCAAGTGTCTGGGCGGTGGCGAGTGTCGCTTCGTACGTGAATTCCCCCCTCTGGTAGAGGATGTTGCATATCGGGATGCGGAGCGCGATAAGTCCGGCGAGTGCCGGGATAAGAATGAAGAGCAAGAGCCTGAGCGTGAACGAGTAGGTCTCGTGGAACTTAGCGTAGTCTCCCCTGCTTATGTAGCTCGAAAGATTCGGCAGGAGCACCGTCGCTATGGATACGGCGATTATCCCGAGGGGGAATTCGGTCAGCCTCTCCGCGAAATAGAGATACGATATCGTGCCCTCAGGCATGAACGAGGCGTACTGGGAGCTCACTATTAGGTTAAGGTTGTAAACTGCGAGTCCGAAGAGCTGGGGCACGAGCAGGAGCCCTATGCGCTTGACCGCGGGGTTTCTCAGATTCGTAGTAAAGCTGAACAAAAACCCGCTCGCGCGTAAGAACGGGATCTGTATCAGGAGCTGCAGCATCCCTCCCAGTATTACTCCCGCGGCGGCCGAATAGATCGGCAGCCCGAATTGATTAAAAAGGGCGAATATTGCAATTATCATGGATAAGTTCAGGAGCACGGGAGAAAATGCCGGGGCGAAGAAATGCCTGAGCGAGTTCAGCACCCCCATGGAAAGCGCCGTAAGGGAAATAAAAAATATGTAGGGGAACATAATCCTGTTGAGCGCGACCGATAGCTCGAACGTCTCCCTGTCAAAGCCGTACGCGAAGAGCTTAACTATGTAAGGGGAGAAAATTACCCCGAGGACTGAAACGATTATCGTTATTGCGAAGAGCAGGCTGAAGACTATGTCCGAAACCTTTTTGGCCTCCATCCTGTCCTTCCTCTCCAGCATCTCTGTGAATATGGGGATGAAGGAAATAGTAAGGGACCCCTCGGCGAAGAGCCTCCTCAGGAGGTTCGGTATCCTGAAGGCGATCCAGAATGCGTCTGTGAATGCGGTCGCCCCAAAGAAATAGGCCATAACCATATCCCGTATGTACCCGGTGATCCGGCTGAGCAGCGTGAGGAAGCCTATAGTTCCCGCTGAACGGGCTATTTCGTGTTTATCGCTCATATCGGACGGGGGCGGGCGCTGTACATCACTGCCCGGCTGTGCCCACCTCCTCGAACTCTATTTCTTTTTTCAATCTCTCCAGTATATTACGGGTCTCCTGGAGGAGGTCATCTGTAGTTATAACCTGAATGATCCCCGATTCCGGATTATCAGTCCTTACCCATGCGATGTGAGAATAGGTGCCGATGATGGATTGGAAGTATACGCTTTCACTGTTGTTTTTGAGCTTTATCGAGATAGTGGGCATAGATTCCGCTTCGGTATTTTGAAGTAGAGATTATATACAACTTTATGCCCTTTTCCGATTCCTACCGGTTAATTATGATGGATTAAACCGGCGGCTGGAATGACTTTAGTTATATGGTGGTACAAAGTGGCATTATTGTATTTTTATTCCCTCCGAACTCGGATATATTATATTTAGTAATTGCAATATGTTGTAGAGCGTTATTAAAGCAGGCGCCTCCAGGCGGGCCCTGATTGCCCCTCCTTTTGAGCCAAGACGTAAGTTAATTACGTATGTTTTTATTTCAAACCGCCGATTTGACTAAAAAATTGAAAAATAACACAAACTTACTTGACAAACTTAACACACAGTTATATAGTGGTGGAGAGTGGCATAAAGTGGCACAAGATGGTATGATATGTTCCGAGGACGATACGAACATACAATGACTGATAAAGGACGCGTGAGTATCCCCGCGAAGTTTCGTGAGGTGTGCAGGGAGAAGTACGCGGACGAGACTCTGATCATTACGAATTTTGATAAATGTCTCGTGGCGTATCCCCTCAGGGAATGGAACGAGATAGAAAAGAAGGTATCCTCCCTCCCCCAGTTCAAGCAGGAGGTAATCTCGTTCCTCAGATACCTGATGGGAGGGGCTGTAGACTGCCCGCTCGACGGCCAGGGAAGGGTGCTAATACCCCAGTCGCTCAGGAGCCATGCCCGTATCGATAAGGAGCTTGTCATGATCGGCATGCTCACGAGGATCGAAATATGGGCGAAGGAAGTGTGGGAGGAGGAAGAGCAGGGCCGCGCGTACGAAGAATTCAAAAAGAGCAGGGAGATTCTTGCGGGACAAGGACTATAAGGAGATGGTAAACGCGGTCGTGGAATTATCCAAGCCGGTTCATCAATCGGTGCTGAGCGACGAGGCTGTCGGTTTCCTCGTCACCAGGCCGGAGGGAGTATACGTGGACGCGACTCTGGGCATGGGCGGCCATACCAAATCCATACTCGACTATACCCATTCCAGGTGTCTCGTCGTCGGGCTCGATGTCGACGAGGAAGCGATCTCGTTTTCGCGCGAGAGGCTATCGGCCTATAACGGGCACGTTATCTACCGCAACAGCAATTTTTCCGATATAGACAAGGTCCTCGACAGCCTCGACATAAGGGAGGTCGACGGAATCATTGCCGACCTCGGGATGTCCTCGTTTCAGATCGAGTCGAGCGAGAGGGGATTCAGCTTCATGAGGGAGGAGCCGCTTGACATGAGGATGGATCCGAGACTGAGGTTCACCGCCTACGACCTCATAAATGAAATGACGATGGACGAGATATCTAGGGTCCTCAAGATGTACGGGGAGGAGAAGTGGTCGAGAAGGATCGCCAAGAGGATTGTGGAGGCAAGGGACGAGAGCCCCATCAAGACCTCCGCCGAGCTCGCCAGGGTCGTGTCCCTCGCCATACCGAGAAAATTTCACCCGGCGAAGATACACCCCGCGACGAAGACATTCCAGGCGCTGCGCATAGCGGTCAATAACGAGCTGGAAAATATAAACGAGTTTATCGGGAAAGCCGTTTCCCGCCTCAGGGCTGGGGGCAGGCTCGTAATCATTTCCTTTCATTCGCTCGAGGACAGGCTCGTTAAAACGAGCTTCCTCCGCATGGCATCGCCGTGCGTCTGTCCCCCGGGGATGCCGGAGTGCGGCTGCGGTAAGAAGAGCATTCTCAAAATAATCACGCGCACACCCGTAATTCCGGGTGACGAAGAGATATTGAACAACCCCAGGGCGCGGAGCGCCAAAATGAGGGTTGGGGAAAGGGTGTAGCAATGGCCCACGTAAAGGCTCACGTAAAAGCCCTCGTGTCGAGAGAGAAGGAAAAGTCCGAAAGAGCCGGCCTCTCCACGGGGTTTGTGATACTCGTGCTGGTCGCTCTTGCACTTGCCCTTTTCTATGTCAGGTTTAAAGTCGAAGAGCTGCGTGTGGGCTACGAGATTTCGCGGAACAACAAGCAGACGAACGAACTCCTGAAGCAGAAACGGATACTCCAGTCCGAGTTTATGAGCGCGAAGTCTCTCGACAGGCTCGAACAGTCCGCCCTTGAGATGGGGTTCAAGTACCCGACTCAGGAAGACATAATTTACGTGGAAGAGACGACGGTGGCCGACGGTAAGCAATGAAGCCGAAGAAGAGCTCGAAAAGGATATCCCTGGGAAGGGAACTCGACAGACCGAGATGGAAGATTACAATCGTCGGGTCTTTTCTGCTCGTTCTATTCGTGGCTGTATGCATTAAAGCCCTCGACCTCCAGGTATTAGACCGAGAACGCGCCTTCACGATTGCCAGGAAACAGCACCACGGAAGCTCGACCCTCCTCCCCCGCCGCGGGAAAATCCTCGACAGGAACATGAAGGAGCTCGCCGTGAACGTCGAGATAAAGTCGGTCTTTGCCAATCCGTACGCGGTAAAGAATCCCGCCGAGCTCTCGAATATGCTTTCGTCCAAGCTCGGGCTGCCGGAAAAGAGCGTGCTTCAGAAGCTGACCTCCAAGTCGTCGTTCGTATGGATCTCCAGACTCGTCGACCCCGCCGTAACGACGGAGCTCGAAAAAATGAAAATCGACGGGATCGGATTCATCGATGAGCCCAAACGGGTATACCCCAACGGGCCCCTTATGGGTCAGCTGATCGGGTTCACGAATATAGATTCGACCGGCATCGAGGGCATCGAATACCGTTATGACGGGCTCTTGATCGGAAAGCCCGGAAAGATAACTTTAAAAAGAGACGCGCACGGAAGAAAGATTATAAATAACCCCGGCATAGTAGAAGACTTCGGCGAGGAGAAGACCTCGGGTCACGACATAATTCTGACCATAGACTCACAGATCCAGCACATCGTGGAGAGGGAGCTCAAGGACGGCATAGAGAAAATGAACGGCGAGAAGGGCATGGCCATTCTGCTCGACCCCGAGACAGGCGAAGTTCTCGCCATGGCTACCTATCCTTTCCTCGACCCGAACAAATACGGCGAGTACCCGCTCGACTACAGGAGGAACTTCCCCGTCTGGTACACGTTCGAGCCCGGCTCCACCATGAAGACATTTCTCGCGGCGAGCGCGCTTCAGGAAAAGGCCGCGAGCCCCTCGACGGAATTTTACTGCGAAAACGGCAGGAGGCGGGTGGGAGCGAAGATAATAAAGGACGTTCATCCATACGGGACACTCACGTTTGCGGACGTGATAAGGGTTTCGAGCAATATCTGTGCATCCAAGATCGGGGAGCTCCTGGGCAGGGAAAAATACTACAGCTATCTCAAGAAATTCGGATTCGGAGACAAGACCGGCATAGACGTCCCCGGGGAATCGAGCGGGAGGCTCACAAGCCCTAAATCGTGGGGCAAGATAGAGCTCGCCACTATCTCCTTCGGCCAGGGGGTGTCGGTCACGGCGCTCCAGCTCGCGTCCGGGCTGTCGGCTATAGCGAACGGCGGATACCTCATGAAGCCGCACCTGGTCAAGAAGATAATCGGCCCAGACGGTAACGTGATCAGGGACAACGTCCCCGAGGTCGAAAGCCGCGTAATATCGTATGACACCTCTGTGGATATGACTCGTATAATGGAACGAGTCGTGGAAGAGGGCACAGGAAAGAAGGCGGCGATACCCGGTTACAAAGTAGCGGGGAAAACCGGGACAGCGCAGATACCTGACCCTGTCAACGGCGGTTATTACCCGGACCGGTATATCGCTTCATTTATAGGGTTCGCTCCGTCGGACGACCCCAAGATAACGCTCGTAGTCGTGGTGGAGGCGCCCAAGAAAATGACTCACGGGGGCTCGGTTTCCGCCCCTATATTCAAACAGATAGCGGAAAAGGTGCTTTTTCATATGGGCATATCGCCCAGGAAAGACCTGGTCGGCGCGAAGATTATGCCTGACCTGAGCGGGAAAAGCGTGAGGGACATCCTCAAATGGTCCGAGCAGGAAGGCATCAAGGTTCAGGTCAAGGGCAGTGGCTACGTGACGGAACAGAGCCCGTCTCCGGGGGACATGATAAAGGAAGGTATGGTATGTTCTATAGAGCTTAAACAGAATATATGATTCTAAAGGAAATAATTCGAGGAATAAAAATAAAAAAGTTCGATGGAGACGACGGGTTAGAGATTTCGGGCATATCGATCGATTCGAATAAAGTAAAAGAGGGGCATCTGTTCGCCGCTCTCAAGGGAGAGAAGACGGACGGACACAGGTACATTGATTCCGCGCTCGGGAACGGAGCAAAGGCACTGCTGGTCGAGGACGCGCCCGATAGGACTTATCCCGGAATTTCCGTGATCCAGGCGGGGGATTCGAGAGAATCGCTTGCAAGAGCTTCAGCCAACTTTTACGGCCATCCCACGAAAGAGCTCTGCCTTGCGGGCGTTACCGGAACGAACGGTAAAACTACGGTTACTTATCTTCTCGAATCCATATGGAAAGAGGAGCAGAGGAATCCGGGCGTCATAGGCACGATCGAATACAGGTACGGCGGCAAGAGGGTCGAGGCGCCGATGACTACACCGGAATCGCTTGATCTTATGAAGATGCTGAGAGAAATGAGGGATTCGGGAGTCGATTCTGCGGCGATGGAGGTTTCTTCTCATGCCATCGACAGGAAGAGGGTGCAGGAGTGCCACTTCGACGCCGCTCTCTTCACGAACCTGACACAGGACCATCTCGATTATCACGGGACAATAGACAATTACTATAACGCGAAGAAGAAGCTCTTCACCGAGCTCCTCCCGGCGAGCGTCAAGGAAAAAAAGTTCTCGGTTATAAATGTGGACGACCCTTTCGGCCTGAAGCTTGCGAAAGAGGCCCACGGAAATGTCATCACCTACTCGCTCGGGGACAAGAGCGCCTCTGTCTTCGCCGAGGCCTTCCGCGTCTCGGAAGAAGGCATTAACGCGCGCGTGATTACGCCCTGGGGGACGGTTCAAATAAATTCGCCTCTCTTCGGGGAGCACAACCTGTCGAATATACTGGCTGCCGTATCCGCAGCTCTTTCGCTTGGCTCGCCCCCGGGGGCAGTGGAAAAAGCGGTGGCGGGATTCAGGACGGTGCCCGGGAGGCTCGAAAGGGTCGAGAACCCCCTGGGTTTTCAAATACTGGTCGATTATGCCCACACCCCGGACGCCTTGAAGAACGTGCTTCTTGCGGTGAGGCCGCTTACCGCTGGAAGGGTGATACTGGTGTTCGGCTGCGGCGGGGACAGGGACAGGACGAAGAGGCCTCAAATGGGGGCAGTCGGAATCGGGCTTTCAGATATATTGATAGTCACGTCGGACAACCCCCGGACCGAACCTCCTGAAGCGATAATAGACGATATAGAGCGCGGGGTCCTCGAATCGGACCCGCGCGGCAAACCCTATTTCAGGATTTCCGACAGGAGAGAGGCCATCAGAAAGGCGCTCGGCATGGCCCGGGAGAAGGATACGGTCCTCATCGCGGGCAAGGGGCACGAGGATTATCAGATCGTAGGCGCAGCGAAGCTCCCTTTCGACGACAGGGCCGCCGCGAGAGACATATTAAAGGAGAAGCTGAATTAGTTTTTCGACACGAAAATGCTTGGATTGGATTTCGTTCTCGATTCAACCAATGGGAAACTCGTTTCCGGCCGGAAGCAAGGCGGCTTCTCGGGCGTCAGCACCGATTCGAGAAGCATATCCTCGGGCGAAATATTCTTCGCCCTTAAAGGCGACAACTACGACGGTCACCTGTACGTAGACGAGGCTCTGAAAAAAGGCGCGGCGGGCGCCGTCATCGAAGAGGGCGCCCTCCCGCGCAGCGACGGGGAATTATTGATCAGGGTCCCGTCCACGCTCAAGGCGCTCGGCGACCTCGCTTCCGCGTGGAGAAAGAGCTTTCCGGAATTGAAACTCGCGGCAATAACGGGATCAAACGGCAAGACCACCACGAAGGAGATGGCCTGGAGCATCGTCTCGCGGAGATTCAAGACCCTCAAGAACACGGGAAATTTCAATAACCTGATAGGGCTTCCCCTCACGCTCTTCAGGCTTGACGAAAGCTACAGCGCGGCTGTCGTGGAGCTCGGCATGAACGATTTCGGTGAAATAAAGAGGCTCGCCGAAATAGCCCTCCCCGATACGGGCGCCATAACGAACATAGGCAGGGCGCACCTGGAGAAGCTGGGCGGTATAGAAGGCGTGGCCAGGGCCAAGGGCGAGCTCGTCGAAGGGTTCTCCGGCGAGAGGGTATTAGTCGTGAACTCGGACGATCCGAGGATAATCGAGATCGCGGGTAAAACAGAATGCAGGAAAATCACATACGGCATAAAAGCGGGAGAGGCCGACGTCACCGCCTGCGGCATAAGTCAGGACGGTTTCTCCGGCATAAATTTTCGCATGACCGTCATGGGCGAAGCGTTCCCGGTGCGGATAAACTGCATAGGGATGCATAATGTGATGAACGCCCTCTGCGCCTCGGGCATTGCGCTTTCCTTCGGCTGCGGAAAAGCCGAAATAGCAGAGGGGCTCGGGGGTTTTACCCTTCCCCATATGCGGCTCGAGGTCATGGAAAGCCCGGCCGGATTCCGGGTAATAAACGATTCGTATAACGCCAACCCGGACTCCATGCGGAGCGCGGTGAATGAGCTTATGGGCTTGAAAGGCAAGGGCAGGGCAATCGCTGTCGTGGGCGATATGCTCGAGCTCGGCGAGATGAGCGAGAGCGAGCACTTCGGTCTCGGACAATACCTGTCGGAATCGGGCGTGGACTGCGTAATCGCCTGCGGGAGTTTCGGCCGGACCGTGCTCGAAGGGGCAGGCGGCAGGGCAAACTGTTTGTACGCGGGGTCGCACGAGGAGGCCGCCCGTGCGGTAAAGCAAATCGCGGGGCCGGGCGATCTGGTGCTCGTCAAGGGCTCCCGCGGGATGAGGATGGAAGAGATCACAAAAAGACTCGTCTAAGGAGTTTATAGATGTTTTACCTTCTTTATCTGATGAAGGACGACTTGATTCTTTTCAACGTGTTCAGGTACATCACGTTCCGCTCGTTCGGGGCGGGCGTAACGGCGTTCCTCGTAAGCATTGTCCTCGGCGGGGTGTTCATCAAATTCCTGAGGAGACGGCAGTTCAGCGAGAATGTAAGGGACGACGGCCCGGCTTCGCACAAGACCAAGGCCGGGACGCCTACCATGGGCGGGGCGTTTATAATACTCTCGATACTCTTCTCTTCGCTTCTATGGCTCAACCTCACGAGCGAAATGGTATGGGTCGTGCTCCTTTTCACCCTCAGTTACGCGGTTATCGGGTTTCTCGACGACTGGCTCAAATATTCGAGGAAGAAGGGGATGAAGGCAAGGGTGAAGTTCTCCCTCCAGATACTTTTCGGGGTCCTCTTCGTGCTGCTGATAATGAGCGATCTCGACGGCTTTACGATGTCGCTCAGCGCGAACCAGGTGGCCGATTACTCCTTCACCTCGGTCGTATTCCCGTTCTTCAAGAAAGCCGTTATCAATCTCGGCTGGCTCTATATACCCTTCGCATTAATTGTAGTAGTCGGCGCTTCAAACGGTGTGAACCTTACGGACGGTCTCGACGGCCTCGCGATCGGCTCCATAGCCGTGGCGGCCGCGACCTATATCATCTTCGCCTATCTGTCGGGCCATGCCGAGTTCTCGAAATACCTCCAGATACCCTATATCCCGGAAGGCGGAGAGCTCGCCGTATATCTCGCCGCCGTGGGCGGGGCGTGTCTCGGCTTCCTCTGGTACAACTCACACCCGGCGGAGGTTTTCATGGGGGACGTCGGCTCGCTGTCGCTCGGCGCGGCGATAGGCTCCGTAGCGCTTATACTTAAGCAGGAGATACTCCTCATCATCGTGGGCGGCATCTTCGTCGCCGAGGCCATGTCCGTCATCATTCAGGTGGCGTCGTTCAAGCTCACCGGGAAAAGGGTATTCAAGATGGCCCCGCTCCACCATCATTTCGAGCTCTCGGGATGGTCGGAGTCCAAGGTGGTTATAAGGTTCTGGATAATATCGCTCGTTCTTTCTCTGTTCGCCCTCTCGACGCTGAAGCTCAGATAAGAAGCAAAGGACGGTTTATTCGATATGCGTAAAGGCGGTGCAATAAATTCTGATGGAGTTAGGTGACAGGAAAATGCTCGTCGTAGGAGCCGGCAAGACAGGCATCGAGACCGTCAAGTTCCTGCTCAGGAGAGGGGCGCGCGTGACCGTGAGCGAAAGCTCTGCCCTCGAGAACATAGCGGAGCAGGCCGGATTGCTCGAGTCCTGGGGAGTGGAGCTTGAATCGGGCGGGCATAAGAGGGAGACTTTCCTCGCGGCGGATACGATAGTGTTGAGCCCGGGCGTTCCGTTCGGCATACCGGCCGTCCGGGAGGCTATTGAGAGCGGCATTGAGGTCATAAGCGAGGTCGAGCTCGCGTCGAGATTCATAAACAAGGATAAGCCCGTGATTGCCGTTACGGGCTCGAACGGCAAGACGACCACGTCGACCCTCATCGCCCGCATCCTCGAGAAGAACGGCAGGAAGGTGTTCCTTGGGGCCAATATCGGTACGCCGCTTATTCAAATCGCAGACGACTGCGACAGGTACGACGTACTCGTGCTTGAGCTCAGCAGCTTTCAGCTCCAGGGCATAGAAGCGTTCCGTCCCGATGTATCCGTCATACTCAACGTCACCCCTAACCACCTGGACCACCACTCGAGTTTCGACGAGTACGCGGAGTCCAAGATGAAGATCTTTTCGAACCAGACCGAGAGAGACTGGTGCATATACAAAGCTGACGACGAGGTTATCGGTAAATACGTTTCCCTTATCAGGGCAAGGAAGATTCCGTTCGGCTCGGGCCCCCGGGGCAACGGCATATATTACGACGGACGGGGGATAAAGTACGGAGACGATTATTACGGGCTTCAGGGAGTGAAGCTCCCGGGCTACCACAACGTCGAGAATATAATGGCCGCGATCGCCGCCGCGACGGCGGCGGGGTGCGAGCCGCGTCTGATACGGGAGGCCCTGACCGAGTTCGATCCCCTTCCGCACAGGATAGAGTACATAGGGGAGATAAAGGGGGCAAAGTTTTATAACGATTCGAAATCGACGAGCCCCGACGCCACGCTCCGGGCGCTCGAGAGCCTGCCTCCTCCGATAATCCTTATAGCTGGGGGTAAGGACAAGGGCGTGAGCTTCGAGCCGCTCAGGGGTACGATTGAGAATAAAGTCAAGTTAATGGTGCTGATGGGCGAATCAAGATTCAGGATGGAAAGGGATTTGGGCGGGAAGGGAGCCGCTATTCTCGCCGCGTCCCTCGAAGATGCCGTAGAAAAGACTCTCGAGAACCTCGCTCCCGGGGATAAAGTCCTCTTCTCTCCCGCGTGCTCGAGTTTCGATATGTTCCGGTCGTACGAAGAACGAGGAAGGAGATATAAAGAACTTGTTAGAAATATTCAGCTCATCCAAAGCAAAGGCCTATGATATAGGCGTTATCGTCTCCGCCGTTTTCCTGACGGCGGTAGGCGTGTTGATGGTCTACAGCACGAGCTCCATATATTCCCTGGAGATGTACGGGAACGCCAATTACTTCCTCATGCGCCACGCTATATACCTGGCGATCGGCCTCGCGTCGATGATAATTCTGATGAGGATCGATTACCGGCTGCTGAGGAAGTTCGTATACCCGGCTTACCTGCTAGGCCTCGTGCTGCTCATAGCGGTGCTCGTCCCCGGCATAGGAAAAGAGGTGGGCGGCGCCAGGAGATGGATCGACCTCGGCCTGCTCACTTTCCAGCCCTCCGAGTTCGCAAAATACATACTCGTCCTCTACCTGGCCCATTCGCTTACGAAAAAAAGGGACAAGCTCGACAACTTCATCGTCGGCTTCGCTTCCCATATACTGATCGCGGGTGTTTTCGTGATACTCGTTCTTCTCGAACCGGATTTCGGAACCGCGACCATAATGCTCGTCACCCTCTTCTTCATGCTGTTCATAGGCGAGGTCAAGATGAAATACCTCGTGCCCGTGGGCATCGTTTCTGTCATATTCCTCTGCCTGGCGGTTATTACCAAGGGCTACAGGATGAACCGCGTAATGTCTTTCCTCGATCCCTGGCAGGACCCCCTGGGCTCGGGCTACCAGGCCATTCAGTCGTTTATAGCGTTCGCCCTGGGCGGCGTATCCGGTACGGGGCTCGGCGACAGCTCGCAGAAGCTCTTCTTCCTGCCCCAGGCGCACACGGACTTCATATTCTCCATAATAGGCGAGGAGCTCGGGTTCATAGGCATAGTGCTCGTGCTCATAGGCTTCGGTGTGCTTTTGGTCAGAGGCCTCAAGGTATCGCTCAGGGCCCCGGATCTCTTCGGCTGCTATCTCGTTTTCGGATGCGTCATACTCATCGCGCTCCAGGCCGGGATCAACATGGCGGTAGCCGTGGGCTTGTTCCCGACGAAGGGGCTCACCCTTCCCTTCATCAGCTACGGGGGCACTTCACTGATTGCGACCCTCTCCGCGGTAGGGGTGATACTGAACGTCTCGAGATCGGGCTTAAAATGAAGGTCATCATCGCCGGGGGAGGCACAGGGGGGCATATATTCCCGGCAATCTCGGTTGCCGAAGAAATATTAAAGCGGAGCGGGACGAACGAAGTCCTTTTCGCGGGCACGAAAAAAGGGCTGGAAAACGAATTGCTCTCAAAAAGGGGATACGGAGTCGAGCATATAAGCGCTCAGGGTATCAAGGGCAGGGGTGTATGGAGAGCCATGTCGGCGCTCTTGTCCGCCTGCAAGGGGGTCTCCGATTCCAGGGCCCTTATAAAAAAGTTCCGCCCGGACGTCGTTCTGGGCGTAGGCGGTTACGTCTCGGGCCCCATGGTGCTGGCGGCCGCCCTCGGGGGGGTGCCTACTGCCATCTGCGAGCAGAACAGTTATCCCGGCCTGACTAACCGGATACTCGGAAGGTTCGTAAAGAAGGTGTTCGCGACTTTCGGTGAGAGCGCCGGGTTTTTCCCCCGCGGAAAGGTCGTAATAACCGGAAACCCTGTGAGGAGCGATATCCTGAACGCAGTGAATCCGAAAGAGGGCTCCGATTCAACGACGATCCTCGTATTCGGAGGGAGCCAGGGCGCGCATAAGCTGAACGAGTCCGTCCCGGAGGCGATCGCCGGGCTCGGCAGGCCCGATATCAGGGTCATACACCAGACGGGCGACAAGGATTACGAGTCCGTCAAAAAAGCCTACGCCGGGCATCGTATCGAAGCGCGCGTGCTCAGGTTCGTCGACGACATGGCGGCCGCATATGGAGAGGCCGATTTTATCATCGGGAGGTCGGGCGCGGGTACTGTCGCCGAGATTACGGCCCTCGGCAAGCCATCTCTCCTCGTCCCCTATCCCTTTGCGGCCAACAACCATCAGCTCGAGAACGCGAGGGTGCTCGAGCGCTCGGGGGCGGCGGCGGTCGTCGAGGACAGGGACGCGGGCCCCGGGAATCTCTCCGCGGCATTGACCAAACTGCTCCGGAAGGACAAACTAACTACAATGGCGTCTAATGCGCGGAGCCTCGGCAGGCCCGATGCCGCCGTTGTCATAGTGAATGAAATTTCGAGACTTGCCGGAGAGAGTTAGTGTACGGAAAAATCAAGAGGATACATTTCGTGGGGATAGGCGGGATAGGGATGAGCGGAATCGCGGAGGTGCTGCTGAATATGGGTTACGCGGTTTCGGGCTCGGATCTGAGAGAGTCGGACACCGTTAAGAGATTAATGGACCTTGGCGCCGCGGTTTCCATAGGCCACAGCGGGGAAAATGTCCGGGGCTCGGGCGTGATCGTAATATCGTCAGCGGTGAATGAAAAGAACCCGGAGGTCGTCGAGGCTAGAAATCTTGGCATCCCCGTCATCCCTCGCGCACAGATGCTCGCCGAGCTCATGCGTCTCAGGTACGGGATCGCTGTCGCCGGGAGCCACGGCAAGACGACCACGACGTCCATGATCGCGAGCGTGCTTTCTCACGGGGGCTTCGACCCGACTATTGTCGTCGGGGGCAAGGTCAAGACGCTCGGAACGAACGCCCGGCTCGGCAAGGGCAGCTTCATGGTGGTCGAGGCCGACGAGTCGGACGGCTCGTTTCTTCTTCTCTCCCCCGTCATTTCGGTCCTGACCAACATCGACGAGGAGCACCTCGATCATTACAAGGGCATCTCCGAGCTCACGGAGGCGTTCTCCGATTTCGCAGCCAAGATCCCCTTTTACGGCCTGTCGGTCTTCTGCGCCGACTGTCCGAGAGTAAGGGAAATAGCTGCAAACTTTGAGAAAAGATCGGTCACGTACGGATTCCATCCGGAAGCCGAATTGAGGGCCGAGGGCGTATATATATCCGGGTTCAATACCGAATTCAATACAGTGCTCAACGGCTCCCCGCTCGGCAGGGTCAGCCTGAATGTCCCGGGCAGGCACAACGCGCAGAACGCGCTCGCCGCGGTCGCCGTCGGACTTGAGCTCGGGATGAGCTTCGGGGATATAAGGGACGGTCTCGGCGAGTTCAGGGGCATCGACAGGAGGCTTCAGATAAAGGGCAGGGGCAGGGACATGATCGTGCTTGACGATTACGCCCACCACCCGAACGAGATACGGGCTACTATCAATGCAGTCAAGGATTCGGGGCTCGGCAGGATAGTCGCGATATTCCAGCCCCACCGTTATTCGAGGACGAAGCTCCTTTTCGACGATTTCGCGAACGTGCTCCAGGAAATCGACGTGCTGTTCCTGATGGACATATACCCCGCCGGGGAGGACCCCATCGAAGGGGTCACGTCCGGCTCTCTCTACAGGTCCGTAAAGGAAAAGGGCCACCGCGACGCGCACTACTCGAACGGGAGCGATAACCTCGTATCCTCCGTACTCGGCGCCGTCAGGCCCGGGGACGTCATAATCACCCTCGGGGCAGGCAACGTATGGGCGGTGGGCGAGAAGATAGCGGAGGAAATCGCATGAGCCTCGCGGACGATATTGCCCTCATAGGCTGCGAAATCGATCTGAAGTACCCGATGAGCAAGTACACCTCCCTGCGCGTGGGCGGTCTCGCGGACGCCCTGGTCACACCGAATAACCTCGATGAATTCAAGAAGCTCCTCGATCTTCTGGCCCGGTCTGGCGAGCCCTGGGTGGTGCTCGGGGCAGGCTCGAATACCGTAGTGTACGACACAGGGATCGAAGGGACAGTCGTCTCGACGAGGAAGCTCAAGAACATAGAAATCGCCGGCGGAGACAAAGTATTTGCGGAGACTGGCGCGGTCCTCGGCACGATACTCAACAGGACTATTAAAGCGGGGCTCGGCGGTTTCGAGTTCGCGGCCGGTATACCGGGCACCGTCGGGGGCGGGATATTCATGAACGCGGGGGCCAACGGGGGCGAGATAAAAGACGTGCTCGAAACGGTGTGGGTCTGGCTCGGCGGCGAGGAAATCGCGATCGACGGAAAAGACCTGAAATTCGAGTACCGTAAGAGCTACCTCCCCGAGGGGAGCGTAATCACTAGGGCGAAGTTCGGACTCAGGCCGGAAGACCCGGTTGAGATCGAGCGCAGTGTCAAGGAATACATGGACAAGAGGAACAGGACACAGCCGATTAAAATGTCGAACACGGGGTCCATATTCAAGAACCCGCCTGAAATTCCCGCGGGGAAGCTTCTCGATGAGCTCGGCTTCAAGGGCCTCTCGATCGGAGGGGCGAAGTTCTCCGAAATGCACGCCAATTTCATCGTCAACGCCGGGTGCGCCAGCGCGGGCGACGTGCTCGGGCTCATCGAAAAGGCGAAGAAGGAAGCGCTCGAGAAGAGGGGAATAACCCTCGAAACGGAGGTCAGGGTGATAGGGAAGGATAATGCCTGAAGATAACAAAAGGTTCCCTTACCGTAAGGTAATTCTAATCTCATCGGCTCTCTTCGTCATAGCCCTCCTGGGTGTTTCTTCCTACGTCACGCTTCACCTCGGCATATTCACCGTAGAAGAGGTGTATATAAAGGGCAACAAGAGAATAGTCGGCAGGGAGATTCTCAAGAGGTCGGGATTGCGGGAGGGGCTGAGCAGCATATTCTTTCTCGAGAAGCAGGTCGAGGACGAGATCAAGAAAAATCCGTGGATTAAAAATGTCTCCGTACAAAAAGAGTTTCCCAAAAAGGTTACTATAACGGTCGAGGAAGAAGAGGTTTACTGCATCATGCTTTCCGAGGCCGGAAAACCCCTCTACATGAGCAGGACCGGTAGGATGCTCGGCACCGGAAATTTTGATCTGGGCCTTGATTTTCCGGTTCTGATAGGCGATGGTATAAGGGACCCGAAGCTTTTGGAAGAGGCCCTCGAGATCTTGGAGTTATCTAAAAACAGCGCCGTGCTGAAATGGGACGATATTTCAGAGGTCCAGCTGAGTCCGGTATACGGAATCACCGTATTCACGAACGATAACCGCCGCATTGAATTCGACAGAAACGACATAATAGTAAAGTGGGACAAGATGGAGAGGATTATTAAATATTCGAACTCCCTCGGCCTGGAGGAATCCTACATCAACGTATCCTCGGGCAGCATGGGAGTCGTGGATTTCAAAGAGCCCGCCGCGAAATCGGGAGCAAAGGAAGCACAGGATGGGTAAAGAGCAGAATTTGATTATAGGGCTCGACATCGGGACGACAAAAATATGCGCAATTGTGGGTGAATTAAATTCAAAGACAGGGGAAGTCGAAATAATAGGCGTAGGGACATACCCTTCGTACGGACTCAAGAGGGGAGTCGTCGTAAATATAGAGAATACAATCCAGTCGGTTAAGCACGCGGTCGAAGAAGCCGAGCATATGGCCGGATGCGAGATACGGACGGTCTTCGTGGGCATCGCCGGGGGCCATATTAAAGGCATGAGCGGGCACGGGATGATAACGATCAGGGACCGCGAGGTCGGGAAGCGGGACGTCGAAAGGGTGATAGAGTCGGCCAACGCCGTGCTGATACCTGCAGACAGGGAAATAATTCATGTCATCCCCCAGGAATACGCCATAGACGGGCAGAGCGGGATAAAAGACCCGGTAGGCATATACGGGATAAAGCTCGAGACCAAGGTGCACATCGTCACGGGGCAGGTGACCGCCGCCCAGAATCTCGTTAAATGCATACACGGCGCCGGTATGGACGTGGCCGACATCGTGCTCGAGCAGCTCGCTTCGAGCGAGGCCGTGCTTACCGAGGACGAAAAGGAAATAGGCGTCGTCCTTATAGACTGCGGCGGAGGGACGACGGATATAGCCATATTTGTCGGCGGGAGCATACGCTATACCGAAAACGTCACCCTCGGCGGTGATAACATAGACAGGGACATAGCGCTCGGGCTCTCCACTCCGCTCGCGGAGGCGAGAAGGATAAAGGAAAAATACGGCTCCGCCCTTACCGAGCTCGTCTCGCCCGACGAGACGATAGAGGTGCCGAGCGTGGGCGGAAAACATTTCAGAAAAATATCCAGAAGGGACCTCGCCATGATTATAGAGCCCCGCATGGAAGAAATTTTTGCCCTCGCGAAAAGGGAGATAAAGAAGTCGGGACTGGAAGACCTCGTCCCCGCGGGAGTTGTTATCACGGGCGGGAGCGTAATCATGAACGGGACCGTGGAGCTTGCCGAGCATGTTCTGGAAATGCCCGTAAGAATGGGCATTCCGACCGATGTAGGAGGGCTTACCGATATAATCGCCAACCCCGTGTACTCCACCGGAGTCGGTCTCGTCTTGTACGGCTGCGGATACAAGGGCGACAAAAAATTACGCATACGCGACGAAAATGTTTTTAAAAAAATATTTGACAGTATGAAAAACTGGTTTCAGGAGTTTTTTTAGGTTAAAATGAGTTAACTATACTGGAGGAGGGTGTTAGATATGGCAAACTTTGAGCTCGAAGACACAGGTATAGAACAAAAGGCGAGAATAAAAGTCATCGGCGCCGGCGGCGCCGGCGGCAACGCCATAAACGCAATGATAGAGAAGGGCCTCCACGGCGTCGAGTTCATCGTGGCCAACACCGACGCGCAGGATCTGAGGAAATCCCTGGCAACGACTAAAATCCAGATAGGCGGCAGGACCACAAAGGGGCTCGGCTCGGGCGGCAACCCCGTGCTCGGCAGGGAAGCCGCTATCGAAGACCAGGTCAAGATAGCCGAAGCGATCGACGGCGCGGACATGGTGTTCATCACGGCGGGCATGGGAGGAGGCACCGGCACCGG
>CADEFK010000018.1:12261-29214 GCA_902826595.1 uncultured bacterium | reverse complement strand
GCAGCGTCTGCCTCGGCCACGGCGTAGTGAAAATCGAGATGCACTTCCTGCCGGACGTGTACGTGACGTGCGAGAGGTGCGGGGGCAGCAGGTACAACTCAGAGACCCTGGAGGTCAAATATAACGACAAGAGCATAGCGGAGGTTCTGGACATGACCGTGAGCGAGGCCGCTCAGTTCTTCGCTAACGTCCCGCACATAAAATCGAGGCTCGACGTGCTGGTCGCGGTAGGGCTCGAATACGTGAGGCTCGGACAGCCGGCGACGACCCTTTCGGGGGGAGAGGCCCAGCGTATCAAGCTGTCGAAGGAGCTTGCGCGCCGCTCGACCGGAAGGACCCTCTACATACTCGATGAGCCTACTATCGGGCTTCATTTCGACGATGTAAGGAAGCTCCTCGAGGTACTTCAGCGGCTGACTGATATGGGGAATACCGTCATAGTGATCGAGCACAATCTCGACGTGATCAAGTGCGCCGATCACGTGATCGACATGGGGCCCGAAGGAGGCGAGAACGGAGGGCGTATCGTGGCCCGGGGCACGCCGGAAGAAGTCTCTGCGGCGGAAGGATCGTACACGGGTCTATACCTGAGAAATGTGCTCGGCAGGAAGAAGCCCCGGAGAAGGGGGGTTAATTAAATTGGACCTGATACAGTCGATAATACTAGGGGCGGTACAGGGGATAACGGAATTCTTCCCGATTAGCAGCACAGCCCATCTGGCGCTGCTCCCGTGGTTTTTTTCGTGGAAAGACCAGGGCCTTCCCTTCAATGTGGCGCTTCACGTCGGGAGCCTCATCGCAATTATTTTTTATTTCTGGCGGGACTGGATTCTGATAGGAAGGGATTTTCTAAAGAGCGTCGCCGGAAGGAGCTTCGAAGGCCGTCCGAGCGGTAAAATAGGGATGTTTTTGCTTATAGCCACGGTTCCGGGCGCCTTATCGGGATTCCTCTTCGAGGAGCAGGCGGCCGGGTTTCTCCGGCATCCCCTGTCTATAGCCTTTACTCTTTCCGCTTTCGGTCTGCTCCTTTATATCTCGGACAGGTTTTCGCGAAGGGATAAATCCGTCGAGGACATGAACCTGACGGACTGCATAATCATCGGTCTCGCGCAGGCGCTCGCGATAATTCCGGGCGTCTCCCGCTCGGGGATCACGATCACAGGTGCTATGTTCAGGGGATTCAAACGGGACGAGTCGGCAAGGTTCTCGTTCCTCCTCGCGGCCCCCCTCATAGCGGGCGCGGGAATATTCGAATCCCGCCACCTCTCTTACTCGGACGTCGTAAGCGTTCCGTTCATTGCGGGTTTTATCGCGTCGGCCGTTTTTGCGTTTCTCGCCATAAAATACCTGCTCAGGTTCGTAAGGAAGTCGAGCTACACGCTTTTCGTGATATACCGTCTGGTGCTCGCCGTGCTTATAGTTTTCATGTACTTGAAATAGATTCTACCGCTGCGCAGCCTTAATATTTACGCCCATTCCCTGCTTCCGCGGGAAGTGAGCATGCATCATCCGTCCATTCTTTTCTCACTCTTTAATTCTTTACATCCCCGCTTATCGTGGCTAATCTTTTTATATGGGTAGAATTCAAAAGAGACTCAGCTTCATGCAGTTTCTAATATTCTTATTGATAACCTCTCCGCTTTTAGCCGGAGCGGCCGGGTCGGGTGACCCGCAGGCTGAGCGCGGCGATACGGCCGTCCTCACCGCCATGCAGGACGAGCTAGAGCGGTCGCAGAAAAAGCTCAAGCTCAAGGGCTATGAAGACCCCTACTTCATCAGCTATCAGATCAAGGACAACGCTTTTTACAGCATCGAGGGCAAATACGGCGCGATCGTTTCATCGGACAAGAGCAGGATAAGGCGTCTCTTCGTCGATGTGCGCGTGGGCGACTACCGCTTCGATAATTCCATGAGGGGCAGGTCGGGCGGCGGCGTCCCTTTCGACGAGGCATCGTCCGTGCCCCTGGATAACGATCCCGCCGCAATCAGGACAGTCCTCTGGCAGGTGACCGATTATGCATACAAAGAGGCGCTCGCACAGTACCTCAATAAAAAGGCCGTAAACGTGCAGGAGGTCAAGGCTGAGGACTTCGGCAGCTTTACGAAGGAAAAGACGCACGTCTTTTACGGTCCCGAGCTTGCCCTGCCGTTCGACGCCGGGAAGTGGGAGGAGACGGTCAGGGAGGTCTCTTCGATCTATAAGGATTATAAAGAGCTACTCAATGCGGGCCTCTCGGTCACTGCGCAGAGGGAAACGGTCTATTTCATCAACACCGAGGGCACGCGCTATATAAGGGACGAAATCCTCTACTCCATAGACGCCGGGGTTACGGCGAGGGCGGAGGACGGCAAGGTCATCGAGAACTACAGGAACTTCTATTACGTGGCGCCGGAAGATATACCCCCGGTGGAAGAGCTCAAGAAGACGATACGTGAAATGGTCGAAGAGACCGTCAAGATGAGAAAGGCGGAGGCCCTCCCACCGCTGAGCGTCCCGGCGCTGCTCGAGCCCGAGGCCGCGGGCGTCGTGTTCCACGAGGCCGTGGGGCACAGGCTCGAAGGCGAGAGGCAGATCGACAACGACGAGGGGCAGACGTTCAAGGAGAAGGTGGGGAAGAAGATAATCCCTGAATTCCTGTCTATAATAGACGATCCGTCGAAAAAGAGTTTTAACGGGACCCACCTCATGGGTTATTATCCGTTCGACGATCAGGGTGTGCCGGGCGAGAGGACGGTGCTCGTCGAGAACGGCGTCCTCAGGAGCTTCCTGATGTCCCGGACCCCGGTCGAGGGGTTCCGGAAGTCAAACGGCCACGGGAGGGCGTCCTACGGGCAGGCTCCGGTCGCGAGGATGAGCAACACCATTATCGAGTCCTCGAAGGAATACCCGAAGGATGAGCTGAAGGCGCTTCTGATGGAAGAGGTAAAGCGTCAGAAGAAACCCTTCGGCCTGATCATAAAGAGCATGAGGGGCGGGGAGACCAATACGTCATCGTACAACTTCCAGGCCTTCAGGGGCACTCCGCTCGTGTTATATAAGGTCGATCCCGTGACCGGGGAGGAGACCCCCGTGAGGGACATCGAGATCGTCGGCACGCCTATAGTCACCGTGAATAAAATCATCGCGACCGGGGACGACTACGCTGTATTCAACGGCTTCTGCGGGGCCGAGTCGGGCTACATCCCCGTTTCGACAGTCGCGCCCAGCATCCTCGTCTCCGAGATGGAGTTCCAGCGCGAGTCCTCGCGTAAGGAAAAACCGCCGCTCCTTCCGCCGCCCGCTTTCGACACGGTGAAATGAGCTTTAAACGAACGGGTGATTTTCCGGAAGAATAATCCTGCACCCCGAATGCCCGAGCCAGTCGAGAACGGCATGATGATCCCGACATTGGACCGTCAGGGGTGGATCTGGCTGTATAAGGACGAGATAACGAAGTCTTATATCGATTTTGCTGCCGAGTCCAGGGGTGTGATGCTGGAGATAGGTGCGGGATGCGGACACATTAGCAGGATTCGAGACGGAAGTGTCTTCTTTTTTCAGATACCCTGCGGAGCCCGACTTTGCCAGGCTCGACGGCCGGGAGATCACGGGCGCAATAGGAGTGAAGGTCTAAGAATTTTTCATTCCATTCGAATTCAGCCCGACCTGACCTATGAGTTAGACCTATTCATATAAATCTGCTTCAAATCCCCTCTCAATTTTGTTAGTATAGAGTATCTTACTGCCTGCGTATGTCTCTTAAGGGGGTCAATATGGCTGACGTCGAAAAAACTATCGAGGACTTGCTTATCGAAGGCCGCACCTTTGCGCCCGGCAAGAAGCTGAGAAAAAACGCCAACATAAATAACAAATCGGTTTACAGAAAAGCGGCCCGGAACAATGAAAAATTCTGGGCGAACTTCGCGAAAGAGCTCGACTGGTTCAAAAAATGGAGAAAAGTGCTCAAGTGGGAGGTCCCCCATTCAAAATGGTTCATCGGCGGCAAGCTGAACGTCTCATATAACTGTCTCGACAGGCACATTAATACGGCTAGGAAGAATAAGGCGGCGATAATATGGGAGGCGGAATCCGGGGAGAGCGTCACTCTCACATACGGGCAGCTCTACAGGGAAGTAAACAAGTTCGCAAACGTGCTCAAGGCGCTCGGCGTCAAAAGGGGGGACAGGATTACAATATACCTTCCGATGATCCCCGAGCTCGCAATCGCCATGCTCGCCTGCGCGAGAATAGGCGCCCCCCACAGCATAGTATTCGGGGGGTTCAGCGCTGAGAGCCTCAGGGACAGGATAAACGATTCGCAGGCGAGGGTGCTCATTACGTCTGACGGAGGGTACAGAAGGGGAGGGCTGGTGCCGCTCAAGAAGAACGCCGACGACGCGCTCGCGGATACGCCGAGCATCGAAAATGTCGTCGTCGTGAAAAGGGTCGGGGACAAGGCCGGCATCAAGATGAAGAAAGGGAGGGACCTCTGGTGGCACGAGCTCATGGAGAAGGCGTCCCCATATTGCGAGCCTGAAAAAATGGACAGCGAGGACATGCTCTTCATACTCTATACGAGCGGGACTACAGGAAAGCCCAAGGGTATAGTCCACACGACAGGGGGATATCTGGTCGGCGTTTACGCTACCACCAAATGGGTGTTCGACTTGAAGGAGGAAGACACCTACTGGTGCACGGCGGATATCGGGTGGGTGACCGGCCACAGCTATATTATCTACGGCCCTCTGGCCAACGGCGCGACGTCGCTGATGTACGAGGGCGCGCCCGACTACCCGGACATCGGCAGGTTCTGGGCGATAGTCGAAAAATACCGCGTGAATATCTTTTATACCGCACCTACCGTGATCAGGACTTTTATGAGGTGGGGCGAGGAATACCCCAACAAATACGACCTGAGCTCGCTCCGCCTCCTGGGTTCAGTCGGGGAGCCGATAAACCCCGAGGCATGGATGTGGTACCACACCCATATCGGAAGAGGCAGGTGCCCAGTAGTCGATACCTGGTGGCAGACCGAGACAGGCTCGATACTCATCACTCCCCTGCCCGGCATCACCAAATTAAAGCCGGGTTCGGCCACGAAGCCGTTTCCCGGCATAGTGGCGGACATAGTCGACGAGAACGGGAAGACGATCAAGGAGGGCGCGGGATACCTCGTGCTGAAGAACCCCTGGCCCTCCATGCTGAGGACGATATACGGCGACCCGCAGCGCTATGTCGATCAGTACTGGAGCAGGTTCCCCGGCGTCTATTTTACGGGCGACGGCGCCAAGAGGGACAAGGACGGGTACTTCTGGCTCCTGGGGCGAGTGGACGACGTGATGAACGTGGCGGGGCACAGGATAAGCACGATGGAGGTGGAGAGCGCCCTCGTCGATCACCATTCGGTCGCCGAGGCAGCCGTAATCGGCAGGCACGACGAGCTAAAGGGACAGGCTATAGTGGCGTTCACCACGCTTAAGAAAAGCGCCAGGCACGACAAGGACACGGTAGACGAGCTGAGGAACCATGTGGCCAAGAAAATAGGCGCGATAGCGAAGCCCGACGAGATAATCTTTACGGCCGAGCTCCCGAAAACGAGGAGCGGGAAAATTATGAGGAGGCTTCTCAAGAATATCGCCGAAGGGGCCGTGCTCGGAGATACGACTACGCTTGCCGATCCGACAGTCGTTCAGAACCTGAAAGACCAGTACGAGCACCTCGAGGGCTAAAGAATCGCCGTAACCGATAACGCGGGGATTAATCCGGGGTGCCCGGATGCGCTTCGCCCGTATTACGGCTCCTGAATTTCTCTATATCGTTTTTCGCCGACGCCAAAACGAAGCCTATCACGCTCGCGTCATCGAGAAGCCCCGCTGCGGGCAATATGTCGGGTATCGCGTCGAACGGGTTTACGAAGTATATGACTGCCCCTGTCCCGAGGAGTAAAGTACTCCAGGGTACCTCCCTGTATTCGCCCCTAATCCAGGCCTTGAGAAGCTCGATCAGCGTCGCGATGTCGTTCTTAACCGAAGCGATTCTCCCCCCGCCCGCTTCGATCTTGGAAGATGCCGACACAAGGAGTCCGGCGAGCGCTTTCTTGTCGTTAAGCAGCGCCCCCGCTTTTGTGACCGCTTTAAAGATATGTGATTCAGGTTTGAATATTGAACGAACCTCCACTTATTAAATATAATCAGTGCAGGTCTTGATTCCAGTATTTTTTTCTGCGGAGTTAAACCAGGTCTTTTAAAGTCAGCCCGTTGTCCTTGAGGAACGCGTTCAGGCCCTTCTTGTTAATCGTGCGCAGCGCGCGCGTCGATATCCTGATCCTGATATTCCGGTCAAGCTCGGGCACGTAGATGTGTTTCCACTGGAGGTTCGGGTTCTGGCGGCGTTTCACTTTGTTGTTGGCGTGTGAAACGTTGTTCCCTACGAGCGGGCTTTTTCCGGTTATCATGCATTTCTGAGACATCGCTTTCACCTCGTCTTTTCTTTCAGAAGAACATTAATTATTCCACAGCAATAAATTTTGTAAACCCATGCCGGTTTTTTAGGTGCGGATTCGGTCCTGACCCGGTGTAGTATAATTCCAATGATACGGGCATGTTCCGCTGCAAATCACATATAATTCGGTATGAACCGGCTTAACAGATCTCGTCCGTGCTAACGGGTCTTGTAAGGCGCCGACTCGAATCAGCTCATTCCCTGACGACGCTGATATCCCGTTCCGTATTGTTAAAAGCTCCTTCGACGGTATTCCCGTCGCTATCCAGGAGCTCGAGCTTTACGGCGTAATCCCCCGTCGTGAGCCCGGTCACGTAAGCCGGTGTCCAGTCGGTAAGAATGATCGACGTGACTTCCCCTGTCGAATCCTTCTTCCTGATCGTGTATTTCGCTTTATACCCGTCCGGGCCGAGCTCGACGTTATTTAGATAGAAGTCGAGCATAATCTTTTCCGCGCCTTCTCCCTCGTATGCTCCCTTGGGCCTGCTGTAGATGATGGCCGGCTTCGATTTATCGAGCACGAACTCCCCTTCTTTCTTGCCGACATAGAAATTGACTATATCCGCCGCCTCGGGCGATTTCACGCTCTCGTGATAGGAGCGGCTCGGGAATACTACGAGCGTATGAGGACCTTCTCTGAGCACCCCTATCTCGAACGGTTTCCCCGATTCGTAATCGGCCAGATAGGGGTCGTTGTCCAGTATGATGTGGGCATGCTGCCCCTGGGCGGAATTCATTATTTCCTTCGCCCTTGCATTGTCGGTCTGGACTCCGAGCTCGAAGTTCTCCACATCTACAACGACGGAGACATCGGGGTCTTCGAGCAGGTCGCCGTCCTTGAGCGAGGAGAATCTTGCTTTTGCCCCGGGGAATTCGGGAGAGTTTGGGACGGCTTCGATCTTTATTTCATTATCCGCGGACGCCGCAGGCTCGGCTTCCGGCTCAGGCGCCTGCGTATTCGCTTCCATTTCGACGGTTTCTTCTTCGACCGCTTCTTCGTTCACGGCTGCCTCTTTTTGCTTGCAGCCGATGAATATTCCGGACAATCCAAGAAGAAGAGCAAAAATAAATACTATCGTGAATTCTTTTTTCATGTCTCGGTACTCCTTTTGCATTTAATCTCTGCATATGTATTCTAATTGATAAGTGGACTCATACAAATAAAATTTTCATTTAGGTGTAATAAGCCGCGCCGGGGGATATATGATAGATAAAGAGCTGCTCGATATAATCGTCTGTCCCGAAACGAAGCAGGACCTGGTCCTTGCGGAGCCCGGGCTGATAGAAAGAATTAATCTGCTCATCGAAAAGGGAGAGCTCCGGAACAGGTCGAAACAGAAGGTATCCGAAAAGATCGACGGCGGGCTGATACAACAAGAAGACCGTAAATACCTTTATCCGATAAGGGACAGCATTCCCATACTCTTGATAGACGAGTCAATTTCCCTCGAAGCGCTCAATAACTCTTAACGACCTCGACCCTGTCGGCCGTCATCGAGTATATCCCGCCCACGAGGTTTTGATTGACTACCTCAAGCCTGCCTGTGACCATGAGCGGGATGTCGGTCAGGTATTTTGTGCTTTTCCCTTCCGGCATCTCCACGTATATGAATTCGTTTACCCTCGGCAATACCCCGAAGCAGCACCCCATCTGGTTATTGAGGAGCATAAAGCTTTTGACAACACCTGAATCGAAATCGATTGGGAGCATGAATCCTGTAATATTGACGGTTTTCCCGTTGAGCTCCTTTACCTTTTCGGGGATCCTCTCGTCCCTTTCGTAGTCGAAGCCTCCCAGAAAATCGAAGTCGACCTTTGTCGCGCCGTTTTCGGTCTCCAAGGCATTTACGGCGGAATAATCGAAGCTAGGCTTGGGTCTGTAATGGATACCGAGTATGGGCACGAATAAAACACAGCATACGACCAGGGCCTTGGTTATAATCCTCTGCCAGTTTATCTTTTGCCTATCGTTCAATCGATTGCCCCCCTATAAGATTACATTTCACAATCGGCACTAACAAGAATTATATCGACTATTCATTCCCTTCCGGGAACCGGAAACCGATGTTCCTGAAAGTCTGTCCTTTAATATTTATGGCTGAAATAACCGCGTCGAATTTCTGCACGCCCTTTAATTTATCGGATTGAACCGCGAATTCGGAAGTGTCCCCCGCCGTCTCGCCCGTGAGAATATTCGATACGGGTTTCAATATCAGGGCATAACCGGATTTATCCGATTCCCCTCCCGGCGGGAGCGTATCATTAATTTTGATGTCTATACCCTCCTGCCCTATTCGCACGGCTTTCTCCGCTTCTCCGTCGAGAATATATCCTGTCAAGGATCCGGCACCCGGATCTAGAATGAGCTCCAGGTGTGCGAATTCCTCTCCCAGCACCACGAGTGTTCCCCCGTGAGGCGCGGTATGTTCGTGGCGATGTTCTTCGTCGGGCACATCATGTCCTTGGTCCGCCGCGCGGAGAACGGGAGCCGATAACGCTAACGCTAAAGTTGCGGCAATGATGAGTTTCATATTCTGTCTCCTTGGCCAGCACTTTCGTCGGCTGGCGTTATTTCTCGTTATGACATTGGCGCTAAGTTAGTCGCCACATCCGTGGAATAAGCCTTTACGGCGGGGATAACCCCCGCGAGCGCTCCGAGAAGTATCATGACAATTGGTGTTATGACGAGCACCCACTCGAACCTGAGCACGTCGAGCGCGACACCCGTCTGATCCCGCACTATCACAGCCGCCGCGCTCATGATAGCGGCGTAGACCAGGTAGCCCGTGATCGTCCCGATTCCGGCTATGGCCGCCGACTCAAGGACTATCGCCGTGAATACCGTGCTCCTCCTCGCCCCTAACGCCCTCAGTATCGCGAATTCCCGTTTCCGTTCGTTCATGGTGTTGTAAATGCTTGCCAGTATCGACCCCGCCGCGACTACGACGACCAGGTATGCGACGAGGGTGAGAATATTGTTCACCCATCCGATCTTTCCGAATAGCTCGGCCATGACCCTTCCGATGGGCCACGCGAGAGTGGCGGCCTTGCCCTGCCTGTTGATCGTCTGATCGAGCAGGAATCCGGATTGCGGGTTTTTCAGCTTCAGCATTACGGCGCTCACTTCCTTGTGTTTATCGGGGATTTCCTCCCCTGCCGAAGACTCGTAGGTTTCCCCCGCTCCACGGAGCACATGACCCGACATGCGGTAGAACTCCTCGATCGGTATCCATATGACCCTGTCAGACGGCGTATTCGTGGGCCCGAGGACCCCGACCACAGTGTATTCCTCGGCGTGCCGCGTCCTTTCGTCGAATACGAGGCCGTGGAAGGGATTGAATTTCGAACCCGCTTTTAAGCCCGTCTTATCGGCGGCGTAGCTTCCGACGACAGCTTCCCGTTTAAGCGGGTCGAAGAACCTGCCTCCCGGAAGGACTTTGAACTTATCCCCTTTCCTGTATTCCAGGTCCGTAAATAGCTGTTTGTCCGTCCCGACTATCCTGAAGCCCCTGTAGTTGTCCCCGACCGCATACGGGACGGCAAGGACGACGTTCGGGTTTCGCTTGACGGCCTGATACATCTCCCACGGGATATTCCCCGGCGAGGTCTCGAGATGGAACACCGTGTTCAAAACGAGCTGCAGCTGACTCCCGCGCGCGCCGAGGACGGCGTCGAACCCCACGGGGCCCCCGGTGAATGCGTCGTATGTCTCGTTCCTTATGCAGAATACGGACATTACAAGACCGGCCGCGAGCGCTAACGACAGGACAGTCACGGCCGTCGATAATTTGTGCTGGGCCAGGCTCTTCCTCACGATGAGAAATATTCCGCTTACGTTTTTCGTATTCATTTCTGTCTCTGCCTCAATTATTCAGCCCCCGGTTAATACCGCTCAGTGTCTCGACTCTCTCGAATTTGTCGAGCACATTACGGTCGTGGCTCACGAGTAAAAGCGCAGCGCCGCTCTCGCCGCATATATTTCGTATGAGATCCACTGCGGCCCCCGCGTTCCGTATGTCGAGATTCCCCGTGGGCTCGTCCGCGAGCACTAATCTGGGGCGGTTCGCGAGCGCCCTCGCAAGAGCCACCCTCTGCTGCTGCCCGACCGACAGCTGGGCCGGCTTGTGGTCTATCCTGTCCTCGAGACCTACGCGTCCGAGTATCGATAGGGCGAACTCATTATCGGAGCCTCCCCCGAACACCATCCCGAGCATTACGTTCTCAAGCGCCGTATAGCCCTGGAGCAGGTTAAAGGTCTGAAAAATGTATCCGATGTTCCCGGCCCTGAGCCTGTCCCTGCCCGACTCCGGAAGGGAACACATATCTTCCCCCTCTATTAGTATCCGGCCGCCGTCTGCCTTCAGAATGCCCGCGATAAGGTTAAGGAGGGTTGTCTTTCCGGAGCCGCTCTCTCCCTGGAGAGCGATCTGCTCCCCTCTTTCGAGAGAGAAACGAGGTATGTCTATCACTAGGGAGCTTTCCCCTCCGGGGGATGTATAGCTTTTCCTGAGATCGCTGATTTCCAGTATGGGCATTTGCGTTTCGTTACCTCAACCAGGGCTGCTTCTCTTCCTCGATGATTTCGATTTCCTCGGTCGTTTCCTTTTTTTCGGTCGCGACGAAAAGACTCATATATTTTTCATTGACCTCTTTTTTTACGGGCTCGGCATATCCCTCCTCAAGAAGCAGCACATTCAGCATCTTCCCGCCGGGTACGAATACGTAGGCCGGAATATCCCCGGATTCATTTATCTGTCCCATGTCGGACTCGATCTTTACGAGCGTCCCTCTCCTCAGTATCGATTCGCAGTATCTTTTCGCTTCCTTTTCGCTATCAGCCGGTACGCTTATCCCTATCAGCCTGATTTTTTCCATGTCCAGATCAGGCGGCTGACAGAAGAAGCTTTCACCGTCCGCGACCCTGACGACGTCGCACGTGAAATATTCGTATTTGAGGAAATCCAGTTTGTCCGCGGCCTTCTCATACTTACTGCAGTGTGCAAACAAGAGAGATGCGGACAGAAGGAGCGTTATTTTGATTATGGGATGTTTTCTCATGTTCGTTTACCGATTCACATTCTCAGGTTCTGACCTTTACCTCGCGCCATAAGAGTCCCAGGACGAAAAACACTGACGCGCAGACGGCCATCGACGCGCCTGTCGGTATGGATAAAACGAATGAAAAGAAATATCCGAGCGTCGCCGATAATGCGCCTATTATGACCGAAATGGCGAAGACCAGCTTGAGCCTTTCCGTTAAAAAGAGGGACGTGAGCGGCGGGAGCGCGAGGAACGAAAAGACGGGAAGCGCACCTAAAGCTCTCGTCGCCACGGCGACCACGACCGCGATAGTGATTAGTATAACGGTGTTGAGCGTCCTTACCGGATACTTGAATAACCGCGCCGTTTGTTCATCGAATGAAACGAAGACGAAGTCTTTATAGAAAACGATGTGTATGACGAGAGCCGCGAGAGCGACGGCCGGAATTATGTATACGTCTCCCGGGTCGACGACGACAGCGTTCCCGAAAAGAATATTCGCGATATCGTGAGCGCCCTTGGTAATACGGTCTCCCAGTATTATGACCGCGCCCGAGGCGATTAAAAAGCCGAACCCGATCACGCCTTCCTGGCTGATGCGTGAAAAGTCCCTCTTCATGGCGAAAAAAACGGCAGCCAGGGAGGTGAGGACGGTCGAGAGGATGAAGGGGTGTATGAACGACGACAACACGCCCATGCCCAACCCTTCCAGATAAAAGGAAAGGGCCACTCCGAAGCTCGATATTTGAGTGAGCGCGGCGCTTACGAATATTATTCTCCTTAGCACGACGTATACGCCCAGGAATCCGCAAACCGCTCCCGACACAGCGCCGACTATCATCGGGTCGCGCCAGAGGAAATAACTGCTTATAAATTCCGATAAAATCCCCATTAACGCTCCTTACAAATTTAACGGGCGGCTAAAAATTTCATATAATCCCCGACCCTGCGCCGAGGCCGAAAAACGTACTCAGATTATGATCCGTAAGGACTTCCGGCTTTCCTCCGGCCTTGAAATACCCGGTGTCCTTATCGATCAGGATAATTCTGTCGGCGTATCTTGTGACCGTATTTAAGAAGTGACTCACCATGAGCACAGTCAAGCCGTCATCGGACCTGATGTTTCCAACGAGCTCCATTATCTGCGCCTCCCCCTTTATATCGATCGATGCAGTGGGCTCATCGAGGACGAGTACGTCGGGTTCGCCCGATATTGCACGCGCAAGCAGGGCTCTCTGCTTCTCTCCCCCGGAAAGAGACCTGAAAGTCCGGTCTTTCAGATGGAGGGTCCCCGTTTTTTCGAGCGACCCTGTAATATGTTCCATGTCGGATGCGGAAAGGTTCTTTCCCGCCCTCACCCTTACGTACCTCCCCATCGATACGATCTCCCTGACTGAGACGGGGAATATGGGGTCGAATTTCTCGCTCTGGGGCACGTAACCGAAGACAATGCTGTCCGAGGTTTTGACGGAGCCCGAGACCGCCGGCAAAAGACCGAGAACGGTCTTGAGCAGCGTCGACTTCCCGCTTCCGTTTGGCCCGAGTACCCCCCAGAACTGCCCCTTTTCTATAGCGAGGTTAAGCGGGCCGAGCATCCCTTTATTCTCGTAGCCTATCGTTACGTCTTCGAGTTCTATTAAATTCGTCATACGGTTTCCTATCGTGCGAGTTACATAATAATTACGCAGTCCCCTGTGTTTCGGCAAGGTGACGCATCACAGTTGACTGCGCATGAATGACTGAAGTTATCCATCCGTACCAGAGGCCGAGTGATTCGCCGCTCCCTTTTGGTCCTTCAGCGCTCCCGTTATCTCGCCCACGATCGCGTCGAACAGGTCGAAGTACGTATCAATACCGTCCTGTCCTCCCACCTGTGTGGGTATGGAGAGAAACACGGCGCCCGTCTGCTCCGCGATGATCGAAGGTGTTTTTTGCGGGTAGTAGTTAGAAACTATGACGAGCTTCACGTCCATCGATTTCATTTTTTTTATCAGCTCCGCCACGTGGGAAGGTGTCGGCGGTATGCCCGGCTTCGGCTCTATGAAGCCTATTTCCTTAAATCCTGCCCACTCTGAGAGATATTCCAGGTTTTTGTGATAGGAAACCATCTCTGTCCCTTTATACGGCGCGAGCTCCTCGTCCCACTCCTTTATTTTCATGTTAAGGAGCCTGGCGAAGCTCTCGTAATTCGCCTCATAGTATGAAGCGTTTTCGGGATCGGCCTCGGACAATTTCTCCGCTATCCCCTTGGCTACGGGTATACCGTTCCGTGGGTCGAGCATGTAGTGGGGGTTCCCTCTCGGATGGACGTCCCCCATAGACCTGTCTATAGGCCCCGTGGGGAGATCGAGTATATTCGTAATAAATACCGACGCATCGACGTTCCCCTCCGCATTCAACGTCGAGATCCTCGAATTCCTAGCGCCGGTTACCAACAAGGGGAGCCAGCCCAGTTCGAGGTCGAGGCCGTTGTATATCAGTAAATCCGCCCTGTTCAATTTCGTTATATAGATGGGTTTCGCATCCACAAAATGCGGGTCCTGATAACCCTTCGCAAGACTAATCACGTCAACTTTATCTCCCCCGATCTCCCTCGCGATCGACGCGAAGTCCGGTACGGAGGTTACTACATTTACCTTCGCCCCGGCCTCTCCGTTGATAAAGAATACGGAGAAGATGATAAGGGCTGTATATAACGTTAATCTTTTAAGTATCGTGTGCCGTTTCATGTTTTGACCTCCTCTATCGATTTATTAATATGGATGCGCCCCGTGCGCTCCGATCGAATACATGAACTGTAGAAAGACAGCGTGCTGATCGGGACCATAATTCTGGTTGAGATAATCGTATTCGAGCTTTATCCTCGAGAACTCGCTCGGACTGAAAGTCAGCATCGGAGAAATACGGTACGCCCTCCCGAGTAGTCCCAGCATCCCTTCTTCCTCTTCCTCGTCTTGCCTTACAACTTGCGAAAGCCCCGCCTGCTCGATACCTGCCTCCTCCTCGTCCTCTTCGGTAATGGGGGTATTCGTGTCTGTCAGGTCGAACCTGACCCCGGTGTTCCACCTCTTGGCGAACCTGTATATCGCCTCCGCGTAGAACCCGTAATCCTCGAGCTCTTCCTCGGGCGTTTCGGCCTGCCGCCAGATGAACTCCGATTGTACAGAGACCTCCTGGTACGGGTTATTTCTGAGAGGACGGTATTTCGCGAAGAAGTCGACGCCGTAGAGGTTAGACCTCTCGTCGGGGCCCGATGCGTTGCTTCCGGTTGCGAAGGACGCACCCAGACTTACACCCAGCGAATCGCTCACATCAAAGAAGTTGGCCATGTGGAATATGTAAAGCAGATTCCCTACGTTGTTCGCGTCCGGGCTCCTCTGAAATGTGGGGGTTTCCACGTCGGGGCTTCCGCCCGAAGCGCTAAGCTCCATATACCACGGCACGGGGACGAGGAAATTCGCCTCGATGCTCGTAGGGTTCAGGTGCTCGCCCAGGAATTCCGCGGCTACTATGGGCAGCGTCACGAAGTTCTGGCTGTGTCTGTGTAACTGGTTGATCCTCCCGAACTTGGCCCTGGCGCGGCCGATCCTGAACTGCGAATTGAGCGGCATGCTGAAAAGGGTCGTCGCGTAGGCCTCTTCGAGCTCGACCCCTTCTATGCTGAACGAGAAGAACGAGTCGAACCTGAAATAGGGATCGACAACGCTCTGGAACCCGACCTCTATTTCCTGTACGTTCACGCCCGTGTTCTCAGGGTCGTTTTCCGCGAATACGACCGGGTTGTTTAATGAATAATACGCGGGCGTGATGAGCGCAATCACGCTTATCTCCGGGTTAAGGGCCTGGGCAACCCTGCCTAGAAAGCTTTGAGGCTCCCGGGGCGCCGCTGGAATTACCTCGGTTTCCTCTTCGACGACGATCTTCTCTTTCACTTCCTCTTTCTCCTGCGCCCGCTGCTCGAGGGCCTTGTTCTTTTCCTCGAGCTCGGTGATTCTCTGCTGCATTTTCTCCATCATCTGTTTAAGCTCTTGTATCTCAGTTTTAACGTCGTCACTCTCCTGCCCGAAGGCATCGCTCTGAAAAAATGGAGAGGTAGCAAGAAAAATTGCCAGTATCAAAATAATTCTTGTGAAATCCATATCTCACCTCCGAAAATGTATTAGGGATCGAAGCGGGTTCGATACTGCCGTTCCGGAGGGGACGAAAATAGTGCGTGAAAGGACCTGGTTCCGGTGTATATTGGAAACGCCGCGGCCAGGAAAGGAAATGATCTAAAAATTTATGTGCTTGAATTCGGTCCACTCAGCCGGAATGACGACTATCGGTTGAGATCGCGGGAGGCGAGCGGGAAAGCTTGTTTTGCAGTAAAAAAGAATGAGGCGTTAAGTAAATTGTTTCTTTATATGAAATCGACTGCCCCGGATCCATAGGGCTGAATACGGCGCTTACGGAAGCGAGCTTGATGCTGCCGTGGAGGAGGCATGCGGAGCACCCTTCGACGGAATGACCCGCTTCTTGTGAAGTACCCGTAATCTTGGTCAGGCTGTCCGGGCTTAAACTTATATTGTGGGTATGTATGCTGACCGAAAAAACGAAGAGCACGCTCAGGAGCGGCATGAGAAATCTTGATGCGCTGGTTTTGCAGATAACCCTTACCTTATTCATCCTAGCCCCGTCTTATTTTTCGATAATACCATTGCGCTTGCTATAGTACAAGCCGCTTCATCGACCGTGAGGGAGATATCCAGTTCGACCCCCTGTTTCTTGAGCGCCGAAAACAGCTCTCCCAGTATCGGGGGCTCGATATGACATCTGGACAGGGTCTCAACCTGGGAGAATATCTCCTTGGGCGTCCCTTTCCCCGCGATATTGCCCCCTTCCGCAATTAAATATACCGTATCCGCTATCAACGGGACGGTATTCATATTGTGAGTGGACAGGATTATAGCGGTGCCGTTTTCCTTATTCACCCTGTTGAGCAACTTGATCAGCTCGGTCCTGCAGGCGGGGTCGATGTGCTCGAAGGGCTCGTCCAGTATGAGGAGCTCCGGTTTTATAACGAGCGCGCCGGCGAGCCCCACCTTCGTTTTCTCGCCCCCGCTCAGGTAATGCGGGACCTTGTCTTTCAAATGCTCTATCTCGAGCTTTTTCAGAATATCCTCGACCAGCCTTGCGGTTTCTTCTTCTTTATAACCGTAATTCCTCGGCGAGAAGGATACGTCGTCCCACACCCTGGGCGCTATTATCTGGAGGTCTACGTTCTGCAGCAAGGCCCCGATCTTCTCCCTGATCTTCTCGTAATCTTTCGAAGGGTCTGCACCCAGCACCTCTATCTCACCCTCGGAAGGCTTGAGCAGCCCCAGGAGCAGGGACAGCAGCGTGGATTTCCCGCTCCCGTTGGGCCCGAGCATCACGACTCGCTCCCCCCTGCC
>CADEFK010000018.1:10555-12161 GCA_902826595.1 uncultured bacterium | reverse complement strand
CGCCCGTTTTTTCATGTCTCCCTCCGCCGGATATCCTTCCGCTGTATCCCCTTACGTTCAAGACACCGTAGAACTTTTCCGATATATCGAGCCCCCTCACAAGCAGGAGGCCGATTCCGGACGAGAAATTAACGACGTTCTTAATATACCTCCCGTGCGTGAGCCCGCCCCTGACTCTCAATCCCTTGACGAGGTTATCCGTAAGCTCGAGGAGCACGAATAAAGACCTGTATGTCAGGAGGAGCCCTTCTCTAATGATTCTGGGCAGGACAGGCTCGATCGACGAGAAGACGTCGGGATAGGGTGTCGTGACTATCAGTATGACCATAGCGAGCGACGCGCAGAGCGCCTTAAGCACTATCACCCCCGCGCTCAGCCAGTTTCCGTTCCAGCTCGCGGCCGCGAATATGAGAGCGAATATTGCGGGGTATGCGGCGATAGTGACTATCTTCAAAACGGGGAGCCTCGTCCATATCACCAATGTTAAAAGAAGTACATAGACCGCGAGCAGGAGATAGAAGCTGCTTGATATAACTACGGATGCGATAACGAGCCCGGCGAATATGATTTTCGAGAGAGACCGCGCCCCGTGGAGGAAGCTCGTGCCGTGGTTTGCGTAATAATCGATTGCCGAAACGTCCATTATTAAACCCCTACGCCCGCTCTTGAAGGATCAGGTCAGGCCTCACCCGGAATACATATTTGACGACGAGACCCGTTATGACCGATTCGAGGATCCACCCCAGCGGGCACAATATGAAGACCGTTTTCGCGAACCTCGAAAAGTTGATTCCATTTTCCAGTAACTCTGGACCGTTCGTATCGCTGCCCGTTCCCGCGACCAAATGACCGATATCCCCGATCTTTTCCGGGCTGACCTGAGAGAGATATATAATGCCCAGCATTATCAAAGTGCCCAGAAAAAGACTCAGGAACGCAGCGAGCGCGGCCTCCCGAAACATGGATTTATCCGCCATAACTTCCCTGAACAATTGAAATAAATAATAGCCCAGCACCGCTTCCGCCCCTATGATGACCGTGTTCAAACCGACGACGGTCACGCCGCCGTGCCCGAACATCGAGATTATAAGGTCCGCTATGAATACCGAAATAAATGCCAGCGCAGGGCCGAGTACGATTCCTGCCAGAACCGTCAGGTTGATATGATATGCGATGGGTACGATCTCGAGAGTCATGCCTACTATCATGAGGGCCGATATAATACCGATGAGCGGTATCTTGCGCTTGAGGTCGATGCCGCTCACCCTCCTGATGCAGAAAGCGAGCAACAGGGCCGTCACTACCCACCCCGCCGTTACGATCCATACGGGGAGCACCCCGTCGGGTATATGCATGTGAGACATATGATTATTCCTTTTCTCAGGCCCGGCAGTCCCTGCATTTCCCGAATAGCTGGAGGAAATGGTTCTGGATCTCGATGCCCGTATCCTGTGTTAGCTTCTCGGACAATTCGCCGAGCGGGCATTCCGCGAATTCGATGACCTTGCTGCACTCCGTGCAGACTATCGGGTGCATGTGCCCCTCAGGGGCGACGGCGTAGCTGTGGCACCCGTCCTCGAGGTGAACCTTTACGACGAGGCCCAGC
>CADEFK010000018.1:8372-10455 GCA_902826595.1 uncultured bacterium | reverse complement strand
GTCGGTGAAATATTGGATGATGGATAGTAGAGATCGGACAAAAAATTCCCCCATTAGTGCAACTTATGTTTTTAGGGTATAATAACCGCATCTACTAACGCGAGAAAAAACTTAGTCAATTATTCAACAATTCCAAAAACAATTCTTGATGCTTGATTGGGTCTTATTCCCTAATAGGAGAAATGTATAATAATAAAGAGGATAATTGCATGAAATCATTTGAAAGTTTTGGTTTGTCGGAGAGGACGCTCGACGTCCTGACTAAAAAGGGCTATGAAATGCCGACCAAGATCCAGGAGCTGGTTATTCCGGTCGTAATGGAAGGGGACGACGACATAGTCGCCCAGGCCCAGACCGGTACGGGCAAGACGGCCGCCTTCGGGATCCCGCTTATAGAGCTGCTGCCTGAAAAGTCGAAGACGGTCCAGGCGCTTGTGCTCACGCCTACGAGAGAGCTCGCGATCCAGGTGGCCGAAGAGATCAATTCGCTTAAAGGGTGGAAGGAGCTCAGCATAATACCGGTTTACGGCGGCCAGTCGATGAGCCTCCAGCTAAGGAGCCTCCGGAAGGGCGTCGACGTCGTCGTGGGCACGCCGGGCAGGATACTCGATCACCTCCGGAGCGGGACGCTCAAGCTCGACAGCATCTCTTACCTCGTTCTCGACGAAGCCGACGAGATGCTCGATATGGGGTTCATCGACGACGTGCGGGAGATAATCGGGTACTCCGGGCCTAACAAGCGCACGATGCTTTTTTCGGCGACCATGCCTCACGAGGTCATTCAGATCGCCAAGAAACACATGCGCACGTACGAGACGCTAAAGGTCGAGCAGGAACAGCTCACGGTGAGCCAGACGGACCAGATATATTTTGAGGTCTCGGCTTCAGATAAATTCGAGGCCCTTTGCAGGATCATTGACGTGGAAGAAGACTTCTACGGCCTCATTTTCTGCAGAACGAAAGTGGATGCCGACAAGGTAGCCGGAAAGCTGATGAAGCGAGGTTATGACGCTGACGCGCTCCACGGCGATATGTCGCAGAACCAGAGGGAGAGGACGCTTAACAAGTTTAAAAAGCGCCAGGTCAACATCCTCGTGGCTACCGACGTGGCCGCAAGGGGCATAGACGTTCAGAACCTCACCCACGTCATAAATTACGCCCTGCCTCAGGATTCGAAGTCTTACGTGCACAGGGTAGGCCGCACGGGACGGGCCGGCAAGGAAGGCAACGCCATAACGTTCATTACCCCTGAGGAATACCGGAAGCTCAAATTCATAAGCAGGGAAACGAAGACGGATATCAGGAAGGCGAAACTCCCTCAGGTCAAAGACGTCATCGAGACGAGGAAGAAGCGGGTCAAGGCGGAGATCGAAAATTTAATCAACTCCCGGCCGGGGCCGGAGTATTACGAGCTGTCGAAGGAGCTCGCGGCAAATAAGGACCCTCTGGAAATAATAGCTTCCCTCCTTCAACACACTTTCAGAGAGGAGCTCGACGAGAAGAATTACACGGAGATCGGAGACGGGGTCGTCGACCTGAAGGGTAAGACGAGGCTCTTCGTTACAAAAGGCAAACAGGACAGGCTCACGCCGAAGAAGCTGGTGGATTTCATACGGAACAAATGCAGCATAAACAGCGACAAAATAAACGATATCAGGATTCACGATAAATTCTCTTTCGTGACACTGCCGTTCCATGAAGCCGAGCAGCTCTTGTCATTCTTCAAGGAAAGGAAAAAGGGCTCGGAACCTTTCATTATGAAAGCTAAAGAGACGCGGGATAATCACGCTTAATATTATTTGATAAGGAAGTTAAACGCCGGTCCCGGCTATCCGATGTCCTTAACCATAAGCAGCGCATAGCCTGTGTAGTGAATGAGCTCGTGCGGGACTACCTTCTCCCGCATTATTTCATAAAATCCGTGACGTTCGTAGAGTCTTTTCGCTCCATCGTTTTGCTCGAATACGATGAGGCTCAGCTGGGGGAGTCCGTATTCAAGGGCTTTTCCTGCGGCGAGCTCCAGAAACCTCGTCCCTATCCCTCTGCCCCTGTATTCCGGGAATACCGCGACACCCATGATGTA
>CADEFK010000018.1:0-8272 GCA_902826595.1 uncultured bacterium | reverse complement strand
GTCCATATGTAGTCCGAGAGTCCGTCGGAAGAAATGCTGTAGAGCATTGCGATCGTCCTGCACTCGTCCTTTCTCGCGGGACGGAATAACACACTGCCTAAACGATTCTGCATTATTTATTCCGGGAGATACGCCTTATTTCTTTATGCCTGAAGCACCCGACCGTGTGGTCGTTCACCATGCCGGCGGCCTGCATGTATGCGTAGCATATGGTCGAGCCTACGAAGTTGAAGCCTCTTTTCTTCATATCCTTGCTCATGGCGTCGGACTCGGGCGTCTTCGCGGGAAGCTCTTTCAGGGATTTCCATGTGTTGCGCATGGGGCTTCCCCCTACGAACTGCCATATATACTTATCGAACGTCCCGAATTTTTTTCTCACCTCGAGGAATGCGTTTGCGTTCTTTATCGCGGAGCTCACTTTCAGCCGGTTTCTGATTATCCCCGGGTTGTTTAGAAGCTCTTCTATTTTCCTCTCGTCATACCTTGCAACTTTTTTCGGGTCGAAGTTGTCGAACGCTTCGCGGTACGCTTCCCTTTTTTTGAGGACCGTCTGCCAGCTTAGCCCCGCCTGAGCTCCGTCGAGCACTATAAACTCGAAGTGCTTGCGGTCGTCGTGAACAGGCACGCCCCATTCTTTGTCGTGGTAATCGATCATCAAGGGGTCGGATATCGACCACCCGCATCTGTTTATCATTCAAGCTCTCCTGATTCTTATTCCCGGTCGCGGTTCACGGTTCCGGGCGAGAAAGCGGGTATGCAGACGGCTATGTATTTAGCCCCGCCGGGCAGGGGCGTGCTGTACCTAACCCATTCGCCTGGATTGGCGACGACCGCCTGTCCCGCTTTGACCTCGAGCGCGCCCCCTTCGTGCTCGACTAAAAGGGTCCCTTCGAGTACTAGGGTCACTTCCTGAAACTCGGGGCGCTGTCCGGGCTCCTTCCAGCCCTCGGGGGACGTCATGCGCGCGACGCTCAAGCCTGTTTGGCCGGAGTTCACCCTTCCGGCGAACTCCTCGATCTTTTTAGGCTTATTCCCGGCGGCCTCGATGATAGTCGGTTTTTCGATCAATATCGGCATCAGGCCCGCCCTCCTTATACATTAACATCCGCGAATCCTCTTTACTGAATATAAATAAGACATCAATTGTTGGCAAGAACGGATACTCATATCAAGGCTCTGTAAACAAAGTTGTATAACTGCGCTATCAAAATTACACTTTATACAGGGCCCGGATTATCAATAATAAGTGGATGAGTCGCTGGTTCGCGGAGGTTCTTCATGTCGAGAAAATTCGTTTCCTTGATGATTGTGTTGCTGATGGCCGGTTCTATGAATATTGTGACTGCAAATTCGAACGGCTCTCCGCAGTGGGTGACCGGGGAGGTCGTGTCTATTGTCGTGAAACAGGATGACGGACTCTTAAGCCTTAAATTGGCCGCCGGCGAGCTCTTCAGTGTTTCATCGAAGCCCTCCCTGCTCGAGGGGGTTGAGATAGGGGATGTCGTCACTATTCAGGTAATAGAGGGTTGGGCGCAAATTATATCTATTGCAAGGGAACGGATACCCGGTACGCCCCGGCCCGAGAAAAAGGATAGCGGCGTTCAGTGGGTTCCCGGCGAGGTCGTATCCATTCAGGAGGGCGCTTACGACAGCCTTATCAGCGTCAGGATGTCCGATAAGACGATCTTCAACATCTCATCGCCAAACGATCTATTAAAGGGAATAAAGGTCGGCGACCATGTCATCGTAAAGGTCTTCCGGGGCTGGGCGCAGTCCGTCACTAAGAAATAGATATTAATGCAGTGCCTTGGCAAACCGGCTTATTTTAGCAAAATGGGAATATTCTGAATCCATTTCATTCTGATATCTATCAAAAGTAATAGTTAAAGCGGCACATCCTATACCATCCTCCACCAGGAAAGAAGCCCTTGAATTTTATAAGGGCTTCTTTTTATTGAATTTCTTTCAGTGTTTCCCTCGCGATCACGTTCCTTTGGATTTCCGAGGTTCCCTCGTAGATCTCTGTTATCTTCGCGTCCCTGAAGAATCTTTCGACCGGATAATCCACCGTGTATCCGTATCCGCCGTGTATCTGTATGGCCTTCGTAGTCACCCACATCGCCGTCTCCGAAGAAAAGAGTTTTGCCATCGCAGATTTTTTTACATAATTCTCCTTCCTGTCCTTCATGACCGCGGACTGCCACGTAAGGAGTCTCGACGCCTCGATTCTCGTAGCCATGTCGGCGATCATGAATTGGAGGCCCTGGAAGTTCGATATAGGCTTGCCGAACGCTTTCCTCTCCTTTGAATATCTGGCTGCCTCCTCGAGAGCCGCGCGGGCGATGCCTACCGCCTGCGCCGCGACCCCTATCCTGCCCCCGTCGAGCGTTGCCAAGGCGATTTTGAAGCCGTCCCCTTCCTCGCCGAGGAGTGCGGTGTCGGGCACCTTGCAGTCCTCGAAATAAATCTGGGCCGTGCTCGACGCCTTGATCCCGAGCTTGTGCTCGAGCTTCCCGATTTTCACCCCCGGCGTATCCATATCAATTATGAACGCCGAGATGCCGTGGTGTTTCTTCGAGTGGTTGGTCGCGGCGAAGAGGATCCCCGTGTCCGCTTCAGCTCCGTTAGTTATCCAGGACTTTGAGCCGTTTATGATATATGACTTCCCCCTCTTCACGGCCGAGGTCCTCATGCTCGCCGGGTCCGAGCCCGCTTCGGGCTCGCTCAGCGCGAAACAGCCGAGCCTCCTGCCGCTCGACAGGTCGGGCAGGTGCGAACGCTTCTGCTTTTCCGAGCCGAAGGCGAGTATAGGGTCGCAGACGAGGGAGTTATTGACGGACATGATGATCGCTGTAGAAGCGCAGGATACGGCTATTTCCTCGAGCGCAATGACGTAGGTGAGGCAGTCGAAACCGCTCCCGCCGTATTCCTCGGGCACCATTATCCCCAGGAAACCCAGCTCCCCGAGCTTGTCGATTATTTCCCTGGGGAACCTCCCCTCCCTGTCGTACATAGCGGCAACGGGTTTGATCTCGTTGACCGAAAAGTCCCGCGCCGTCTTCTGGATCAGCTCCTGTTCTTCCGTAAGCTTGACTATCGACATTCCGGCTTCACCTCCCCGCAGTTGATTACCAACCGAGCGCTCGCTCGCTTTAAAATTATAAGAACATTCAAACTCTATGTCAAGGGGCTTTATGTGAGCGACTTTAGGATGAGCTCTGTCTGGATTTTGATGTAGTTTCTGAGGGAGTAGTTCTTTTGGATCGACCAGCGTCTGAACGCCCACATCTGCCCCTGAACCATAATGTTTTCAGCCGCTATTCTCGCCGTGCTCCTGTCTATTTTGAATATCTTTTCGCTAATCCCGTGGGCGATAATGTTCTCGAAGATCGCGACCAGCTCTTTTTCGGCGGAGAGTATGTAGTTCCTGTCCGTACGGTTGAGCGATTTCGTTTCCTGATACAGGAGGAGCGAATAGTCCTGTATCTCGTCTATTATCGTGAAGTAGTCCCGGATGGCGTTCTTGAGGTTCTCTCTGGCGTCTTTTTGGCCTACGAGAGAGCCCTGTAGTTTATCGCTTACGCTTTTGTGTATATGGTCGCAGACGAGGAACAGGATGTCCTCTTTCGTCCTGATGTAATCGTATAGAGCCCCCATGCTCATGCCGAACTCTTTTGCTATCTCCCGGACCGTGGTCTTGTGGAACCCCTTCTTCACGAAAAGCTCAACGGCGGCGTTCACGAGCTCCTGTCTCCTGACGTTTATTAGCTCTTTATCCTTTATGTTGGAAGCTATGCGGCTCTTCGTTTCGCTCATCTTATCTGTTCCTTCCGTAAACGTATGATTATTCGCAGGAGTAATTAAATCCCGGGAAAAATGTTCCGATGGGTTATTTTACTTTATTATGATCGATAAATTTAGGGCTTTCTTTCATTCCGCTTATCAAAATGAATCCCGGAAGGTTTATGCCGCGTATATTATCACAAGGCGGATTCTATACGGGGGGTTAATTATGACAATTACGAGAAAAATCGGATTCTATGCAATCTCCGGGTTCCTCGCCTTATTCATGGCAGGTCCGCCCGGGGTCTCGTTTGCGGCAACGGAGCTGAAGCTCAACCCGTCGCTCGATTACTCAAGCGACTCGAACGACGGTCCGCTCATCACGGGTGAAGGCCTCTCTGACGGAGCGGTGAGAAAGGGGACGCCCGCCTATATTATCTTTTATCACCGCGAATGCTATAACTCTAAAAGGCAGGCGAGGCGCACTGTCGAGCTCTATGAGAAATATAAGGGCAGAGCGGATTTCATAATCGTCGACCTCGATACGGAATTATCGAAAGAGCAGGAAGCGCTCAGAAGCAGGTTCTACAGGAATTACATACCCCACGTAACTGTCATAGACGCCGGGGGCAAGGTCGTATACGACAAGAGCGGGGAAGTCGGCTCGGACAAGATATCCGGGCTGCTAGACCCTCTCCTCTAGATTATTTGCCATTTACGGGCAGGTTTGGACCTGAAACGTCGAAGCCCCCGACCTTCCTGATGTTTACGTTTAGAGTCCTTTTGTCGACGCTGAGCCCACCTATCTTCTGAATGTTCACGTCGGTTATACCGTTCGACGCTATTACGGGTTCGGTGATGAATAAGGGCTTTAGGAGTATGCCCCAGAGCCCTATGGCTATCAGCGTAAGTATTACCTTCGTATATAGATCGGTTTTCATGACCTGCCTCCATATGAGTGTTTTAAATAAACTATACAGCAGTGTCATGACGCTTGGAATATATTCGACTAACGAGGCGAGAGGGGATTCATCGGCCGGTGCCGGATGTATTCCTCCCGAGCGGCTTTCTGAGGCTCTGCGTTCGGCACGCGGTTTATTTAAACGGGTTCAGCGTATTCAGGTCGGTCAGGGTTTCGATCAGCTTCGGCTTCTCGACGAAGAGCCTGTACTGCATCAATCTCAATATGGAAGACAGGTCCTTCCACTCGGACATCAGGGATTCGTGTCCGGTGACGACCTCTTTGGCCTCCCGGATACTTTCGTGGAGGTAATCCGAAAATGTTTTTTTCGATATTTCGTCTTCGAGCGACTCTATGATCTTGGGAAGCTCGTCCTTCTCTAACCATATCCCCCGGCAGCCGGGGCAGTAGTTAATTTCAACCCCCGTGTGCCCGTACTCGATACTGACCGTCTTTTCGGCGCACGAAGGACATTGGAGGTCCGTCTCTCTCGATTTGAATTTCTCCGGGTGCTTCCATATCTCGAAATCGAGCCAGTTGATATTGGGATCGGCGGCTTCTTCGACCTTGCCCAGCTCCCCGACGTCTAGCCAGACCCCCTTGCACGACTCGCACTCGTCGACGTCTATTGGCCCCAGCACCTTCGTTGCAAGCCCTTTACCGCATTTCGGACATTTTCTCATGTTCGCTCCCGTTGCCTAGAAAGTTTCTACGTCCACGACGCGGTTCGCCATGAAGTAGAGGAATATGCAGTCGTACGTCATTCCCTTTTCCGTTTCACAGCTGTATATCCACTTTTCGTCGTACCTGCCCTTTATTCCCGTTGTATCTTTCTGCCAGGGCTTTCCGTAGGAGTCTATAATCTCCTGTTTGGTCTTGCCCATATAGTCCATGCCGCTCTTAAGCTCCTTAAGCATTTCATTCCCGCTCGATCGGCTCGCGCCCTGGGCGATTACGATCGGACTTTCCGCGGAGGATGATATTGCGCCGAATAATGAGAAACAGAATATGAATACCGGGACTGCCATTGATTTGCTATCCCTGAAAAGCGAGTACGAGAATGACATGAGTTCTTATCTCCTGAATTTAATTGGGATGAAACGACGTTTGGATTCACCAATAATTATAAGTCTAATATCGCATGAAATCACTTATTTCTTTATCCGAACTCGAACCCCAGCTTGTCCCCGGTCACGACTATCCTGACGCCTCCGCCGCCCGTGGAAAGCTGCCCGAACAGTATCTCGTGAGTGAGCTTCTGCGTTATCTCGCTGTCTATGAGCCGCTGTATGGGCCTCGCTCCCAGCTGCTTGTTATAACCCCTCTCCGCTATATAAGCCCTCGCTTCGGGCGTGAGCTCGATCGAGACCTTCTTGACCCTGAGCCTCTCCGCGAGCTGTCCCACCATCTTGTCCACTATCTTTTCGACTACTTCTCTGGATAGCGAGCTGAAGTGGAGCACCGCGTTAAGCCTGTTCCTGAACTCGGGGCTGAAGTACCTCTCTATGGCCTGGACGCTCTTGTCCTCGTATTCGTCTTTCTCGAACCCGACCGTACGCTGGCTGCTTTCCCTCGACCCCGTGTTCGTGGTCAATATCAGTACTATCTGCCTGAAGTCCACCTTCCTCCCGTTAGAGTCGGTGAGTGTAGCATGGTCCATGACTTGTAAGAGTACGTTGAATATGTCTTCGTGTGCTTTCTCTATCTCGTCCAGCAGCAGCACGGCGTGTGGCTTCTGATGGACGGCTTCCGTGAGCTGTCCGCCCTCTTCGTATCCGACGTATCCGGGCGGCGACCCGATGAGCCTGGAAACCGTGTGTTTTTCCATGTACTCGCTCATATCGAAACGTATGAACTCGATGCCTAGCGCCTCTGCGAGCTGCTTCGCGAGCTCCGTCTTGCCGACCCCCGTGGGTCCGGCGAACATGAAGCTCCCGACCGGCTTCATCGGCTCGCTCAACCCGGAGCGCGACATCTGTATCGCCGTCACGAGCATGTCGACGGCCTCGTCCTGGCCGTATATGACCTTCTTCAAATCGTCCGCGAGGGTCATGAGCCTGTTCCTGTCGTCGACCTTTACTGTACGAGTCGGGATCTTGGCTATCTTAGAGACGAGCGTCTCTATGTCCTTGACGGTGACCTGCCTTACGGCGCCCCCGGCGTATCTCAACTTTACCTCGGCCCCCGCTTCGTCTATCAGGTCTATCGCCTTGTCGGGGAGCCTCCTGTCGTTCATGTATTTCGCCGAGAGCTCCACCGCGGCTTTAAGAGCGGGCGTGGAATATTTCACCTTATGGAATTCCTCGTAGTATTTCTTGAGTCCGAGTAGTATTTTGACGCATTCGTCCTGGCTCGGCTCGTAGACGTCTATCCTCTGGAACCTCCGCGCGAGCGCGTGGTCCTTTTCGAACACGCTCCTGTATTCCTTGAGCGTCGTCGTCCCTATGCACCGTATCTCCCCGTTGGATAACGCGGGCTTGAGCATATTGGACGCGTCGAGCGTGCCTCCCGAGACGGCTCCCGCGCCTATGACAGTGTGAATCTCGTCGATGAACAGGACCTTCTTCTCGTCCCCTTTTACGGAGTCGATAATAGCTTTCAGTCTTTCTTCGAAATCCCCTCTATACCGCGTGCCCGCGGTGAGCGACCCCATGTCGAGCGCATAGATAGCCGTCTTCTCGAGCGCCGTCGGGACCTCGCCCCTGGCTATCCTGTGCGCGAGGCCTTCCGCGATGGCCGTCTTCCCCACCCCCGCGTCGCCCACGAATATCGGGTTGTTTTTTCTCCTTCTCGCGAGTATGTGTATGGTGCGGTCTATTTCCGATTCGCGTCCGATCAGCGGGTCGAGCTTGCCGTCCCGGGCCTTCTTGACGAGGTCGGTGCAGAATTCGCCGAGCGGGTCTTTGGGTTTTTGCTGGGTCTCCGTATCCGTCTTTGCGATGCTCGTCGATTTCTCCTTGCCCGAATATTTGGAGCCCCCGTGAGAAAGATACTGGACGATGTCGTAGCGGTTTAAGCCCTGCTCGGTCAGAAGATATACAGCGTGGGATTCGTCCACCCTGAACATCGCCACGAGTATGTTCCCCCCGTTGATCTGAGATTTGTCCGCTGATTCCGCATGCATCGCCGCGAGTCTCAGCACGAACTGGCTTCCCGCCGAATACTGGGGGTCCGGCAGGTACTCCGAATCTACGGGCGGCATGTTGTCCTCGAAGAATTCCTCCAGCTTCGACCTCAGGTCGTCGAGGTCGACCCCGCAGCCCGCGAGCAGGTCGCCTGCGTCCGGGTCGTACGTGAGCTCGAGCAGAATATGCTCGAGCGTGATAAACTCGTGCCGTCTCCGTTTAGCCTGCTCATAAGCCCTTTTGAGCGTCTCTTCAAGGTCTCTCGAAAGCGTCATTCTTCCTCTCCGCCGGCTTCGACTTCAATTATGCACTTCAAAGGGTGTTCGTACTGCTTGGCCAGCTTGTCCACCTGTATGATTTTCGTAGTCGCTACGTCGTATGTATATACGCCGACCATGCTCTG
>CADEFK010000017.1:1226-29839 GCA_902826595.1 uncultured bacterium | reverse complement strand
ACGCGTTTCGATTTTATCCTCTGTTCCTGAAACAGGTACATGAGGCCCGAGATAAACGCCACCGTGAACAGCGCCTCACCTAGGAGTATCAGCACGATGTGGATGAGTATCCAGGGGTTGCTCAGCGACGATTCGTGCTCGATAATTCCCTGGGGGAGAATTACGTGAGGGAGCGTCATGATGAAGGCGAGGGGAGAAACGAACGCGCCCAGGAGCGGAGCGTTGAATATAAGCTGTGACCCTATGAATACGATCGTGATGGCTCAGGCAAACAGATAAAGGGTCGTATCGAGCCCGCCGGCCAGCGTGTCCCCCTTCAGATAGAGCGCCACGATGCTGACCGACTGGACCAGAGTGCCGAGGACAACTATGTAGAAGCCTACCCTCGAGCCCGTCCTGCTGTCGGTCCAGATGTGGCTCATGTAGAATACGGTCGCGATAAAGTAGAGAAGGGCGGTAACCCAGTATAAATCCATATCTATATTCTATTGATGATGGTGATTAAATACAATAATCGCCGCTAAATAAGGAGGTTCGCCACGGGACGCCGGGCAGGAGCCGGAAACACACGTGATAATTAATAATTAGTTTCTTCAACGATAATCGATGAAGTGATATCAGGAGAACGCCGCCTCTTTGAGAATCTCGGTCTGGTAATGGGTAGTGAGGGCATCGACCAGCTCGTCCATGTCGCCGTTCAGCACTGCCTCGATTTTATAGAGGGTAAGTCCGATCCTGTGGTCTGTTATTCTGCCGTCCTTGAAGTTGTACGTCCTAATCTTTTCGCTCCTGTCTCCGCTCCCGACGAGGCTCTTCCTCGTGCTGGCCAGCTCGCTCCGCCTCTTTTGTTCTTCCATCTCGTATAATTTCGCCCTCAGCATCCTCATAGCGTGCGCGCGGTTTTTATGCTGGGACCTCTCGTCCTGGCACTGTACCACTATACTCGTAGGCAGATGTGTGATCCTTATGGCGGAGTCGGTCTTGTTCACGTGCTGCCCCCCGGGACCGGACGCCCTGTATGTATCGACCTTCAGATCCTTCTCGTCGATGTCCACTTCCACTTCGTCCGGCTCCGCAAGCACCGCGACTGTGGCCGTCGAGGTGTGGATCCTTCCGCTCGTCTCCGTCGCCGGGACCCTCTGCACCCTGTGCACTCCGCTCTCGTATTTGAGCCTGCTGTATACGTTCTTTCCTTCTATGGCTACGACGACCTCTTTCAAGCCGCCTATGCCGGTTTCGCTAAGGTTGATAATTTCCACCTTCCACCTGTTGGCTTCCGCGTATCTCGTATACATCCTGAACAAGTCGGCCGCGAACAGCGCGGCTTCGTCTCCGCCAGTGCCTCCCCTGATCTCGAGAAATACGTTTTTCGCGTCGTTAGGGTCCTTGGGGAGCAGCAATAGACGAAGTGCTTCCTCGAGTTTCGGGAGCTCCTTCTCGAGAGAGTCGAGCTCTTCTCTGGCGAGCTCGGCCAGGTCCTTGTCTTTGAGCAGAGACCTGTTTTCCTCGATCTTCTCGAGCACGTTCTTATACTTCCTGTAAATCTCGACTACTTCGTCCAGGTCTGATAATTCCTTGGAATACTTATGAATTTCAGGCGGACTAATGTCGGGTTTACTTAAAGTTCTCTCGATTTCGAGGTATTTTTTCTCGACTTCCTCAAGCCGTTTTAACATTCCTAATTCTGCCATTTCCTGCTATTATCATCACACATCTTGCAAAAATTTCAAGATAATATTAAACTTGTACAGGTAAAATTATGGAAACAATGGATATTCTGGAAGGTAAAATTAAAGAGGCTCTCTCGAGGAAAACAAAGCTCGAAGTGGAGCATAAAAACCTAATGGAGGAAGTCGTAAATCTCAGGGAAAGTGTAACAAAGCTTGAAAAAGAAAGGGATGAGATTAAACAGAAGTTAGACAGGGTGATCGAAAAGGTCGAGATTTACTTGAGCAGGTCTGAGGCATAACATGAAACGCCTTAAGATTAAGTTTCTTGACGCGGATTATTATATCAAGACAGACGCTGATGAAGACTACGTCCGGAAGATAGCTTTGTATCTGGAGCAAAAAGTGAAAGAGATATCAACACAGGATAACAACGTGGTGGTGCCTAATACGCTTATGCTCGCGATGCTGAAGATTACCGATGATTACTTCAAACTATTAAAAGATTTTGAGGAATTTAAAGACGGTGCTGAAGAGAGATCAAAGAGATTGGTACAAATACTGGAAAGCTCCCTTAACGAACAGGAAACCTTTGGGTTTAACGAAGGAATTCTCAGAGAGGAACTCGGAAGAGAAGAATTGGAAGACTCGTATAAATACAGATGATGTTGATATACCTGATTCATTTCTTTCCCTCTTAGGGGCAGGGGGTTTAAATCTTGACCAACAGAAAGAATACGTCCGCTCGTATTTCTTAAAGAGAAGGTCCCGCCTTTCCAATACCGACATAACCGAGAAGAGCCGCCTGATTGCTAATAATCTCTCGCGCCTTGGGACGTTTATACGCGCGAAGAGGGTGGGGTTCTACTGCCCGGTCAGGAATGAGGCGGATACGAGGGAGGTATTCTCCCGTTCCGCCGGCTCGGGAAAAGAAGCCTACTTCCCCAGAGTGAGCGGGACAGCACTGACTTTCCATAGGGTACTGGACCTGGACGAGCTTAAACCCGGGAAATTCGGCATCCCGGAGCCCGATCCGTCCTCACCTTGCGTATCGCCCGGAGATCTGGACCTGGTTCTCGTGCCCGGAGTCGCTTTCGACTCCTCCGGTGCCAGGATCGGGTACGGTAAGGGGTATTACGACCGCCTGTTGGTTAACGTTCCCTTGGATAGAAGGGCCGGGCTTGCTTACTCGCTCCAGATGTCGGATTCGCTCCCATCCGGGGAGGCCGACATGCCTGTGGGCCTGGTGGTGACCGAATCGGGAATAATTATTTGCGGAATAAAAACAAAAATAAAAGGCACAATAAAAGAAGGAGGAAAACAACATGACTGAACTGATAATTGCCGCAGCGGCTTCGGTTGTTGCCTTCGCTTTGGGGTATTTAGCTAACCACCTCTATAGACAAATGCTATTGAATAAGAAAATAAGTCTAAAGAAGGACGAAGCAGAGGTAATAATCGAGAACGCGAGAAAAGAGGCCGAGAAGGTCAGGGTACAGGGAGAGCTGAAAGCCAAGGAGATAGTCGAGAGAAGGAGCTCCGAAATCGAGAACGAGTCGAGGGAGAAGCAGAGAGAGGCGTTCAAGACGGAAAAAAGACTTCAGAAGCGCGAAGAGGTCCTCGATAAGAAATTCGAGGGTGTGGAAAAGAAGGAATCCGAGCTTACGAAAAAGGAAAGGGACCTCGTGCTGAGGGAGCAGTCCCTCGGAGATAAACAGAAGGAACTCGATGCCGTTATAGACGAAGCCAAGAAGAAGATAGAGGACATTGCCGGCATGACGCAGGAAGCGGCCCGGAACGAGCTCATCAACATTATCGAGGACGAAGCGAGGCATGAGGCCGCCAAGAAACTGAAACAGCTCGAGGATCAGCTCCATGAAGAGGCCGAGAGGAAAGCGAAGGACATAATAGCGCTCGCGATCCAGAAGTACTCGGGCGAATACACGAGCGAAAAGACGATATCCGTCGTCAACCTCCCGAACGACGATATGAAGGGGAGGATAATCGGCCGAGAGGGGAGGAATATCCGGTCTATAGAAGCGAGGACAGGGGTCGATATCATAATCGACGATACGCCGGAGACGGTCGTTATCTCATCGCTCAATCCTATAAGGAGGGAGGTCGCGAGGATCTCGCTCGAACGTCTGATCGACGACGGCAGGATACACCCCGCGAGGATCGAGGAGATCGTGTCCGACGTCGAAAAGGAGATCGAGCGGGAGATCCAGAAGGCGGGGGAGGAAGCCCTGTTCGACCTGGGCATCCCGTCCATACACCCCGAGCTCGTGAAGCTCATCGGGAGACTAAAATACAGGACCAGCTATTCGCAGAACATCCTTAACCATTCAATCGAGGTCGCGTTCATTTGCGGCATACTGGCCGCCGAGATCGGGTACGACGTCAAGCTCGCCAAGCGAGGCGGGCTCCTCCACGATATAGGAAAGGCGGTCGACCACGAGATTGAAGGGTCGCACGTGGACATAGGCGCCGACCTCGTGAGGAAGTACGGGGAGCCCAAGGACGTGATAGAGGCCGTCGCGCTCGCTCACGACCCGCAGCCGCAGTCGCTGCTTGCGATACTCGTCCAGTCGGCCGACGCGATATCCGCCGCGAGGCCGGGCGCGAGGAGAGAGACCTACGAGGCGTACGTGAGGAGGATAGAGGACATCGAGAGCATAGCGGGCTCTTTCAGGGGGGTAGAGAGGTGCTACGCGATTCAGGCCGGGCGCGAGGTGAGGGTCATAGTGGAGAGCTCGAAGGTGAACGACGAGGAAGGAGCGCTGCTTTCCCACGAGATAGCGAAGAAGATAGAGAAAGAGGTCGCGTATCCCGGACAGATCAAGATAACCGTAATAAGGGAAGTCAGGGCTACAGCCTACGCCAGTTAGCGGTTGTTCTTGAGTAATCGGGTGGTAAGCGGGAACTGAATCACTTAGTTAAGAGTAATGGCCCGAGCCGGATGTTAATACATCGGGCTCGGGCGCATTTATCAAGGGTTGAATATTCTACTTTGCATTAAGCGCGCCCTTGGCCGCCGCGAGTCTTGCGATCGGTACCCTGTAGGGGGAGCAGCTCACGTAGTCGACGCCGATTGCGCTTGATAATACGATGGATTGCGGGTCCCCGCCGTGTTCCCCGCATATGCCGACTTTGAGGTCGGGCCTCACTCCCCTGCCTTTTTCTATGGCGAGCTTCATGAGCTCCACCACGCCCAGGTCCAGGGTCAGGAACGGATCCTTTTCGAGGATGCTCAGAGTCTTGCCGTTGAGCGTCACTTTCTCGTTCATGTACGTCTTGATGATTTTCCCGGAGTCGTCCCTCGAAAGCCCGAACATCATCTGCGTCAGGTCGTTCGTCCCGAAGGAGAAAAACTCGGCCTCGGTCGCTATCTGGTCGGCCGTGACGGCCGCCCTCGGGACCTCAATCATCGTTCCTATTTTATATTTTATTTTCTTTTTGGATTTACCTAGTACTTCGTCGGCCACTTGCTGGATGACCTCTTTCTGCGCCTTCATTTCGGTGACCATCGCCACGAGCGGGACCATTATTTCAGGGACCGCTTTCACCCCTTCGCCTGCAACCTCGCACGCAGCTTCCATTATGGCGGTCACCTGCATCCTGGTGATCTCGGGTATCAGTATGCCGAGCCTGCACCCCCTGAGGCCCAGCATGGGGTTAAACTCGTGGAGCTCCTGGACCCTCTCGAGGAGCATTCTTTTCCTGTCGAGGCCCCTGGAGGATTCCTTCTTCAGCTCGTGCTCCTTTATTTCAAGCATGAGCTCTTCGAGCTTGGGAAGGAACTCGTGAAGCGGCGGGTCTATAAGCCTTATGGTGACCGGGTGTCCCTTCATGTTGCGGAATAGCTCTTTGAAGTCGTTCCTCTGCATCGGCAGGAGCTTCGAGAGGTATTTGGCCCTCTCCTCGCGCGTCTGCGAGAGAATCATGTCCTGCATTATCGGTATCCTGTCCTTGGCGAAGAACATGTGCTCGGTCCGGCAGAGCCCGATGCCTTCCGCGCCGAACTTGTACGCTATCCTTGCGTCCTCTGGCGTGTCGGCGTTCGTCCTCACCCCGATCGTCCGGATCTCGTCCGTCCATTTCAATATGGAAGTGAATATCTTGTAATTTTCCGATTCCTCCGGCCTTATCGTTTCCTCTACGACCTGTATTATGTCTGACGGTATTACCGGCACGTGTCCGGAGTAAACCTTGCCCTCGAACCCGTCGAGGGAGATGAAATCGCCTTCTTTCACGGTGACGCCGCCCGTGATGAAGCGCCTGTTTTTCTCGTCGATGTTAATATCTTCCGCCCCTACGATGCACACCTTACCCATTTGCCTCCCCACGACAGCCGCGTGGCTCGTCCTCCCTCCCCGCGCCGTCAGTACGCCCTTGGAGGCTGCCATGCCCTTGATGTCGTCGGCGCTCGTTTCCTTTCTTACGAGAATAGTGCTCTTGCCCTCGCCGCTGAACCTGACGGCGGTATCGGCATCGAGCGCCACGGCCCCTGACACTGCTCCCGGCGAGGCCGCGAGCCCCGTGGCTATGACCTTATGCTTCTGCTTTTCATCGGGATTGAATATCGGGAACAGGAACTGCTCCAGGTGCTCGGGCTCTATCCTCGAAATAGCCTCTTCCCTCGTAATGAGCTTTTCCCTGACCATGTCGTATGCGATCTTCAGTGCCGCGATCCCGGTTCTCTTGCCGTTTCGCGTCTGGAGGAAATAGAGCTTACCGCGCTCGATCGTGAATTCGAAGTCCTGCATGTCCTTGAAATGCTTTTCGAGCGTATTCGCTATCTTCGCCAGCTGTTTATATACCGGGGGCAGCTCGCGCGCAAGCTCCTCGATGTGCTTGGGCGTCCTGATGCCGGCCACGAGGTCCTCGCCCTGGGCGTTCATAAGGCACTCAGCGTAGAGGTGCTTCTCTCCGCTCGCAGGGTCCCTCGTGAAACCCACTCCCGTGCCCGAATCGTCGCTCATGTTCCCGAAAACCATCGCCTGCACGTTCGCGGCAGTGCCGAGGTCGTCGGCGATGCCGTACTGCTTCCTGTAGAAAATCGCCCTTTCGTTGTTCCATGAAAGAAATACCGCGCGTATGGCCATATGGAGCTGGTCGAGGGGGTTTTGAGGGAACTCCGCCTTTACCTTCTTCCTGACGAGCTGTTTTGATTTGTTGATGACTTGTTTCAGTATTTCCGGTGTCAGCTGAGCGTCGCTCTTTATGCCTTCTTTCTTTTTTATATCCGTGAACATGTGCTCGAACTCTTCCTTATCGATGCCGAACACCACGTCCGAGAACATCTCTATAAGCCTTCTGTAGGCGTCCCACACGAATTTCGGATTGTCGGTCATTGATGAGAGACGCTCGGCGATCCTGTCGTTAAGTCCCAGGTTGAGAATCGTGTCCATCATCCCGGGCATCGAGAACTTCGCCCCGGAACGCACGGAAACCAGAAGCGGATTTCCGGGGTCGCCCAGCTTCTTTCCTATAAGCTTTTCGAGCTTCGAAAGATTGAGATTGATTTCCTCTAATATGTATTCGGGAATGCGCCGTTTGTGCTCATAGAACTCCGTGCAGGCTTCCGTGCTAATGGTGAAGCCCGGAGGTACGGGTATGCCTATTCTGGTCATCTCCGCGAGTCCGGCTCCCTTTCCCCCAAGCAGGTCCTTCATGCTCCCTTTTCCTTCCGCTTTTCCGTTGCCGAATAAATATACGAATTTCTTCATGGCCCTTTCCTTATGTGTTTTATCTTTTTAATCCCCGCCCGGACATACCCCGATGATTTATGTGCTCAATTTGGAGAAGTCGGCGATCCTGAAAAACAGGTCCCTTATTTCCCAGAGCATCGACAGCCTGTTCTTCCTTAATTCGACGTTCTCGTCCATAACTAGTACGTGTTCAAAGAATTTATCCACGGGATCTTTCAGAGTTTTCATAATTGTCAGTGCTTCCTTATAATTTCTCTCCGTCATTTTCCCGTCCACCTTTTCCCGGGTGTCGATGTAGGATTGATGCAGCTCCCTCTCGACAGGCTCAACAAAAAGGGTGTCGCTGACATCGCCCTTCGGCTGTCCCTTAACTATATTCACTACTCTCTTGAAAGCTATGCCTAGGGAGTCGAAATCCGGCGCCCTCCGGAATTCTGAAAGCGCCTCGATTCTCCTCTTCACATCGACGATGTCGTCGAACTCGGCGCTTATCGCGGCTTCCACGACGTCCTGGGGGAAGCCGTCCGATATCATTATGTTCCTGAACCTTTCCTTAAAAAAGCCGGATATTTCCGTCAGGATATTATCCTGCGAATCTCTGGACTTCCCATGGGCCTGATCGGTTATGGCCGCGAGGCTTTCGCGGAGAAGCCCGTTAATGCTTAAATGGTAGTTTTTATCCAGGACTATATTTATTATTCCTATTGCGTGTCTCCTGAGAGCGTAGGGGTCGGAAGTGCCTGTCGGGACGAGTCCCGAAATAAAACAGGCCGATATCGTGTCCAGTTTGTCGGCGATGCCGAGGACGGATCCGATCTCCGTCTCGGGCAGAGCCCCATCGCGGGAGGTAGGCATATACTGCTCTTCAAGCGCCCTCGCCACCACGTCTTTCTCCCCTGAGAGGAGCGCGTAATATTTGCCCATGGTGCCCTGCAGCTCGGGGAATTCGAATACCATCTGAGTAGCGAGGTCGGCCTTCGACAGCGCTGCCGCGCGGATAACGTCCGTCAGCGGCTCGATGCCGAGCTGACCGCCGATAATTCCGGCGATCGTCTTGAGCCTCTCGGTCTTGTCGTAATAAGTCCCGAGGTCGGACAGGAATACCATGCCCTTGAGCCTGATGTTTTTCTCCTCAAGCGGCGTGTTTTTGTCTTCGTTGTAGAAGAACCTCGCGTCCGTGAACCGGGCCCGTATGACCCGCTCATTCCCCTTCGACACGACTCTGTCGTCCCTGGCCTTAGTCCCGGCGACGAATATGAAATGGCGCAGGAGCTTCCCGCCCTCAGACCGTGAAAGCACCGGAAAGTATTTTTGATGGTTCTTCATCACGCTGATCAGGACTTCCTTCGGGAGTTTCAGGAAATCCTCATCGAAATCACCCTTGAGAATTACCGGGTATTCGACCAGGTAGGAAACGGTTTCAAGGAGCTCCTCGTCCTTTAGCGCGGTCCCTCCTATTTTCAGGGCGAGATCGTTTATGCCCTTCTCTATTATGCCTTTCCGCTTGTCCTGGTCGAGCACGACGAACCCCTTTTCGAGCCCTTCCGCGTAATCTTCCCAGCCCGAGACCGTAAAGGGTTTGGGGCTCATGAACCTGTGTCCGCGGGATTTCGAGGAGCTCTTTACTTCTTCGATATTAAAGTGGATCGTCTTTCCGCCGTAGACCGCGAGCAGCCACCTTATCGGCCTCGCGAATACCGCATCCCCGTCGCCCCACTTCATGGATTTTCTGAAGAGCAGGCCGGTAATAATCCCCGGAAGCAGTTCTTTTAAGAGTTTTTCAGTCTTTTGTCCCTTTACCTTTTTTACCGCGGCCAGGACCTCGCCCTTGTCCCTGGTTACGGTAACAAGGTCTTTTACGTCGACCCCCTGTGATTTAGCGAACCCGATCGTCGCTTTTGTCGGGTCGCCCTTTTCGTCGAAGGCTATTCTCACGGGAGGGCCGTAGAACTCCACCGACCTGTTTTCCTGCTTGTCCGTAAGGTCCGTGACGCGGAGCGTCAGTCTTCTCGGTGTGCCGTAGGCCGAAATATTCCCGTAAGCGAGCGCGTTTCCGGAAAGCTCCCTGGACGCGCTCTCGGACAGCTTATCGATGGCATCCCTCATGAAGCCTGCGGGGATTTCCTCGGTTCCGATCTCTAATATCAGATCTTTTGCCATGGATTCTTTTTCGCGAGCGGGAAACCCATTTCCTCCCTTTCGAGGAGGTATCCCTCCGCGCACTGTTTCGCGAGCGCCCGCACCCTGCCGATGTACGAGGCTCGCTCGGTAACCCCGATCGCCCCCCGGGCGTCGAGGAGGTTAAACGTATGAGAGCATTTGAGGCAGTAGTCGTAAGCGGGCAGCGGCAGTTTTTTCTTTATGAGCTTGCCGCACTCGGCCTCGAATTTATCGAACATATCCCGGAGCATTACGGGATCCGATTCCTGAAAGTTATAGGTCGAGAATTCGAATTCGTCCCTCTGGTGGATCTCGCCGTAGGTGATCCCCTTTGTCCATTCGAGGTCGTAGACGCTCTCCACCCCCTGGAGATACATCGCTATCCTTTCGGTGCCGTACGTCAGTTCCGCGGAGACCGGCTTCAGGTTGATGCCGCCCGCCTGCTGGAAATAGGTGAATTGGGTGATCTCCATGCCGTCGAGCCAAACTTCCCAGCCGAGGCCCCATGCACCCAGCGTCGGGGATTCCCAATCGTCCTCCACGAACCTGATATCGTGCGCGAGAGGATCTATGCCCAGGTGCTTGAGGCTGTCGAGGTATAAGTCTTGTATGTCGCCGGGTGAGGGTTTGATTAACACCTGGAACTGGTAGTAGTGCTGAAGCCTGTTCGGGTTGTCCCCGTACCTGCCGTCGGTCGGCCTCCTCGAAGGCTCGACGTAAGCCACGTACCAGGGCTCGGGACCGAGGCACCTGAGGAACGTCGCCGGATGGAACGTCCCCGCTCCCTTTTCCAGGTCGTAAGGCTGCATGATTATGCAGCCCTTTTTAGCCCAGTAGCTCTGAAGCGATAGTATTAATTCCTGAAATGTCATCGATTGTCTGTACCCTTAAAATTCGCGGGAAAATAATACCATTAATTACATTTTTTGGAAATCTCGGGGGATTAAAGACATCGCTTAGGGCATAAACGGGCGGCGGGCGCTTTAATGCCCGGCGGACCGAGACTTCGGAAATTAATATAGGGGCGCTGTTCATAGACAAAAACCCCCTCTCAGGTATCTTTCCATTTCGTCATGGCGAAGACCACTTACAAGGGCTCGGGGGTCGATATAGAAGCCGGGAATCTCTTCATCGACCTTATAAAGCCGCTTGCGGCGTCCACGCTGAACAAGCATGTGCTCGGCAGGATAGGCGGATTCTCGGGCGCGTACGAGATTCCACTCAAGCATTATAAAAGGCCGGTGTTGGTAGCCGCGACCGACGGTGTAGGCACGAAATTAAAGATAGCCTTCATGACAGGGAGGCTCGACACGGTCGGGATAGATCTCGTCGCAATGAACGTGAACGATATAATCGCCTGCGGCGCCGACCCCCTATTCTTCCTCGATTATATCGCCACCTCGAAGCTTGATCCCAGGGAAGGGGCGGAGATCGTAAAGGGCATAGTGAAGGGGTGCAAGGAGGCGGGTTGCGCGCTCCTCGGGGGAGAGACCGCCGAGATGCCGGGGTTTTACGGAAAAGGCGAGTTCGATCTCGCGGGGTTCGCCGTGGGGATACTGGACAGGGACGAGATAATCGACGGCTCGGACGTCAGGCCCGGAGACGCGGTCATAGGGCTCGCTTCGAGCGGGCTTCATTCAAACGGGTATTCGCTTGCGAGAAAGGTGCTCTTCGGGAAGAAGAGATACAAGCTCGGGGATTCGCCCGGACCGCTGACACGACCGCTTGCCGACGAGCTTCTCGAGCCGACGAGGATTTACGTGAAGACGGCCCGTAAGCTGAGGAAGGCGTTCGACATCAAGGCGATAGCCCACATCACGGGCGGCGGGCTCCTCGAAAATATACCGAGGGCGATGCCCAAAAAATGCGCGGCTCTGCTGGATTCTTCATCCTGGACCCTCCCTCCCGTTATGGAGCTCATCAGGAAGGAAGGCCGTATTGACGACGAGGAGATGCGGCGTACATTCAACTGCGGGATTGGTCTCGTGATTATAGTCAAGTCTTCCGATTCGGGCCGTGTGCTGAAGAAGCTGCGCCTGCTAAAAGAAAAGGCGTACCTGATCGGGGGAATAGTCAAACGAGGGAAGGGGGATCAGGGCGTGATTATCAGATGACATTATTATGATTATTTCGGCCGCTACCTGATGAACCCGCCGAATTCATAAATGAACGTCGCTTTGATATTGAGTCTTTCCAAAGCTCCCCAGCCCTCGGGGAAGGGAGAGTAGGGGGAAGCCGACCTTATAGCCCTTATGGCTTCGTTGTCGAGACGCGCGTATCCGGACGAGTTCAGGAGCTGGATATTTTCGAGGTCCCCGTTTCGTTTAATCGTGAACACGAGGAACAACTGCCCCTGTTCACCCCGGTAACGCGATTCTTCCGGGTAATTCCAAACGCTCTCTATCTGACTCTTTAATTTTGAGAAATAGGACAGGTACCTGAATTCGGTCGTGCTCAGCTCAACCGTGTCCTCTCTCATGTTTACGTCTCTTGCACCGAGATAATCCTGAGTGCTCTGCGAGCTCTCAGGGAACGTATTCGGGACGTTGCTGAACAATTGCTCCCTCGATATGTCGGGGACGGCCCGCTCCTCGTATTTTTGGCCGGTCGCTTTCTGACTTCCGGTATCTTCCCTGAGCTGCTCTTTGGGAAGTGACGCCAGGGTCTTGTCGCGGAGCAGGTCCTTTCGCGTAATACTCTGCCGGGTCGTCTCTTGTTTTGGTTTTTCGACCGTCTTGGGTTTGGTCTCCTGTTTCTTCGCGGATTTTTTTGGTTCCTGTTTTTTTACTTCCGGCTTGGGTTTCTGCGGAGCCGCAGGTTTTTGCGGCGGAGGTAGGGCTACCGACCTCTTCGTGAACTGGTCTCTGGTTTTTTCTTCCTTGGCATCGTGTGACCGTTCTGCGAGCCGCTTGGTCTCTTGAGGCGGCTTTGTTTCCTTTTCCTTGGGTACGGGCAGCTCGGTAATCTCGATATAATCCGGCTCCTTCTTTTCTTTCTTAGCCTGCTTGCCTACGATTTCGTATTGATAGACCAGAATAATGGCCAGGACAAGCAGGTGAAAAAATACCGAGCCGATTATAAAAGGGAGGAAGGATTTCTTGCGCGGTCTCTTCAGGTGTTTTAACCGTATCTGCCTCACGGACAATAAGGATACCACCCGGGACGCTTAAATTCTATTTTCACTGGATACTCTTCCTTCACGCCTGATCAAGAGAGTTAATTTTACGGCGACTGCGACGGCAGGGCAACAAGGCCGTGTCAATGAGCTTATAGCCGGAATAACAGCGTGTGTACCATCGGAATTCACCGGTTGGGCTTGTCTCCTTTCTCCATGCGCGCGCCCGCGGGTGTCTCGGTAATCAGGGCTCCTGTGACAGATCCGATCTGAGCCGCTCTAGGAATCCGTAATTGGTGAGGTCGAGGCATATCGGCGTCACCGAGACGAAGCCGTCTCTTACGGCCGTGATGTCCGAATTCTCTATATCGACGGACCCGAGCTCGTATCCGCCGATCCAGTAGTATTTTTTCCCCCTGGGGTCGACCTTTTCGACTACCGGCTCTCCGTATACGCGCTTGCCCTGTCTCGTCACAAGGACGCCATTGATATCCTCTACGGCAAGGTTGGGGATATTTACGTTGAGAATGGTGTCCTCGGGGAGCTTTTTTTCAAGCACGTACATCGCAATCATCCGCGAATAATGTGAAGCTGCGTCGAAATTGAAATTTACCTTCGTCGCAAGCGATATGGCGATCGAGTTTATTCCGAGGAGGGCTCCTTCCATGGCCGCGCTCACTGTGCCCGAATACGTTATATCGTCGCCCAGATTTTCTCCCTTGTTTATTCCCGAGACGACGAGGTCGGGCTTTCTGTCCTTGAGTATCCCGTTTACGGCCAGGTTGATGCAGTCGGTCGGGGTTCCGTCCACGGTGTAAACGTTATCCGATATCTGCTCTATCCTGAGCGGACGGTAGAGACTCAACGAATGGCTTACGGCGCTCTGGTCCCTGTCGGGGGCAACAATGAAGACCTCCCCGAGCGGCTTCAGGGCCTCGTGGAGTTTGTGGAGGCCCTCCGAGTTGATACCGTCGTCGTTCGATATGAGTATGGTCGGTGGCATGTCTTGTTTGCCGAGGGAAATGAATCTTCCGGTCAGGCATTACAAAATACACAATTAAAAGCGCCGGGCAAGTTTCGTTAATAATTCCATAACCGAACTGTATCAGTGTTTGGTCGGGGTGGCCGGAATCGAACCGGCGACCCTCGGCACCCCATGCCGATGCGCTACCAAGCTGCGCTACACCCCGTGTGAGTTCTATGGAAAATTTCTATGGAAATAGGGGGAGGCGAATAAGCTAGCCCAGATTCTGTTTAATGGATTTCAATTCGCCCAATACTTCGTGAAGCAAAACGTTTACTTTAGTGCTGACACGCTTCTGATTGGCTTCTTCTTTAAGCTTCTTCTTGGCGCCGGCAATCGTAAAGCTCTGCTCATAAAGCATATTTTTAATCTTTATAATCGTATGTATGGCTTCACGGTCATAAAGCCTCTGTGACTTTCTCCTGATCGGGGTTATCTCTTCGAATTCACTCTCCCAGTACCTTAACACATATGGTTTTATCCCGGTAAAATCGCTTACTTCCCCAATCCGGAAATATATCTTGTCAGGAAGACTAACTTCAGCTTTATTCTGCAACATAGTTTAAAAATTAGACCACTTTGGTTTAATTGTCAAGTGTAAATGATCATGTATTCCCTATATATTTATAGGGTGAGATCAAAGCGTAACCCCCTTCCCGTAGGGGTCTGTCTTCGTTTGAGCCAGCGACGGCCGAAACGGGCAAAACCGGGACATGGCTGCGAAAGCCCTTTCCGCAATGTAACTTTTCTTGCCGGATTTCGGGATTTTTTCCCCCGGAGGGGGGAATAGCCCGAAATTGATGTTCATCGGCTGAAAGCTCTTGATGCCCCCGTCCGATATATATCCGAGCAGCGAGCCGACAGCTGTTTCTGGAGACGGGACCAAGGGGGCCTCGCCCATTGCGGCCCTTGACGCGTTGATGCCCGCCATGATTCCCATGGCCGCTGATTCGATGTACCCTTCGACCCCGACTATCTGACCGGCAAAGAATATCAGGTCATGGTTCTTGAGCTGAAGCGTTTTGCGGAGCAGCCTCGGGGAGTCGATGTATGTGTTTCTATGGACGCTCCCGTATCTCATAAACTCTGCCCCTTCCAGCCCGGGAATCATCCTGAATATCCTCCGCTGTTCGGGATATTTGAGCTTCGTCTGAAAGCCGACCATATTGTACATCGTGCGTTCCATGTTCTCTGACCTGAGCTGGAGCACTGCGAACGGCATATTTCCGGTTCGCGGGTCCCTTAAACCCACGGGCCGCGCGGGACCGAACCTCAGCGTATCCCTGCCCCGCTCGACTATCTCCTCTACAGGCAGACAGCTCTCGAAGTAGATACCCTTTTCAAAATCCCTCGTCTCGGTTTTCTCGGCCTTCAATATCTCCTCTACAAATGCGTAGTACTCTTCCCTGTTAATGGGACAGTTAATATAATCCCCTTCCCCTTCTTCCCCGTTCTCATACCTGGATGCCCTGTAGACCTTCGAGTAATCTATCGAATCCCCGTCGATTATCGGGGAGATCGCGTCATAGAAATATAAATGACGGGTGTCGGTTAAAACCCGAATGCTCTCCGCGAGAGACTCCGATGTGAGCGGACCGGTAGCGATGATAAGCGGCGCGCCCGGCTTCTCGGGAATCTCCCTGAATTCCTCCCTCGCTATCTCGACGAGCGGATTATTTTCCAGAGTCGAGGTGATGTACCGCGCGAAGGCGCCCCTGTCCACCGCGAGGGCTTTTCCCGCGGGTACGCGCGTTGCCTCGGCTGCCTCCAGAACCAGCGAGCCGAGATGCCTCATCTCCTCCTTTAATATTCCGCTCGCGTTTTCTATGGAATCGGATTTCAGGGAATTACTGCATACGAGCTCTCCCAGGTCGCCTGTATCATGCGCCGGAGACATTTTAATCGGCCTCATCTCGTATAGTTTGACCTTAACGCCCAGTTTCGACGCCGCATGGGCCGCCTCAGAGCCTGCAAGCCCGCCGCCCGCTATTATTATCCGTTTTTCTTCATTCATGCGCTTAATTCTACCCGAACGGCGGCACCTCGGCGCGAACTGAACCCATCGTTAATGTAAGCCTGCCCATGACAGGAAAAAACGATCAAAATACCACAAGTAATTCACAACCTGCAAATAATATGTATTATTTAAATCCAATAGTAGTCTTCTTGTGACCCACTAAAACCTGTGACAAATAAAGTCTCTGGCCTACAATATTCGTCATGTCAAATCGTTAGTGATAACTGCGGGTTACATGGAATTCCTAAGATTTTATTGTCATCTTGGCAACTTATGCGCAGAGCGGGCTTCGTGAGTTCCATGGCATATATTTTGCAATTTGTAATTGGCCGATGCGCATGAGTTTATAAATCGAATCAACCATATAAGCGGGATTGAGCCTATACTTGAATAAGGGGAGTATGTTTGAAATGATACGGCGCGGGGCTTGCGTCCGAGGCCACCGTTACTTTAGAGCCTGGTCGCCTGGCCGCCGCAACATAACAGTGACCCGGAAGACGACGAAATTGAGATGAAAGAGCAGCGAGTCAGCGCACAGATGGGCGATATACTGATCAAGGAGGATGTAATAAACCTTGATCAGCTCAAAACCGCCATTCAGGAGCAGAAAGAAACGGGGAAGAGGCTCGGGGAAACCCTGCTCAACCTCGGATATATAGACGAGCACCAGCTGGTTGCTTATTTGAGCAAGCAGTACGGCGTGCCCGCGATCAATCTCGACCAGTTCGATATCTCGCTCGACGTCTTGAAGTCCATTTCCAGAGAATCCGCAATAAAGCATAAACTTATCCCGATAAACAAATCCGGCTCGACGCTCGTCGTCGCCATGTCCGATCCGTCTAATATCTTCGCCGTCGATGACCTCAAGTTCGCGACCGGCCACAATATCGAAGTCGTAGTGACTTCGGAAAGGTCCATCAGAAACGCGATCGAGAAGTTATACGGGTCTCAGCAGGAATGGGAAGACGCGAGGAAGGCCCAGGAGAACACGGCCGCGGTAGACAAGCTCATGGGCGACCTCGATGAATTCCTCATCGAGATAAGCGGCGAAGAAAATATCGACCTCAACGACCTCGAAAGGGCCTCGGAAGAAGCCCCCGTGATAAAGCTCGTAAACCACCTGCTGATGGATTCGATCAGGAAGGGCGCGAGCGATATACATATCGAGCCTTACGAAAAGTCTCTCCGTATAAGGTACAGGATAGACGGCGTGCTCTACGACATTATGCACCCGCCGCTGAAGCTGAAGAACGCTGTATCATCGAGAATAAAGGTAATGTCGAACCTCGACATAGCGGAGAGGAGGCTCCCCCAGGACGGCCGAATCAAGGTGAAGATGAATCAAAACAGGACAATGGAATACCGAGTTTCCGTGGTTCCTACCCTTTTCGGGGAAAAAGTCGTTATGAGGATCCTGGACAAAGAGTCCCTGCAGCTCGACCTGACGAAGCTCGGGTTTTATGATGACCAGCTGGAGGTATTCAGGAGGTCGATCTACCAGCCGTTCGGCATGGTGCTGATCACGGGCCCGACGGGCAGCGGCAAAACGACGACGCTTTATTCGAGCCTCATGGATCTCAACCAGGCGGACGTAAATATATCGACCGCCGAAGACCCCGTCGAGTACAGTCTCCCCGGCGTTAACCAGGTGCAGGTGCATGAGGAGATCGGGCTGACGTTCGCTTCCTGCCTGAGGTCGTTCCTGAGACAGGACCCGGATATCATCCTCGTCGGCGAGATAAGGGACTACGAAACGGCGGAGATAGCGATCAAGTCCGCGCTGACCGGACACCTCGTCCTCTCGACCCTCCATACCAACGACGCCCCGTCTACGATAACGAGGCTCCTTAATATGGGCGTGGAGCCGTTCCTCGTCACAGCGTCCCTCAATGCCATAGTGGCTCAGCGTCTCGTAAGGGTAGTTTGTCACGATTGCAAACAGGAAACGGAAGTCGCCCCGCAGGTGCTGATAGACCTGGGGGTGCCCCCCAAGGAAGTTTCCGATTACATCGTTTATAAAGGGAAAGGCGAAGGCTGCAAGACATGCTCCGGCACAGGCTATAAGGGCAGGCTCGCCGTTTTCGAAGTCATGGAATTGACCGACGAGCTCAAGGAATTCATACTCAGCGGCGCCTCGTCTCTCGAAATAAAGCGGGAAGCGTTCAGGCAGGGCATGAGAACGCTCAGGCAAAGCGCCCTCCAAAAACTGAAAAATGGTGTTACCTCGATCGAGGAAGTCGTGAGGAATACAGCGGCCGATGATTAACCTGCGGAGGATAGTGTGTCGATAGCGATAGACAAGCTTCTAAAACTAATGGTCGAAAACGGCGCATCGGACCTGCATATAACAGCGGGCGTGCCGCCGATGATCAGGATCGACGGCAAACTGATCCCGGTCAAGCATCCCCCGCTCTCCCCTACCGATACGAAAGACATCTGTTACAGTGTGCTGACCGACATGCAGAAGCACAGGTTCGAAGAGAACTGGGAGCTCGATTTCTCTTTCGGAATGGAGAATCTCGGCCGGTTCCGCGGCAACGTATTTACCCAGAAGGGCGCAGTCGCGGGCGCGTTCAGGCTTCTTCCCTTCCTGCTCAAGAGCTATCAGGAACTTGGACTTCCCCCCGTGCTCGCGGAGCTCGCCAGGAAGCCAAGGGGGTTGATCGTGATCACGGGTCCCACAGGCTCGGGTAAGACTACCACCCTCGCAAGCGTCGTCGATCAGGTGAATAAAGAGCGTCACGAGCATATCGTTACAATCGAGGACCCGATCGAGTACGTCTTCGACCACAAGAACTGCGTGGTCAACCAGAGGGAAGTCGGGAGCGATACCAAGAGTTTCGCGAACGCGCTTAAGAGCGTTCTAAGAGAAGACCCGGACGTCGTACTCATAGGTGAAATGAGAGACCTCGAGACAATCAAGATAGCGCTCACGTTATCCGAGACCGGGCACCTCACCCTCGCGACGCTGCATACGAACACGGCCGTGCAGACAATCAACCGTATCATAGACGTTTTTCCCCCGCACGAGCAGTCGCAGGTGAGGGCCCAGCTGTCATTCGTCCTCGAAGGCATACTATGTCAGACGCTGATACCGAAGATCGGCGGCGGGCGCGTGCTCGCCGTGGAAGTGCTCATACCAAACCCCGCTATTAGAAACCTCATCCGTGAGGACAAAGTGCATCAGATCTATTCGCAGCAGCAGATCGGACAGGAGAAGTGGAAGATGCAGACCCTTAACCAGAGCCTTGCCGACCTGTACCTGAGGAGGCTCATCAGCTACGACGACGCAATAGGGAAATCGCAGGAGCCCGAAGAAATAAAACGCATTATAAGCGAGCGCCCTTCCCCGGAAGGCTCGAAAGAGCGTATGATGAGGCAATAAGCCCCGCGGCGCGGCATGAAGAGGCATGATAAAGCTACAATGAAGAAGGAGAGGAATAACTAATGCCGGTATTCGTTTGGGAAGGCAGGTTCGGCGGGACTATAAAGAAGGGCGAGATGGACGCGCCCAGCAGGTCCGCGGTGCTGGCCCGTCTGAGACAAATGCAGATACAGCCCATACCGAACCGCATTAAGGAGAAGGGCAAGCTCTTCGGTTTAAGCTTCAGCTTCGGCTCGATATCCACCAGGGACCTCGTGATTTTTACGAGACAGCTCTCGACGATGATAGACGCCGGACTTCCGCTCGTGAGAGGGCTCGATATCATTGCCTCCCAGCATCCGAATCAAAAATTCAAACAGGTAATCGTCAGGGTAAAAGAAGACGTCGAGGCGGGCTCCACGTTCGCCGACTCATTGGCGAAGCACCCGAAGGTGTTCAGCAACCTCTACACCCAGCTCGTTAAAGCCGGCGAGACGGGCGGCGTGCTCGACGTTATGCTGCAGAGGCTGGCCAGTTATCTCGAAAAAATGGATTCGATCAAGAGAAAGATTAAAGGAGCCATGGTCTATCCCTCTATAGTCATCAGCGTGGCCATTATGGTCCTGGCGATAGTAATAATATTCGTCGTTCCCGTGTTCGCCGAGATGTTCAAGGACATGGGGACTAGCCTGCCCGCGCTGACGCAGTTAGTGGTCGACATCAGCTTCTTCACGAGACACAACATACTATATATATTAATAGCCGTCGCAGCCATATTTTTCCTTGTAGGGTTTGGTTACAGCAGATCGTACAGGATCAGAAGACTCTTCGATGCCTTTTTGCTCAAGTTGTGGCTCGTGGGACCGCTGCTGCTGAAGACTGTTATCTCCAGGTTCTGCCGGACGCTCGCCACGCTTACCGCGGGAGGTATCGCCATACTGGACAGCCTCGAAATTACGGCGAAGGCCTCGGGCAATATCATAACGGAAGAAGCCATACTCGAAGCGAGGAAGAGCATAAGCGAGGGGCAGACGCTTGCCGAGCCGCTGATGACCAGACCCAAGCTCTTCCCTCCGATGGTCGTGCAGATGATTTCTGTAGGCGAGCAGACGGGCGCTCTCGAGGACATGCTGAATAAAATCGCCGACTTCTATGAAGAGGAGGTCGATATTGCGGTCGCGTCCCTGCTGTCGGCTCTTGAGCCCATCATGATAACGGTCCTGGGGGCAACGGTCGGGGTCATAGTCGTCTCGATGTATCTCCCGATGTTCAAGCTCGTGGCTACAATGGCGAATTGACGCTCTGTGACCGGAAATCGGCGCTTAACATTCCTTAATTCTTGTATATTCATTGACAAACGGGTGTATGTTTCCCTTGCGGCAATTTAACTGAAGGTATAGTCTTAAAGCTAATATGAAACTTCTTCAGAATCCTGACGGAGGCTTAAGGAGCTCGGTAGTCCTGAGGGTGATCATCACGACCGTCCTTCTCGGGTCCGGAGCCGTGATATATTACGGCAGGGGAGCGAGGAAAGAAGCCTTTTACCTGGCCGTAATCGTAGCCGTAATTTATTTTCTGAGCCTCGTTTCTCTCCTGCTCCAGTCTCTTTTCCAGCGTTACCCCAAAATTTTTAAGATTACACAGCTTTTCTTCGACCTGGCCCTCGCTTCGACTGTAATCTTCGTGACGGGCGGGAAGGCGAGCCCTTTTATATTCCTGTATGTCTTAATCATCATTTATTCGAGCATCGCGCTCACCAAGGCGGCGAGCTACGTAACCGCTCTCATTTCCGGTCTCGTCTATGTCCTGATCGTCTTTTACCAGATCAGGGCCGAGGTCCCGGTCGATCCCGGCCAGGGTATCTGGAGCTCCTTCTCCTTGTGGGGGGAAATAGGGCTCGTTTCCACATATTTTCATCTCACCGGTTTTCTTCTCGTGGCGATACTCTCCGGGTACCTCTCGGAGAGGTTCAGGGCGGCGGGCAGGGAGCTCGGCGAGAGCGAAAGAAGCCTGCGGATACTCCGGAATCTTCATGAGAATATTATTCAGAGCCTCACGAGCGGTGTAATCACTCTTAACCTGGACGGCAAGATCATATCGGCCAACAGGACCGGCCTCGAGATCCTGGGTATAAGCGGCAAGGATAAGATTCTGGGCAAGGACCTGAGCCAGTTCATGACGGGCCTTCATATAGAGGACCTCGTTTCGAAGAAGAGGGAGCAAATGCTGTATACGGCCCCCGACGGCAGGATGGTAACGCTCGGGTTCTCCTCATCCGACCTCAAAGACACGGACGACAAGACGCAGGGGTACATTATCATATTCCAGGACCTGACAGAGGTTAAGGAGCTGGAAGACCGCCTGAGGACGTCCCAGAAGATGGCCCTTCTCGGCCAGCTCGCTGCGGGTCTCGCGCACGAGCTCAGGAACCCGCTCTCCGCCATCAGCGGGGCCGTCGAGATACTGAGCAGCGACGTAAAGCCGACGGAAGAGAATCTAAGACTCGTGCGGATGGCCTCTCAGGAAGTGGAGAGGCTCAACCTTCTCGTAGAGGACTTTCTCATACTCACGATGCCCATCCAGAAGCTGACCACGCTCGTTGACCTCGGACGGATCGTGAACGATACTGTCGAATCCTTCGCGAAGACCATCAGGCGAGGCAACATAGAGATAATAAACCAGGTTGAAAACGGAATATACGTCCAGGCGGATTCCTACCGCCTGAAGCAGGCCGTGTGGAACCTCCTGCTCAATTCCGTCGACGCGATGCCGATCGGCGGGCTCATAATAATTAAATCGAAGACCGAGGACGACAGCGTGGTTATCGAGATATCGGACGAGGGCAAGGGGATAGACGAGAACTTTATATCGAGGATCTTCGAGCCGTTTTTCACTACGAAGGAGGTGGGTACGGGCCTCGGCCTCGCGATTGTACAAAAGGTTATAGAAGGTTATAATGGAAACATCAATGTGGTGAGTTCAAGGGGTAACGGGGCGACTTTCGTTATCACATTGCCGAGATTTAAAGAGGCGTCTGCCGATGTCATACATTAAATCCCGCCCGGAGGTATTAGATGGGGCAAAATGACAGCAACATTCTGGTTGTTGACGACGAGCCGGGCATGAGGGAATTTCTGGAGATAATGCTCCAGAAGGACGGCTATTACGTCGAGACCGCCCCCGACGGTTCCGAAGCCATAGACAAGATCGAAGAGAAGCTCTTCGACCTTGCTATCGTCGACATCCAGATGCCGGTATTGAACGGGATCGATGTACTCAAGAAATTTACCGAGAAGAGCCCTGACACTACGGTGATAATGATAACTGCATACGCCTCGCACGAGACCGCGATCGAAGCGATGAAGCTCGGGGCGTACGATTATATAACGAAGCCGTTCAAAATCGACGAGATCAAGCTCGTTATAAAGAAAGCGCTCGAAAAGAAGAAGCTCGAGCGTGAGAACACCAGGCTCAGGAAGGAGCTTGAGACGCAGTACGGATTCGGAAATATCATAGGAAGAAGTCCTTCCATCGTAAAAGTCTTCGAGCTGATAAAACGAGTATCCGAGCTGAACGTGAGCGTGCTTATCACGGGCGAGAGCGGCACGGGGAAAGAGCTCGTGGCGAGGGCAATTCATTACAGCGGCTCGCGGCATGAAAAAGCCTTCGTCCCCGTAAACTGCGGGGCAATACCCGAATCCCTGATGGAGAGCGAGCTGTTCGGTTACAAGAAGGGCGCGTTCACGGGCGCGGTGAGGGATAAGCGCGGGCTGTTCGAGGAAGCGGACGGCGGCACCATTTTCCTGGACGAAATAGGGGACCTGCCGCTCCACCTCCAGGTAAAGCTGCTGAGGGTGCTCGAAGATAAGAAAATAAGGCCGCTCGGCGGCACCGAGGCCTCGAGCGTTGATGTAAGGGTCATAACCGCGACGAATAAAAAACTCGAAGACGAGGTTGCAAACGGAAAATTCAGGGAAGACCTATTCTACCGGCTTAACGTTATTAAAATCGTGCTGCCTCCTCTACGGGAGAGGAAGATAGACGTCTCTCCGCTCGCGATTCATTTCATTAACAAGTATTCGGTTGAAATGGGGAAGGACATCAGGGGCATATCTCCGAAGGCCCTCGAGATACTCGAGAACTATCATTACCCGGGCAACGTGAGGGAGCTCGAGAATATCATCGCCCGGTGCGTGGCCCTCGAGTCGTCGAACGTCATACGTCAGGAAACCCTTCCTCATCTGGTTACCGGAAGGGACTATCTTGACCTCGATACGAGCTTCGCGTCGAACTCGAGCCTCGATACGCTCCTCGGGGACGTCGAGAGAAAGATGATAGAGAAAGCGCTCAGGACGACGAACGGAAACAAAACCGAAGCCGCGAGGCTCCTCGGCATAACGCTCCGCTCGCTCAGGTACAGGCTCGCCAAGCACGAGCTCGACGACGGAAACGGAGACGACCTAGAGGATCTGGACGAGGCCGGGGAGTTATGAGTTTGAGTTCTGGAAAACGATTCCGGGCTGGCGATTCACATCTTGTATTTCCCGAAGTCGCCTTCCGGCATATTGTCCAAGAGTTCTGCTAGCTTGTCTTTATCTTCGTCTATTTCGATTTTCTTCGATTTCTCGATGACCTCTTCGTTGACGTAGATCGGGGAGTCCGTCCTGAGGGCTATTGCGATCGCGTCGCTGGGCCTCGAATCGAGCGAGTACTCTTCGCTGTCTCTCTTGAGATATATGCGTGCGTAGAATGTGTCGTCCCTCAGGTCGGTGACCTCTATCTTCGTCACTATGAATTTCAGCTTCTCGATGAGGTTCTTTACGAGGTCGTGGGTTATGGGCCTGATGCGGGGGGTTTTTTCGAGCTCCATGGCTATCGAGCTCGCTTCCATGAACCCTATCCATATCGGAAGGGTCCTTTCGTTCGCAGAGTCTTTTAATATTACGATAGGGGTGTTCGTGAACGGGTCGAGCGCTATCCCTGAAACTTTCATCAGAAGAAACATCAGCCACCTCCCTACTAATTATACAGACAGTTCGCCGCGAAGGGAATTAAACAGCCCCTCGGTTATCCTGACCCTCAGGACTCTTCCCGATAGCGTGCCGGCTCCTCTGAAATGGGTGATTCTGTTGTGACTGGTCCTGCCCGTCAGTATCCCGGGATCGTTTTTGCTGGGCCCCTCGGCCAGCACTTCTTCGACCTGCCCGACCCTGGCGCGGTTTTTTCTCATTGTGACGTCCCGCTGGAAAGTCTGGAGCAGCGAGAGTCTCCTGCCCGAAGTCTCCTCGTCCACGGTTTCTTCCGCGGGACAAGCGGCCGCGGTCGTGCCCGGGCGGGGGGAGAATTTAAAAGAGAAGGCGCTATCGAACTGGATCTCTTCCAGCAGCGACATAGTGTCTTCGAAGTCACGCTCCGTCTCGCCCGGATACCCGACGATAATGTCCGTGGAAACCGCCATGTCCGGCGCCGCGTCCCGTAACCGTTTAACGATATCCGAGTACCATTCCCTCGTATACGTCCTCTTCATCTTTCCCAGTACCGCGTTTGATCCGGACTGAACGGGCAGGTGTATGTGGCGGCATACTTTAGGCACGTCCCTCACCGCTTCGATCATCCTTGAAGTGATGTCCCTCGGGTAAGAAGTCGTGAACCTTATCCTTTCGAGGTTCTCCACGTTTGCCGCGGCCCTGAGAAGGTCTCCGAACTTATAACCGTTCTCTTTCCATGAGTTCACTGTCTGGCCGATGAACGTCACCTCTCGGACACCCTTATCCACGAGGTTCCTCGTCTCCCTCAGTATGTCCCCGAGGGGTCTGTTTATTTCGTCGCCCCTCACACGGGGCACTATACAGTATGAGCATCTTTTATTGCATCCCTGCTGGACCGAAACGAATGCCGTTACCTTCCCTGGGCTGTGATAGGGTTCGATATCGAAGAGCTCCTCAATGTCGTATGAGGTTTCTACGGTCCTTTGCTTCTCGTTCTCTATTGTCTTGATCAGCTCGGGCAGCCTTGGGATAGCTCTCGGGCCCAGCACGAAATCGAGATACGGCATTCTCTCCAGGAGCTTTTCTCCGTAGAGCTGCGCGACACAGCCCGAGATGCCGACTATGAGGCCGGGGTTGTTCGATTTCAGATGTTTATACTTACCGAGGCTGCTGAACGCTTTCTGGTCGGCTTTATCCCTGATGGCACACGTATTTATGATGATAATGTCGGCCTCGGCCGGGTTGTCGGTCGCCTCTGCGTCAAGAGCGTTCCGTATCCTGTTGGAATCGTACTCGTTCATCTGACAGCCGTAGGTCTCTATATATAAATACTTATTTCCCATGTAATTAACAATGTAACGCCCGTGCCGGGCTTAGTCAAGAAAAGATCCAGGGGTGAAAATATGCGTAAGAGACAGTAAATTTTATATTTAAGCGTGGGGCCCAGGATGGATTTACCCGATTGACACGAATCTCGGAATTTAGTAGGATGGAGGAAAGTCGAGGCGTAAAGGAGGGTAACGTATGAGCGGCGGCACGGCTGGCGGTTCTAATTCGAGTCAGGGGGGGCTTTTCGCCTGGACAAGCGACATCAATGTTGACCAGTGGAGGGCGTTTTACGCAGCATTTCTGGGATGGACCCTCGACGCGATGGATCTACTCCTCTTCGCCTTCGCCGTGGGGTCGATCGGAAAGGTATTTAATCTCTCGGAAGCCTGGGTCGGGGCGCTCTTTTCGGTCACGCTTTTCTCCTCCGCTTTCGGCGGAGCCTTCTTCGGTATAGTATCGGATTATCTAGGGCGTGTACGGGCGCTTACGTATACGATATTGGTTTATTCTCTTTTTACGGGTTTGAGCGCGTTTTCACCTAACATAGTTTTTCTCCTCGTCTGCCGCGTTATACTCGGGCTCGGAATGGGCGGGGAGTGGGCGTCGGGCGAGGTGCTTGTCGCCGAGAAATGGCCCAAGGAGCACAGGGGAAAGGTCATCGGCATGGTCCAGAGCGGCTGGGGCATCGGTTACATACTTGCCGCGATACTGGCTACGCTCATCATACCGTTTTTCAAAGCCGGCGAGACTTACACAATTCCTCTCTTGAATATAAGTCTCGACGGACTCGACCTCGGATGGAGGGTGCTTTTCTTCATCGGGGTTGCTCCTGCCTTTCTGGTCTTTTATATAAGAAGACACTTGGACGAGCCCGAGGTTTGGAAGAAATCTAGCGAGATGAGAAAAGCCGGAAAGCTGAGCGAAAAGGGGCACGGCTTCACGCTGGGTCAGATATTCGCGCCCGATCTGATAAGGTATACGATTACGGCCTCTCTCCTGACGAGCCTGTGCATGATCGCCTACTGGGGCCTCTATTTCTGGCTTCCCCAGTTCCTCGCGAGCGATGAGGGCGTGGGTCTCAACACCAAGGGTTTTATCTGGATCATACCTATTAATATAGGGGCGTTCATTGGATGTAATACTTTTGGCTTTATAAGTGATAAGTTCGGGCGGAGGCCCGTATTCGTAGCGTATCTCCTCGTGATGGCAGTTCTCGTATGGTTTTTCGGTCATGCGACGACCTTGAAGGAAGTTCTCATCCTCGGGCCGTTTATCGGGTTTTTCGGCACGGGTTTCTATTCCGGATTCGGGGCCATATTCTCCGAGATATTTCCGACAAGGGCCAGAGGGACCGCTCAGGGTTTCTGCTACAACGTCGGAAGGGGGGTCTCGGCCGTCGCTCCTCCGCTCATAGGATTCCTCGTCGATAAATACGGCTTTGCCGTCGGGCTCACCACGGTTTCGATATTCGCAGTCGCGGCGGCGATTGTGGTTCTGACCCTCCCTGAAACCAAGGGTAAGGCGCTCGATATGGAATAAGTATTGAACCCGCCGTCATACTCATTCGTTCTAACTTCCTGAATTGTTCCGCGTATCGGATATCCCGACTGCTTCGGCTGCCATTTCGTCTTTTAGACAGAGTCTGTTCGACCAGCCTTTGCCTGGAATCCATCATGCACGAAAATCGATCCTGGGTGCTTAATAACTAGGCAAAGCGGATACTCCTTTTCGGTCCCCCCGGGACCCGGTCGCCTGTCATATAATTCAATAATTTCAATCGGTAAGAACCGCCTCCGCATCGGGTTTATCCGCGAATTCAGGGTGGCATGTCTCTTGCTCATATAACAATCGGAAGGCCGATTTCACTATGGACACGGGGAGGGGCTTTGGCAGGCGATGCTGCCTGGGCTTCGGTGTCGGTTGATCGGAAACAAGGCTAACAAACTAAATTAAAGGAGGATAGGTCAGAAATGAAAAAGTTAACTCTCGCGATTCTGATGTTAACTCTTTTGTTGCCGGTCGGTTCGATCCCTTCATTTGCTCAGAGCACGGAGCAGGAGATCCAGGAGCTCAAGCGAATGGTCGAGCAGAACAGCAAACAGAACGAAGAGCTGATGAGGAGGATAGAACAGCTCGAAACTGAGAAGGCCGCTACTCAGGTGAAGATGGAAAAGTTTATGATCGAGCAGGAAGACAAGGACATGAAATACGACGGTCTCATGACTTTCTTCGATTCGATAGACCTGGGATTCTATGTCGATACTACGTATCAATACGTCTTTAACCGCGGACTCACGGACAGCCTGCAGTTGAGGGCGCTTTATCCTGACAACCAGCAGTTCGCACTGAACGCCTTTACGATCTCGGTTTCGAAAACACCGTCGATGGAGGGCGGGCTTATGAACCTGCTCGGTTTCAGGGCGGACATACTCTTCGGTGAACAGGCGGCGGAGCTGGGCGGAGAAGGGTTCGACAGCGACGTGGTCGATCCGTATCAGGCGTACCTCCAGGTATTGGCCCCCGTCGGGAACGGCATCAATATTTTCGCGGGCCGCTTCGTGACACTGGCCGGATACGAGGTAATCGAGGCCTGGAAGGACCCGAACATTACACGTTCTATACTGTTCGGATTCGCGATTCCGTTCACGCATACAGGTATCAGGACCAATTACACGGCAGGGCCGATAACACTTACGGCCGGTCTTAACAACGGATGGGATCAGGTCGAGGAGCTGAACGACTCCCCGACGATAGAAAGCCAGATAGCTTACAGCTATGCCGGGACCACCGTATCGAGCGCGTGGCTCGGGGTGACCGGTTACTTCGGCAAAGAGCCCAGCGGTCTCGGGTTCGGAGGCGAGGGGTGGCGCGAGCTTATAACGGCTGTCGGTACGATAACTTTCGTAGAGAAGCTGACATTAGTGGTAGATGCCGATTTCGGATGGCAGCAGGATGTGGTGTTCGACGAGTTCGGCGCAGAGGAAAGCGTTTCCTGGTGGGGTATTGCGGGTTATATCATAGTGGATCCGCACCCGGCGGTCAGGCTTGCACTCAGGGGAGAATACTTCGATGACCCCGAGGGGTACAGGACCGGTCTTAACCAGAAGCTCTTCGAAATTACGCCGACTCTGATTCTCAAACCCTTCAAGGGCCTTATAGCGGGCAACAAATTCCTCGACAACTTCGAGGCCAGGGCTGAGTTCAGATGGGACCATTCGGACGAGCGGTTCTTCATCAC
>CADEFK010000017.1:0-1126 GCA_902826595.1 uncultured bacterium | reverse complement strand
GCCGGCATGGATAATTTTCTCTCTTGCCTGTAAATTTTTAGTTAGGTAGAATTAAATCCGCTTTTTGTATATGCGTTTCCGGCTCCGTTTAACACTAAAAAACACCATATGCCCGGATAGCTCAGTCGGTAGAGCAGAGGACTGAAAATCCTCGTGTCGGCGGTTCAATTCCGTCTCCGGGCATCTTCTATTCCGCCGCTCTGTGAAGGCACGTTTTCACCTGAAACAGCCGGATAAATGAGGTGAAGCGAGGCCTCGACTCAATTGTAAACAAGGCTCTAGGATCATCGGGTTCAACTGAATTAATATCGGTATTTATGAGATCATATTCTCGCTGTTCTTCTTCAATCCATGTATAGCAGCAGGCAAATCGGTTTTACATCTGTGGGCAATTCGCCAGCAGCGAGAAGAAGGGGTCATATCTTTTGTTTATAACCGCTTTTTTAAAAGTCTTCTAAGGAGTTCCCATTCATCACTTCTAGTGCTGCGATCAGCTATGTTCCATTGACAGGAAGTAATCTTATAGCCTTGCGACGGCATCGGCCTCCTCCACCTGCCATTTCTCATAACTCCTTTGAGATAATAAGGTATGTAATTTCTCCTAACATGTGTGGGCCTGACAAGAATTCCTTCAGTTCTAGTAGCATAATTAATTCAAAACTCATAACGATTCAATATATCAAGACGGATATCATACCCATACTCTAAGAATGCACGAACCAAAGGTTCATCTTTGATATCTTCCGTCAAGAAACTTGACTACAATCCCAATCTCCTATACGATTTTTTAACTACAATAATAATTAATGTTAGTTGGATGAACCTCGTAATGGACTGAGGCGAACGCAGAATGAAATGGGGCACTTGAATGAGCGTTAGTCTAAGGGTCGGCAAGCCCGACGATGCTGAAACCTGCGGTTCTATCTGCTACAAAGCATTTATGGAGATAGCAGATCAGCACAATTTCCCACCTGATTTCCCCGACGCGGATGTGGCCATAGGCTTACTATCTCAACTGTTTTCTCGCAGTGACATTTACTCGGTTGTGGCTGAAGTTGACGGCCGAGTAGTTGGGAGCAACTTCCTTTGGGAGAATACCGTCATTGCCGGTGTCGGTCCGATCACC
>CADEFK010000016.1:13110-30017 GCA_902826595.1 uncultured bacterium | reverse complement strand
GCACCGACGCCGCCAAGCACCACGACGTCGACTTTTTCAACACCCTGCTAGCGGCATCGTTGGGTCAGCTGCTCGGTGCTGGAAGGTGCGCAGAGCGTGGAGCAGTTGCCGAACGTGCCGGTCACGCCGCACGCGACGTCGGTGGTGTCGATGGCGAGGAACACGTCCTGCGCGGCGGTGCACACGGTGCCCGAGCATTTCGAGGTGGTGTGCTCCATCTCCTCGGCGCCGTTGCAGTCGTAGTCGAACGACCCGTCCGCGCGCGGCGCTGTGAACCACCCGTCTTGTCCCGGGTAGACGCTCGACTCGGCGTCGCTGCAGTCGTCGCCGCCGCAGGGTCCCTCGGCGAGGGCACCGTCACAGTCGAGGTCACAACCTCCCATCGTGTCGCACCCACCGACGCCGATGAGACCCCCCGCGCCCCCCGCGGCGCCCGCCCCACCGCCACCCCCCACGGCCGGCGAGCTGCCCCATCCAAGGCCGCCCGCGCCGCCCGGAAGGCTGTCGCCGCCGCCGACGCCGCCGGTCGCTCCGCCCCCGTCGACCGCCGCCGCCAGCTCGGCGTCCTGATTGTCGAGGATCTGGTTACACCCGGTCAGGACGACCAAGGTCAATAGAATCTGGGGCGAGCGCGTCATGTCGAGCCTCCGGTGGATTCACCGTTCCCAGTGTCGAGAACGGGACAAAGCGGCTCACGGGTGAGCCGCTTTGGAGACGGCACGGCACTCCGGGGAACTGGTGTCCAATGGAGAGTCACGCCGTCATACAATCGGGGGATGTGGTCGCGGGTGAGTACCGGGTCGACCGCTTGCTGGCTCGGGGATCCGCCACCACCGTCGTCGCCGCGCGCCACCTGAACGAGTACGCGCGCTTCGCGATCAAGATCGCCGACGCGTCGGCGGAGGGACGGCGCGCCGTGGAGCGCTTGGAACGCCAGCTGCGAGCCTCCCTCCTCGTCGTCCACGAGAACGTCGCCGGCGTCTACGAGCTCGGCGTGCTCGACGACGGGCGACACTACCTCGTCATGGAGTACCTGCAAGGCGACGACCTCGGCGTGTTGCACGACGAGCGCGGGCCGCTCGCGCTGGAGCGCGCCGTCGACCTCGTCTTGCAAACCTGCCAAGGCCTCGCCGAAGCCCACGGGGTCGGCGTCGTCCACCGCGACGTGAACCCCTCGCACCTCTTCGTGACGCGCGATAGCCACGGCCGCGAGCGCATCAAGCTCCTCGACTTCGGCTCCGCCCACTTCCCGGGGCTCTTGGCCGAGGATCGGAAGTCGGATCCGAGCCGGATCTCGCTGTCGATGGAGCCCGGCACCCCTCCGTTCGTCGCTCCCGAGCAGCTCCTCCACCACGAGCACGCCGACAGTCGTTCGGACATCTGGTCGCTCGGTGTGCTGCTCTACGTGCTGCTCTCGGGCAAGAGGCCTTTCGCCGCGGAATCGCCGGCGCGCTCCTGCTCGCTCGTCTTGAACGAGCCGACACCGTCGCTTCATGGCGGCCGCAACGACATCCCGCCCGTGCTCGCGCGCATCGTCTACCGTTGCCTGGAGAAGGATCCGGGCGAGCGCTTTCAGGATCTGTCGGAGCTCGCCGTGTCCCTCGCCGCGTTCGGGTCGAGGGGGGCGATGGACGTCGCGCAACGGGTGGCGAGCTCGCTCGTGGGTGCCGGGATCCGACCCCGCGAAGCATTGTCGACCGTACCGGTCATCGCCGACCTCCCCAATGGCTCTCCCGACCAGCGGAACATCTTTCGCCGGGAGACGCGAAAGCTCGACGACGACGTGCCGGATCCCGCGCTCGTCGCCGCTCTCCTCGCCGCGAACGCGCGGCGCGAGGAGCCTGCGGTGGAAGTCGCCCCCGCGGAGCCGCTCGCGGAGCGGCCGGGCGTGGCCACGCCCATCGGGTCGACGTCGCCGGTGCCTTTCGTCGACGCCGCAAGGACGAGGAGACTCCGCATCCTCGTCGCCCTCGTCGTCGCCGCGCTGGCGATTCTCGCAGGCGTCGCCGTGCAGCGGTTGCTGATGATCTAGCGTGGAGCGGGGCGGGAGCGTCGCGCCACCGGGGGAGCGGTGGGGCTGCTGTTTCGCCCCCCCGGCCCCCCTCACTTCGTGAGGGGGGAGTCGCTGGGACGTGTCGTTATTGTTTGGCGAGCTCGGTGAGGGCGAAGGTCAACTTGGCGCCCATGGTGCCGAACTGCAGGCCCATGCCGGCGTCGTCTTGCCAGCGCACGATCGCTTCGATGTCCGCGAGGTCGTCGAAGCCGGGAAGCGGCACGTGCAGCGTGACCTTCGTTCCGAAAGGCGCGGGATCGGTGGTCTCGACGTACATACCGCCGAGGCTGATGTTGCGGGCGTAGCCGATCGCGCTGCCGCCTTCGCTCGTGAAAGCGATCTCGACGAAGAGCTCGGTGCGCTGGTGAAGACGCTGCGCCCTCACCACGCCGGATTGCTTGCGACGGTCGTGGACGACCTCCGATCGAGGGGGCTCGGGCAAAGTCGGTTTAGCTACCACCATGTCAGTCTCCTTGCGATGAGGCCTTCGTCGGACGGAGCCGTCCCGGCAAAGGGGGAGTGCCGCGACGCCGCGAAAACGGCTCACGCCCCTCTCGCAAGCAACGGACGGGGTCGACGCCGTGTCGAATTCGCGCGACGCTCTGTGGGCATGCTCGTTGAGTGCGGGAACTGCGGAGGGCCGCTCGACGTCGCACCCGGTGCGCGCAGCGCGGTCTGCAAGTACTGCGGTACGAAGAGCGCCGTCGCCCAAGTGCGGACGCTCTCCCCTCAAACCCCACCGGGGTGGCGCCCGCCGCCGGTGTGGATGCCGCCGCCGCACATGCCGGCGCCGAGCCACGTCCAGCTCAACTACAAGAAGACACGCGGCTGCGGCCTCGCGATCGCGCTCGTCATGACGCTCTCGATCCTCCTCTTCGTGGGCGGCATCTTCGCGATCGTCATGACGCTCCTCGTATTCGAGCTGAAGACGTCGGACCTGCCCCAGCACGCGTCGAACATCCAGCTCGCCCCTGCCCTCTTCGAGATGTGGCCCAAGTTCCTCTCTTATGCCGTGAGTTTCATCGGCCTCGGAATTTACTGGGTAGCTCATCACTACATGTATCACTCGATAAGGCACTCGGACCGTACGCTCCTCTGGCTCAACATACTCTTCTTCATGTTCGTCTCCCTCCTCCCATTCTCCGCGAGCCTGATCAACTCTTTCGGCCAGACGCAGATAGCCCCGCTGTTCTTCGGCGCCAACCTTACTCTCATAGGATGGACTCTCTACTTCCAGTGGGTCTATGCAAGCTCGAAGCCCGACCTGATCGCGGACTTCGTTACACGCGAATACGCAGACTCGGTCAAATTCAGGTTCCTGGTTATCCCGATAATCGCGACAATAACTATGCTGCTCTGTTTCTGGAGCGTCGAGATACTCCTTATCGTTTATGCCCTGCTTCTGCCGTTCTATACACTTTCGGGAAAACTCTCTCCGAAGGCCGTGTCCGCGTAACAACTCACATTCGCGGCAGAAACGGGAGATCCAAAGGCACGCGTGTTCCGTATAGATAGGTTAAGATGTATAAACCATCATGGAGAGTGTAATGAAATGATTAAGATGACGATAATAGCAGCAGCTGTGATTGTGGCCATATTTATCGCATTGAATTGGCTCGACATCGACAGGATGATGCGCGCAGATGGCAGCCAGGCCGAGACCGGGAGTGCTGTAGCGGACAGCGGTACCGATGTTAGAACCGGTGACCCTGGAAACGCCGGTGACGGCTTCGTAAAACCATCCAAAGAAGAATTAAAAAAGAAGCTCACGCCTATACAATATCAAGTCACTCAGGAAAACGGGACAGAAAGGCCTTTTAACAACGATTACTGGGACAATCATAAAGACGGTATCTATGTAGATATAGTATCCGGTGAGCCGCTCTTCAGCTCAAAGGACAAGTTCGACTCGGGTACCGGATGGCCGAGCTTCACCAAACCGCTTGCAGCCGAAAATGTAGTCGAGGTCACGGACAAAAGCATGCTGATGACAAGAATAGAAGTCAGGAGCAAGGGCGGAGACTCGCATCTCGGACACGTCTTCGACGACGGCCCTGCCCCAACCGGCTTGAGATACTGCATCAACTCGGCATCTCTCCGATTCATACCGAAAGAGGACCTTAAAAAGGAAGGGTACGAAGAATTTCTGGTCATATTCGAATAATCAGACCCCGCTCGAAGAGGTCAGGATTGAAGACCGCTTCAAGCCTGCTGCTTATAACCGTAACGTTATACGCAGCGGCTTTTTTATCTCCGCCTGGCCTGCAATCCTTCGGGCAGGAAGCGTCTCCGGTCCCCGAAAACAATATAGAGCGGCTCGATCCCCGTATAAACACAATCATCCCCACTGATGCGAAGCTCGAGAAAATCGCTGACGGCTTCGCCTGGGTGGAAGGGCCAGTCTGGAATAAGGAAGGGAGCTTTCTCCTATTCTCCGACATCCCGAATAACGCGGTATTCAAGTGGGAAGAGGGAAAAGGCGCCTCGCTTTTTCTAAAGCCAAGCGGTTACACAGGCAAGGAATCTTTTAGTGGGAAGGAGCCCGGCTCGAACGGCCTCACTATGGATGCAAAAGGCAATCTCGTACTCGCCGAGCACGGAGACAGGCGTATAACAAGACTCGATAAATACGGAACTAAAACCGTCATAGCAGACAGATACGATGAGAAGCGGCTCAATAGCCCGAACGATCTCGTATTTAAATCGAACGGCGATCTTTATTTCACCGACCCGCCGTTCGGACTCCCCGGAACCTTCGACGACCCGGAAAAAGAGCTCCCGTTCCAGGGCGTATACAGAGTATCACCGGACGGGGAAATAACATTACTTACCAATGAAATCAAAGCGCCCAACGGCATAGCCTTCTCCCCCGACGAGAAAATCCTGTATGTCACGGACGTAAGCCCAGAAAGGCCGGCGTGGCTCGCATACGACGTAAATTATGACGGTACGGTCTCAAGCGGAAGGGTTTTCCACGACGCTGCGGAATTCGTAAAAACGGAGAAAGGGGCACCCGACGGGATGAAAACGGACAAGCGCGGCAATTTGTTCGGAGCCGGACCCGGCGGCGTATACATATTCTCCCCGGACGGCACGCTTCTCGGCCGGATAAAAACAGGAGTGCCGACTTCCAATGTCAGCTGGGGCAATGACGGGTCCGTTCTTTATATCACGGCGGGCGCCGCAGTCTATAGAATCAAGCTCGACACGGCCGGACCGGGATTCTAGGTTATTTAATCCGAAACCGGACTCTACCGGCGCTCACCGATTTTCCATTCTCAATATCAATCCAACGCCGACACTATATATAAATCCCTCGTTCAGGTTCATACGTCTAACATACCAAAACGGAATAAGGACATGAGAGTATCGGGCTTATGCCTTGTTCAATTCATCAAACGGAGGCTTCACCGAAATGAGAAATGTTTTGATAGCAGCAGGGATAATAGTAATCATCATTGCCTGGTACCTGTTCAGGCCCGAGAAGCTGTTTATTAACCAGAGCGTGAACGAAGAATTACAAACCTCTTCCACCGGGCTCAGCGATTCGCCGAGCCTCGTAACCGAGGGCGTCTTCCATGGAGTGGCTCATGAGACAAAGGGGACCGCTGCCATATACGCGCTCCCGGACGGAAAGCGTGTTCTCAGGCTCACGAACTTCGAAACGTCGAACGGCCCCGACGTGCGCGTGTTCCTGGGTGTGGCCGAGGACGCCAACGACAACGACACCGTTACCAAAGCGGGATACGTCGAGCTCGGGCCCCTCAAGGGCAATATCGGGGACCAGAACTACGAAATACCATCCGACATCAAGCTAGAGGACTACCATTCCGTCACGATCTGGTGCAAGCGCTTCGGCGTCAATTTCGGCACCGCTCCGCTCGCCGCATCAAATTAACGGAGGCCATGTTAATGTCATCAGGCAACCACTACGACGTAATCATTATAGGGACCGGCGCTGGCGGCGGCACTCTCGCTCACGCTCTCGCCCCGTCTGGCAAGAAAATACTGCTCCTCGAGCGCGGTGATTACGTGCCTCGCGAGAAAGACAACTGGGACACGCGCGCCGTTAATGTCCAGGGTAAATACCAGACCAGGGAAGTCTGGCACGACAAAGACGGAAAGCCTCTGCACCCGCATACGAACTACTATGTCGGAGGAAACACGAAATTCTACGGGGCCGCGCTCTTTCGTTTGAGGAAAGAGGATTTCGGCGAGCTCAGACACAAGGACGGCATATCCCCCGCGTGGCCTATTACATACGAAGAGCTTGAGCCCTACTACACAAAAGCAGAGAACCTATACCACGTGCACGGAAAACGCGGGGAAGACCCGACCGAACCCTGCGCCAGCGCGCCCTACCCCCACCCTCCCGTGTCGCATGAGCCGAGGATGCAGGAGCTCCACGACGACCTGGAGAAGAGCGGCCTCAGGCCGTTCCACGTACCAATAGGGATAAGGCTCGACGAGAATAACCCGAGAAAGAGCCCGTGCATACGGTGCAGCACCTGCGACGGCCACCCGTGCCTCGTAAACGCAAAATCAGACGCCCAGGTGCTCTGCGTCGACCCGGCCCTCGAACATGAAAACGTGACCTTACTCACGAATTCATACGTATCCCGACTCGAGACGAGCCACTCCGGACGCGAGGTTACGAAGGTGATAGTCGAGCGGGACGGGAGCGCGGAGGAATTCACCGCCGGCATCGTAGTCGTATCGTGCGGCGCCATAAATTCGGCGGCGCTCCTTCTCAGGTCCGCGAACGACAGGCACCCGCGCGGGCTCGCAAACGGCTCGGACGTAGTCGGAAGGCACTACATGGGGCACGTGAATTCGATAGTAATGGCCTTGTCGAAAAAGCCGAATCCGACCATATTTCAGAAAACCCTGGCCCTTAACGACTTCTATTTCGGCTCTGACGATTACGAATTCCCCATGGGCCATATTTCATTCGTCGGGAAACTCGACGCGGCGACTCTGTCAGCAGGGGCCCCGGCAATCGTCCCCGGAATGACCCTCGATATAATGGCTAAACACTCGCTCGATTTCTGGATCACGTCGGAGGACCTGCCGGACCCAGGCAACAGGGTTACACTCGATTCGAAAGGCAACATCGTACTCTCCTACACGCCGAACAACCAGGAATCGCACAAACGTCTCATTGCCAAGCTCAAGGGTCTCATGAACGCGATCGGGTGCCACGAGGAGCATCTTATTCCGCGGAACCTCTTCATAGGTCAGCAGATACCGCTTGCCGGCGTCGCTCACCAGAACGGAACCATACGCTTCGGCAACGACCCGGCATTATCAGCACTGGATGCGAACTGCAGGGCTCACGACGTCGATAACCTCTACGTCGTGGACGCGAGTTTCTTTCCTTCCTGCGGCGCAGTCAATCCGGCCCTCACTATAATGGCGAACGCTCTCCGAGTTGGAGACCGGATACTCGAAAGACTTGGGTGATGACACCGGAAATTAATAGTTACGAAAAGAGCAATAGCGAAAATGAGAATATGATGAGAGAAATACACGTGAAGCTTTGCAGATACTACCTGGTCTTAGTGATCGTATTATCCGCCGTTCTCGCGGGCGGGGCGGCCGGTTCCGCTGAGAATAAAGCCCTGGTACAGGCGGTTGACGCTGTAGGAATGACCGTATCGGATATGGACAGGTCGGTGGATTTTTATTCGAAGGTGCTCGACTTCCGGAAGATTTCGGACGCCGAAGTTCTCGGGGACGGTTATGAGCGCTTACAGGGAATTTTCGGACTCAGGATGAGGGTTGTGCGCATGCAGCTCGGTGATGAGACAATAGAGCTGACCGAGTATTTGACCCCGAAGGGGAAGCCTTTCCCCGATGATACCAGAAGCAACGACCTGTGGTTCCAGCACATAGCCATAGTCGTGAGCGACATGGATAAGGCGTTCGAGCGGCTGCGGATGGGTAAAGTCAGGTACGCCTCAACAGCGCCTCAAACAATCCCCGCCTCGAATAAGGCTGCAGCCGGAATCAGGGCTTTTTACTTCAGGGACCCTGACGGCCATTTCCTCGAAATTATTTATTTCCCCCCCGGAAAGGGGAATTCCAAATGGCAGGGGAATGATGATAAACTTTTCCTCGGCATCGATCACACCGCGATAGTGGTTGAAGATACGGAGGAGAGCCTCGAGTTCTACAGGGACGAGCTTGGTATGAAAGTCGCGGGCGAGAGCCTGAATTACGGGACCGAGCAGGAGCACCTGAATAACGTTTTCGGCGCCGTGCTCCGCATTACGTCATTAAAGTCCCCGGAAGGGCCCGGCATAGAGTTCCTCGAATACCTGGCGCCCGGTGACGGACGCCCTTCGCCCGCCGACGGGAAGGCGAACGATATATTACACTGGCAGACGACTCTCGAGACGGATGATTCGACCGGGCTTGCGGAGTCATTAAGAAACGAGGGGTATACGGTAATATCGGCGAGACCCGTCGATGTTACCGACGGAGAGCTCGGTTTTACAAAGGGATTCCTCGTGAGGGACCCCGACGGTCATGTAATGCAGATAGTGGAAAAATAATTGACGCATAAGGAGCGGGAGATGGAATCCGGGAGACCAATATTTATCCCCGTAATACTGGGAACGACGAGAAAGGGGCGCATGAGCGAGCACGTGGCGAATTTTATGGCCCGCGAGATCGTCAAGCAGGAGAACGTCGGAACGGAGGTCGTCGATATACGAAATATCCCCTTCCCGACAGACGATGCGGGCGAGAGCATCAAGCATGCCGGGTTCTCGGAGACCGCGATGAAGGCGGACGCTTTCGTCATCGTCGCCCCAGAATACAACCACGGCTATCCGGGATTGCTTAAACACGCCCTCGATACCAATCTCAAGGAGTACATACATAAGGCGGTCGGCATATGCGGCGTCTCGGCGGGCCCGTTTGGCGGCACGAGGGTTATAGAGAACCTCCTGCCCGTAATGAGGGAGCTTGGGCTCGTCGCCATTTTCTGGGACGTCAATTTCTCGGCCGTCCAGAAGGCATTTGACGAGAACGGGAAGCTACTCGATGAGGCATACGTGAAGCGGGCCGAAAAATTCATAAAAGAGCTCGTGTGGATGGCAAAGGTGCTGAGATACGGGCGTGAGAACGTAGAAATATGAGAATTCCGCTGACCGACGGTTCCTTAAGGAAGGAGGCTGTATGACCAAGAAAAGATTAAGTTGCCCCAGGTGCGGGGCTGAGATGAATAACCACGCGGAAAAGATCAGCTACGAGGAAGTCGCGGGGGGCTATAAACCCGATCCGGTATTCGGCGGAGTCGTAGAGGAAATACACACTTGCCCCGGCTGCGGGAACGTCGAGTCGAGAACCGCCGGTTGAACAACCTAACAATCAATTGATACGGGAGGTAACCCAGAATGGCCGAATCAAAGAGATCGAAACCGGCAGCGGCCGGAAAGAGAAGGAGTAAGGACGAAGGCGCTCTGACGGATGCGATCGCCAGAAAAGCCTATGAAATATATGAAGAGAGGGGAAGGGAACACGGGAAGGATTTCGAGCACTGGCTAGAGGCCGAGACAATAGTAAAGGCGGAGATGCGGAAGTTGAAAAAATCTTAATATATATATGCCAGCATATATACCAAGAAAAAGGGGCGATATCATGAACTCTCTTAAAATCACACTTTATCCCATGGACTTTGAAACACCTTTCAGCCTCGGAGACTGTGTAATGTCCATTGCCATTCTCGCCGAACAGATGGGGCTCGAATACACTCTCAACTCCTCGGGTGCCTCTGTCTCGGGGTCGAAGCCGGACCTTCTGATATTCATGAAGGGCCTTCAAGATGAGACCTCCGTGAGACTCGCAGACAAGGTCGTGATGATCGTATCGTATCCGGACGAGTATGAAGCCGGGCGGCGGGAGCTTGCGGCAACACCGCTGCATCCGCGGTCCGAGGCCCGTCCGAGCCGTACTCTCGAAGAGACGGTTCTCGACATGATCGGATAGCAGAAAATTTACGGCTCATAGCGTCGTAATAATAAGGAGCGAAATAATGACAAAAGAAGAAACGAGGCTGGAAGAGGACAGAAATAAACATAAGCACTGGAGACGGTGGGGCCCATACCTGAGCGAAAGACAGTGGGGGACGGTAAGGGAGGATTACAGCCCCTACGGGGCCGCGTGGGATTATTTCTCGCACGAGCAGGCCCGCTCGAGGGCTTACAGGTGGGGCGAGGACGGTATCGGAGGGATATCGGACAACCACCAGAGATTATGCTTCGCTCTCGCCCTCTGGAACGGAAAGGACGGAATACTCAAGGAGAGACTTTTCGGGCTCACAGGCAGCGAAGGAAACCACGGGGAAGACGTAAAGGAATACTACTATTACCTGGATAACACGCCCTCCCATTCGTATATGAAATGTTTATACAAATACACTCAGAAAACATATCCGTATTCGAACCTTGTCGAGGAAAACAAAAGGAGGGGTAAACACGACCTCGAATACGAGCTCATCGACACGGGGGCATTCGACGATAACCGCTATTTCGACGTCTTTATCGAATATGCAAAAGCATCGGGCGACGATGTGCTCATTAAAATAACGGCCCTCAACAGAGGGTCCGAAGCCGCCACCCTTCACCTGCTTCCGACACTCTGGTTCCGGAACACCTGGTCGTGGAACGGGGGGGCGAAACCCTCCCTACGCAAGACCGCGCCCGATAATGCCCAGAACCGCGTAGAGGCCAGCCATCCTACCCTTGGAAGCAGATGGCTGTATATAGAAAACCCTGACGAGGTCCTGTTCACCGAAAACGAAACCAACTCGGAGAAGCTCTTTGGAATTAAAAACGCCTCACCTTATGTCAAGGACGGCATCAACGACTATATAGTGAACGGGAAAAAAGAAGCGGTAAATCCGGCCGGGACAGGCACAAAAATGTCCGCTCACTACGCTCTCGAGATCCCGGGGGGCGGGACGAAAACAATCAGGCTCCGCCTCTCAGATTCGGATAAGCTCACCTCGCCATTCGGCCCAGAGTTCGATAAGATATTCGAAGACCGCAAGCGTGAGGCGGACGAGTTCTACGAGAGGATCAACCCTTTCAATGCAAGCGAAGAGTTGAAAGCAGTTCAAAGACAGGCATTCGCAGGGATGCTTTGGACGAAGCAGTACTATTACTACGTAATAGAGGACTGGCTCAAGGGCGACCCCAATCACCCCTCCCCCCCTCACGAACGGAGGAACGGCAGGAACCGCGAATGGACGCATCTGTACAACGACGACATACTTTCGATGCCTGACAAATGGGAATACCCGTGGTTCGCGGCCTGGGACCTTGCGTTCCATACTATACCTCTCGCGATCATCGACCCCGAATTCGCCAAGCGCCAGCTTACCCTGCTCACGAGGGAATGGTACATGCATCCGAACGGGCAGATTCCCGCCTACGAATGGGCTTTCGGCGACGTGAACCCCCCGGTACATGCCTGGGCGGCGTGGAGGGTCTATAATATAGAAAAGAAAATGTACGGCAGAAAGGACGTCCGCTTCCTGGAGAGCGTCTTCCAGAAGCTCCTCCTCAACTTTACCTGGTGGGTGAACAGGAAAGACAGGGAAGGGAGAAACGTTTTCGAAGGGGGCTTTCTCGGACTCGACAACATCGGGGTCTTCGACAGGAGCGCACAGCTCCCGACCGGAGGGCATATAGAGCAGGCCGACGGCACCAGCTGGATGGGCATGTACTGCCTCAACATGCTCGCAATAGCACTCGAGCTCGCGAAGGACAACCCGAGTTACGAGGACATAGCGAGTAAATTCTATGAGCATTTTCTTTATATCGCAAAGGCCATGAACCTTCTTGGCGGCGATATGGACGGCCTCTGGAACGAAGAGGACGGCTTTTACTACGACGTGCTCCATCTCCCCGACGGCAAGCACCTGCCGATGAAGGTTCGCTCCATGGTGGGTCTTATACCACTGTTTGCGATCCAGACGCTCGAGCCCGAAGTACTGGACAGACTCAAGGGGTTCGGCGGGAGACTCGCATGGTTCATAGAAAACCGCCCGGATCTGAGGGGAAACGTCGCCTGCATGCAGACCAAAGGCATGCGCGAGAGGAGGCTCCTCTCGATCGTGGACGAGAACAAGCTGCGGATGGTGCTGAAGAAGATGCTCGACGAATCGGAATTTCTCAGTCCCTACGGCATCCGTGCGCTTTCAAGGTATCACAAAGATAATCCTTACAGATTTAACGTGAACGGGCACGAGCACAGGGTCGATTACGAGCCCGCGGAATCGACGAGCGGCCTCTTCGGCGGAAACTCCAACTGGCGCGGCCCGATATGGTTCCCGGTGAACTACCTGATAATAGAATCCCTTCAGAAATTCCATTATTATCTGGGAGACGATTTCAAGGTCGAGTGCCCGACAGGCTCGGGCATTTACTTGTCGCTCTGGGAGGTTGCCGACGAGATTTCCCGCAGGCTGACGCGCATATTCCTCAAGGACGATAAGGGAAGGAGACCCGTTTTCGGAGGGACGGAGAAGTTTCAGACGGACCCCGAGTGGAGGGACTACATACCGTTCCACGAATATTTCCACGGGGACAACGGCGCGGGGGTGGGCGCCAGCCACCAGACGGGCTGGACCGGCCTTGTGGCCAAGCTGATACAGCAAACCTCCGAATATTCCCCGTCCGTCCATCAGGGCGGCAATAAAAAGGCCGCAGGGTGGGACCACACGTAGTGCAATCGCACCTGTCGTCCGATAAACGAACGGAAATCCGCTAGAGGGAGACTCGAGCATGACGATTGAATTTGGAAGGGATATCTGCTGCGAACTCGGAACCTCGGAAAAAAGGGAATGGCTCGTGACGAACGGTATAGGGGGGTTCGCCTCCGGCACGGTCGCGGGGTTACTCACTCGAAGGTATCACGGGCTCCTGATCGCGGCTCTCAAGCCGCCCCTCGGCAGGAACCTGCTCGTAACCAAACTCGACGAGACGGCATCTTATGACGGCAAGAATTATCCGCTCGGCTCAAACAGGTGGGCCTCCGGCACAGTCGACCCGCGCGGCTTTGTAAATATCGAAAGGTTTTATCTCGACGGCGCGATCCCGGTCTGGGATTTCTCATGCGCCGACGCCCTGCTTGAAAAGCGAATATGGATGGCCGAGGGGAGTAACACTACTTATATCAGGTACGAGCTCAAACGAGCCTCCCGGCCGGTCTCGATGAGCGTAAAGGCATACGTGAACTACAGGGACTACCACGGCTCGACACATGCCGGGGGCTGGAGGATGAATATCGAAAAAGCCGGGAACGGAATTCGAATAATTGCCTACGACGGCGCAGTACCCTTTTATATCCTAACAGATAAGGCCGAGACCGGGACTGTGAACGAATGGTATTACGGCTTTAACCTGGCACTCGAGGAATACAGGGGACTCGATCACCTGGAAGACCACCTCCACGCCGCAAACCTGACCTGCACGCTCCGGGAAGGGGAGTCTTTCACAGTCGTCGCAAGTACCGAACGAGCCCCGGTCAACGACGGGCACAAGGCGCTTGAGGCGAGGAAACAATATGAAGAACGGATAATAGAAAGGTTCAGCGGCAGTCAAAAAGGTGAATACAAAAATACTGCCGCCGACATGGACCAGATGGCTCTCGCGGCAGACCAGTTTATCGTGAGCAGGCCTTCGGAGCAGGATAAAGACGGAAAAAGCGTCATAGCCGGTTATCACTGGTTCGGGGACTGGGGTAGGGATACGATGATAAGCCTCCCGGGGCTGACAATATGCACGGGACGGCCCGGGATCGCGAGATCGATTATCAAGACCTTTTCGGCATACGTCGATCAGGGAATGCTCCCCAACCGTTTCCCGGACGCGGGGGAAAAGCCCGAATACAACACCGTCGATGCCACGCTCTGGTATTTCGAGGCGATACGCTCGTACATCGAAGCCACGAAGGACAAGCCGCTTCTCGAAGAGATATTCCCGATACTTGACGCGATTATCGACTGGCATAATAAGGGGACACGTTATAACATCAAGGTCGATCCGAAAGACGGTCTGCTCTACGCAGGAGAAACAGGGGTACAGCTCACATGGATGGACGCCAAGGTGGGGGACTGGGTCGTCACGCCGCGTATCGGCAAGCCGGTCGAGGTGAACGCCCTCTGGTACAATGCCCTCCGCTCGATGGCGAAGTTTGCCGGGTATCTCGGCAAGCCCGACAATAAGTACAAATTGGCCGCGGACAAAGCCTTGAGCGGCTTTTCGCGCTTCTGGAACGAAAAGGCAGGCCATTGCTTCGACGTCATCGACGGCCCTTCGGGGGACGACCCGTCATTGAGACCGAACCAGCTGTTCGCGGTGTCCCTTCCCGAGAGCCCCCTCACTTCGGATAAGCAGAAGGGAGTCGTCGATGCCTGCGCGCAGAGCCTCCTTACCTCACACGGGCTCAGAAGCCTCTCTCCCGACCACCCCGATTATACAGGGCATTACGGAGGGGACTCTAGGGCAAGGGACGGGGCTTATCACCAGGGAACGGTCTGGGGCTGGCTCCTCGGGCACTTCGCCCTGGCACACTTGAGGGTTTACGGGGACATGGAAAAGGCCGGAGGCTTTTTGGTGCCCATGTTCGGACAGCTCCGCTCGCACGGGGTGGGAAGCCTGAGCGAAATATTCGACGGCGACGCGCCGATGACGCCTAGAGGCTGTATCGCACAGGCGTGGACAGTGGCCGAGATCATACGCGCCTGGACGGAAATAAATAATTATCAGAGCGAAAAACAAACCGGCTGAAAGGTGTTCGAGCACAATCACATGCTGCGGCTCATTCTCTCGGGCTTCGTTATTCCGAGTTTTTTCATCCGGGACCTGAGCGTATTGGGATTGATATTGAGCACCGTGGCGGCTCCCTTCTTGCCGTCAATGACCCAGCCCGATTCATCGAGGACGCTGATAATGTGGGCGCGCTCCACATCCTCTAATGTCCTGTTGTCCTCCGCGGGAGAACCGGAGAACCCGTAAGAATTCCCCAGGACAGAGTCGTCAATACCGATCTCCCGGGAAGTAGATATCACGACCGCTCTTTCCACGATGTTCTGAAGCTCCCTGATGTTCCCGGGCCAGGGATAAGCGAGGAGCCTCTCCACCGTATCTTTCGAGAAGCCGGTGAAATCCTTTCCCAGCTTTTTCGAAAATTTGGTCAGGAAGAAATTGGCCAGGAGGGGAATATCGGATTTACGCTCCCGGAGCGGCGGCACGTATATCGGAAAAATATTAAGCCTGTAGAAAAGGTCTGACCTGAACGATTTATCCCTTACCGCTTCTTCGAGGTCTCTGTTCGTGGCCGCGATGACCCTTACGTCAACTTTTATGGTTTCGCTGCTCCCTACCCTCTCGAATTCTCCTTCCTGAAGCACCCTTAGCATTTTCACCTGGACATCCGGCGGAAGCTCGCCCACTTCGTCGAGGAATATAGTCCCGCCGTCGGCAAGCTCGAACCTGCCGACCCTCTTTTGCAGCGCTCCCGTAAACGCCCCCTTCTCGTGACCGAAGAGCTCGCTTTCCACGAGTCCCGCCGATATGGCCCCGCAATTGACCTTAACGAGCGTCCTCGATTTTCTGTCGCTGAGGTTGTGAATGGCGCGCGCGACGAGCTCCTTTCCGGTCCCGGTTTCCCCGTGAATCAATACGGTCGTTCCGGTGCGGGCGACCTGTTCGACCTTCCTGAGCATTCTTTTAATCTCGTCGCACCTTCCGATTATCTCTTCGAAATTATTCTCGGTATTTATTTCCTCGCGCAGATAGACGTTCTCCACCTGAAGCCGGTTCTTGAGCTCTTCTACCTCGGCGAGAGCCTTCCGGAGCGACGACTGCGACTCCTGAAGCTCGGATGCCTGTCTCGCGTTGTTCACGGCCGTTTCGATCTGTCTCGATACGATTTCGAGCAGTTTTAGCTCGTCCTCGTCGAACGCATCCTTATGGAAAGACGTAATGTCCAGTGTTCCGATGACCTCCCCCCTGCTCCTTATGGGAACGCACAGGAAACTTTTAACACCGGCCCTCCTGGCGACGCTCGCCGCTTCGACTGTATCCAGGTCAGGACAGTAATTCGGCTCCCCCTTCGTTATGGTCTCCCATGTAAACCCCTTCGGACGCGGGATCCGGCTCGTGAACTCCAGGTACTTTACGGGATAACCCCTTTGCGCCTTCAGCACAGCCTCATCCCCTTCTATCAGATATATGCCCACGCAGTTTACCTTTTCTATATTTTTGCTGAGCGCATCGACTGCGTTCTCGAAGACCTCCTCAGGCTTGAGCGACTGGTGCACGAGCCGTGTGACGTTGCCTATAATGGTTTCGTAACGGTTCTTCTTCGCGAGCACCATGTAGTTTTCCCTGAGCGACTCCTCGGCGCGCTTGCGCTCTATTTCGGCGCCCGCCCGGGCGGCGAATATCTGAAGCACGTTTATACCCAGCGGTTCATGGCCCATCGGTTTATCGTCTATTACGGCAATATGGCCGAGCACATTCTCCCACGTGTCCCGTATCGGTATTCCGAGATAGCTTTGAGCGCTCATATCGACCAGGCCCACATCCTCGGGGAACAGCGACTGCAGCCTGTCGGGATAGACGCATACGTTTCCGGCTATTACGTTTTCGCACGGCGTGCCCTTGAGCTCGAATTCTATATTCTCGCCGTGATGGTTATCCACCCAGAACGAGAGGGTTTTTACCCGCGTAAGCGTTTCGTCCGTACACTGGGCTATGAACGCATAACGGACCTTCATAGCCGATGCCAGGTGATGGACGAGAGAGTTAAAAAAATTGGAGCCCACGACCGAAGC
>CADEFK010000016.1:0-13010 GCA_902826595.1 uncultured bacterium | reverse complement strand
AGGAAAGCGAGGAAGGCACAATAAATGCTGAGAATATCGAAAATAGTCCAGGACGAAGAAAATCTCACCCTAAAGCTGGACGGAAAGATTGAAGGCATGTACACGGAGGAGCTGGAGCAAGCCTGTAAAGGCACCTCCGCCGAAGACAAAAAAACTATCACGCTCGATTTCTCCGGCGTGACTTTTATAGACGAAAAAGGGCTGGCAGCGCTCTCGAAGCTGCAGGACGGACGCTTGAACATAGTGAGATGCTCTCCTTTCATCAGGACTCTGCTAAGCGATCTGATGAATGAAGGGCAGGAATAAAAATACTATAGGGGGGAATTAACACCATGAATACGGTAAGTATCAAGAGTAACGAACACGGTATTAATGTAAATGTCGATCAGTCCCCGACGGACCTTTCCAAGGGCTCAGACGAGAGCCTGGTACGGCTCATCGCGGAATTCAGGAGCGAGGAAGCGCTAGCCCTGATACTCGACCGTTACAGGGAAAGGATCTACCGCACAGCCCTGAAAGTGACCAACAATCATAACGACGCCGAGGACGTCGTTCAGGAGGTGTCGCTGACGATATACAGAAAGGCGCACAGCTTCCGCACCGATTCAAAATTCTCCACATGGCTCTACCGCCTCGTCACGAACGAGGCGATATCCAGGCTGAGAAAAATAAAAAGAGAGAGGACGGTCTCGCTCGACGACTACATGCCGAGGTTCGAGGACGACGGGCACCACGCCGAGAGGCCCGTCGTCGACTGGTCTCAGGAGGTCGAGAAAAAAGTAGCCGAGAAGGAGATACAGTCGATTATCGAAAAGGCGATGCAGGAGCTTTCGCCAATAGACAGGACCGTAGTGGTGCTAAGCGAAATCGAGGAATTGACCAATCCCGAGATCGGGAAGGTCCTCGGGCTGAGCGTGCTTGCGGTGAAAGGAAGGCTTCACAGGGCGAGAATGTTCCTCCGCGCCAAACTCGCGGTCCAGCTGGGATATCAGGCCGGATAATTCATAGATTCTTGTTACAGGAGACGCAGAAATCAAAAGCGCTGTTAAAACGAGATCAGGCTGCGAGTTTTCATAAATTCTCATAATTTGCGGATCCCATTCCCATCCCGGCACGTCTAACCATTTAAAAAGGTGAAAAATGGCCGGACGACCTAAATCAAAGAACAAACTAAAGACTGTCGAAACTTGCAGGGATGCTACTAGTCTGCTGCTGGAGTTTCTGAGCGAGGAGCTCGACCCTGGGACCAATTCGGAGTTCGAAAAGCATTTACAAATATGCCCGGACTGTGTAGCCTTCCTAAACACATATAAAAAAACCATGGAGCTTACGAAAAGCTTTCTCCGGGAAAATTAACGGTTTTCCGGAACTTTTAATTTAATATTTCGGTCTTATAAATATTGATCTTTTTTCAAATTATTAGCGTATAATGGTATAATTAGCAGAGGTAAAATAAAATCATCTTATGGAGGTATTAAAAATGAAAGGATTTAGGATAGTTGTAACGTCGTTAATAATCGCAGTAGCTTTCGCAGGTCTTTTTACGGTCAGTTCGCATGCAGCAGATGAGGGAACCAAATCTATAACGGGAACGGTTATATGCTTGATCCCTGACTACCAGAAAGGTACTGTCAAGCCCGTAATCGCGACGGGTCCGTGTGATTCCCTTCCACCACATCAGCATGTGCTAATGACTAAGGAAGGCACGGTTTATTCGCTCCAGGGTCTACAGGACGGCCTGTTGAAAATTGAACAGATGCCCAAGAAAACGGATGTAACCATTGCCGGCAAGATTGAGGGTAACAACTACGGCTGGGTTCTTGTTGTAAATTAGAACAGGCAACTAAAATATAGGAGGGAGATGACGAGTCTCCCTCTTTAACCCCGTTTCCAGACCGGTTAGCTTCTTACTTATTAAAACGAACCCTATTTTTTTCATTCGAGTACAGATTCATAGCCGTAAATCTACGGCGTCGGCCTGAAGCATAATCTGCGGCAACCCGCATACGCCAGGTTCTCTCCGCAATCGACTTCCGGTCTGAGATCAACACGGCACAAAATGAACGTTATATGAACCCGGACCGTACAGGCTTGTCATCAACCAAGACGTGCACTAAACTCTAGTGCGGAACACCTGAATCTCGTATCAACATGGAGGCAATTATGCAGCTTGGGATGATTGGACTAGGCCGAATGGGCGCAAATATGGTGAGAAGGCTCATCAAGGGAGGCCATGAGTGCGTGGTTTTCGACAGGTCGCAGAAAACGGTGCAGGGACTCGTTCAGGAAAAGGCAGTCGGGTCTACCTCACTTGAGGACTTCACTAAGAAGCTTCAGAAACCCCGTGTGATCTGGATGATGGTCCCGGCGGCGGTAGTCGACGGAATGATCTCCGAGATAGCTCCCTTTCTCGAGCCGGGGGACATCCTGATCGACGGCGGCAACTCCTATTACGTGGACGATATAAGGCGGGCGAAGGAGCTCTCCCAGAAAGGGATACATTACGTGGACGTGGGGACGAGCGGCGGCGTATGGGGGCTCGAGCGCGGATACTGCATGATGATCGGCGGTGAGGATGACATTGTAAAACATCTCGACCCGGTCTTTGCCACACTCGCTCCGGGGATGGGCGACATTCCACGCACTCAGGGAAGGGACAAGGCCGGCGGCACGTCGGAGCAGGGGTACCTTCACTGCGGTCCAAACGGCGGAGGTCACTTCGTAAAGATGGTCCACAACGGGATCGAGTACGGAATTATGGCCGCGTACGCCGAAGGGCTCAGTGTGCTCAAGGCCGCGAATATCGGCAAGCAGAAGAGCGAGATCGACGCCGAGACCACGCCTCTTCGCGACCCCGAGCATTACCAGTACGATCTCAATCTCCCCGACATCGCGGAGGTGTGGAGGCGAGGAAGCGTCATAGCGTCCTGGCTCCTCGACCTGACCGCAACCGCATTGTTAGAGGACCCGGCCCTTTCCAATTTCGCCGGGCGCGTTTCTGACTCGGGCGAGGGGCGCTGGACCATAAAGGCCGCGATCGACGAGGCAGTCCCCGTACCTGTCCTGTCCACAGCGCTTTACGCGCGGTTCAGCTCCCGTGGAGATGCGGAATTCCAGAACAGGCTCCTCTCGGCCATGCGTTACGAGTTCGGCGGACACCTGGAAAAATCAGCCAAATGATGCGCTATGCGCGAAGACCTTGAATACGGATGCCCTCTATATATGCCTCTACGGGCATCCGTCATGAGGGGGTACAAGATTGACCGTATTCCGGGTTTCATTCTTGCCCCTGTAGCACGTTCGAAAGTTAGTACCGGATACGGGAGTTCCTCTCTTGCCGCTGCCTACCCCGGACGATGAGCCGGTGTCCCACGTGCGTCCTGCCGGGACGAAACCGAGGAGATCGTATTATGATTGCAAATCCGGCAACGAATCTGTCCCCCGCTTCTATATTATTGCATTATCCCCCGATCCAATGGATTCCCGGCGCCGTCTAATTTAAATTATTACATATGGTTTCGGGAGTCAGCCAATGCTTGCACGGAGACTAGGGCACTGGGCCGAGAAAGAGCCCGATAAAATCGCCTTGATATACAGAAGCAAAGAAGGGGCCTACACACGGGTGAGCTTCCGGGACTTATACCGGAGATGCCTGGTGCTGGAATCGAAACTCGCCAGGATGGGATTTAAGGCAGGAGACCGTATCGCACTTTACGGCGAGAATTCGGTCAACTGGGTCATCTCCTATTTCTCTATACACTTTTTAGGAGCCGCCGTCGTTCCTCTCGACTCACTGTTCGGCGCCCGTGAAATAATCAACTTTCTTTATTTCTCCGAAGCCAGGGCGGTGCTGACTGACATCTCCCGCTCAGAAAAGCTCAAAGAAGAATTGACCGGGAAAGGCGCCGGTATAAATGTGATCACGATGGAGTCCGTAACCGGCGGTGCCGCTGACAACGGATTGATCGAGCCCCGCGTGCCTGAGCCTGACGACGTAATGGCTATACTGTTCACGTCCGGCACCACAGGCACCCCGAAGGGCGTCCAGCTGACAAACGGCAATGTGTCGAGTACAGTGGGATCGATATTACAATCTGTCGATGTATCGCATAAAGATAATGTCCTGAACATCCTCCCCCTCCACCACGGCTATTCATCGATCGTCGCGTTAATATCCCCCCTGCTCGCGGGCGCAACGGTGACATTCTCGGAATCGCTAAAGAGCGGAGACCTGCTGGCCGCGGTCAGAGAAACGGGTGTCACGATATTCCCCGGAGTGCCCAGGCTTTTCGAGCTCCTTCACAACGAAATAGGGAAAAGAGCAGAGCGCCTCCCCCTCCTGCAAAGGCTGATATTTAAATGCCTCTTCAAAATCTCCGAATTCGGCTGGAGTACACTGGGCTTTAGACTCGGCAGGATATTCTTCGGACAAATTCATGAGCCCTTCGGCGGACAGTTCAGATTCTTCACCTCGGGCGGCGCCAGGCTCGACCCCAGGATATTCGGCAGCTTCCTCTCACTTGGCTTCCGCATGGCGGAAGGGTACGGACTTACGGAGACTACAGCCGTATCGACGCTCACTTCTCCGTATAAGCCCGTACCGGGGAGCGCCGGGAAACCCCTTCCGGGAGTGGAAATAAAAATAGACAACCCGGACTCATCGGGTGTAGGCGAGGTCTGCATAAAGGGGCCGAATATCACGCCCGGCTACTATAAAAACGAGCCCGCGACGCGTGAGCTCTTGAGAGAAGGTTGGCTTTACTCGGGGGACCTTGGGAGGCTCGACCGGGACGGCAACCTCTATATAACCGGCAGGTTAAAAGAGGTGATAGTCCTCCCGTCGGGCAAGAACATCTACCCCGAAGACGTGGAAAATCTTTATAAAGACAGCCCCATCGTCAGGGAGCTGTGCGTGATGCCTTTGAGATCCCCTTCCGGGAGCCTCACAGGGCTCCGCATGGTAGTGGTGCCCGAAACGAAAGAGCTTATAGAAAGGGGAATTTTCGACGTGAGCCAGAGGGTGCGTTCCATAATCTCGATGACCGGCTCCAGCCTGCCGTCATACATGCAGATATCGGATGTGATCGTATATAACGGAGAGCTGCCGAAAACGAGGCTCGGGAAATTCAAAAGAAAGGAAATCGAAGAGATCGCGGAAGAGCTCAAGAAAGAGGAAGGACCTTCGCAACAAGTCCTGAGCCCCGATGACATGGAGCTCATGATAAACCCCGAATCGGTATCATTCCTAAAGCGCTTCTCGGAATTGACGGACCTGAACGGACCCTTCCGGCCGGCCGACGACTTCACCCTCGACCTCGGACTCGATTCCCTCATGCTTGTACAGATTCTGGAGCTGATGGAAAAGGAATATGGAGTTCATATACCCGAAAGCGAAATCCCGGAGCTCCGCACAATAGGAGATATACTCAGGAAGCTGCCGGAATCCCGGCACGTAACCGCCCCGGCAGAAACAGCGCCGGTTGAAGAAGGGGTAGCCGGATCCCTCGACGACCTGTTTAATTTGAAAAGGGGCGCGTGGAAGAGAACCATGATGAGAGCCGTTCAGATCGTGATCAGGCTAATCGTGTCGATCGCGTTCAGGGCCAGGATCAGGCATATCGGCAAGATACCCGGCGACACCCCCGTATTGATATGCCCTAACCACCAGAGCCTCATCGACCCAATACTCGTATTCGCCCTCCTCCCGGGCGGTATGCTCGACAGGCTCCTGTTCACGGGATTCGGAGAATATTTCAGCAGGCCGCCTATGTCCTGGCTCGTCCGCCCGTTCAGGATAATACTGACCGGGACGGCAAGGACGTACGGTGAATCCCTGAGACTCGCATCACAGGGTCTCGGACGCGGCATGTCAGTATGTATTTTCCCCGAAGGCGAGCGTACCAGCACGGGAAGGGTAATGAACCCCAGAATAGGCGCCGGATTACTGAGCGTCGAGAACGGTGTTCCGATTGTCCCGATATACATAGACGGAGCTTTAAAAACGCTCTCGCCGATTAACCCGGGCTTGAGGTTCCCGGCTGTAACGCTCACCGTGCTTGACCCGATCGAGCCCGCCGGAGGTGATCGAGACAAAAATGACTTATATAGAATTACGGTCGGCGGATGGCTGCGCGCCGTGGAAGAAATCGAGGCTGACCCGCTTCACTCACAGCGAATCAAATAGCGGACCGGGGGAAAATCCAGCCGGGCCGGTATTCGATTTCAGATTGATTTACGCCGATTTACCCGGCACAATTACTCGGACAGGCAAATGGGTCCCTGTCCTTACGGGTTATAATCCAAGACCGAAGTACAGCAATAACCCCGGATTCGGCATGAACAAATATTTCACGCATTAGTCCGCTCATGCCGGGCAATATATATATCATTCCGGAACTACAGATATGCAGAATCTGACTCAAGACAATATAATGGTCTTCTTCCTGTCTCTCGGCTTATTGCTCGGCGTGGCGCGTGTTTTGGGAGAGCTCGCTCAGAAGATACACCAGCCCGCCATATTGGGAGAGCTCCTGGCAGGCTTGATCCTGGGTCCGACGATCCTCGGTAGTCTGGCTCCTGAAACCAGCGCTTTTTTATTCCCTCAGGAAGGACCTAACGCCGTTGCCCTTAACGCATTCACGACCCTTGCCGTTACCATGCTGATGCTCGTCGCGGGAATGGAAGTCGACCTCTCCACAATATGGAGACAGCGCAGGATCGGTCTCAAGGTCGGTACCGCCGGCATGGTAATTCCGTTTTTTCTCGGGTTAGTCGTGGCATTGATTGCTCCCCGGGCCCTTGGGAGCGATTTAGATGCCGACCCGCTGGTATTCAGTCTCTTTTTCGCGACGGCCTTATCGATCTCAGCGCTTCCGGTGATCGCCAAGACGCTCATGGACCTGGACCTTTACAGGAGCGATTTCGGAATGGTTGTCATTAGCGCCGCTATCTTGAACGACCTTATAGGATGGATAATCTTCGCAATTATCCTCGGCCTCATAGGCGCGGAGTCAGGACAATCGAACAATATTCTCCTCACGATCACGCTTACCCTGGCGTTCGCAGGCGTCATGCTCACTTTGGGGCGCTCACTCGTACACAGGACGCTCCCCTTTCTGCAGGCCTATACGCGCTGGCCGAGCGGAGTGCTGAGCTTTGCCCTGGTTCTCGCGCTCCTCGGGGCCGCTTTTACCGAATGGATAGGAATCCACGCTATATTCGGCGCCTTCATCGTCGGAGTGGCGGTGGGCGATTCCTCGCATCTTCGGGAGCGTACCAGGGTAATGATCGATGAGTTCGTTTCCTTCATTTTCGCACCTGTATTCTTTGCCAGTATTGGACTTCACGTAAATTTCATTACTCACTTCGACCTCGTACCCGTATTGACCGTACTGCTGATCGCATGCGTTTGCAAGCTCGCGGGCGGAGTGCTGGGGGCGAGGTGGGGAGACATGACCAAGCGCGATGCCTGGGCTGTAGGGTTCGCGATGAACGCCAGGGGCGCTATGGAGATAATCCTCGGGCTGCTCGCCCTTCAGGCGGGGATCATACGTCCGCGTCTCTTCGTAGCCCTCGTCATCATGGCCATCGTTACTTCAATTATAAGCGGCCCCGCGATCAGGCTTATTCTCCGTCTGGGCAAGAAACGGACGCTTCTGGACGCCCTGTCCTCGAGGCTCTTCACGCGGGAGCTTCAGGCCTTCTCGAGCCATATGGCGATACACGAGCTCACTGCCATGGCGTGTGAGGCTTCCGGTCTCGACACGAGCGTAGTGCAAGCGGCGGTATTGGAGAGGGAAGAAACTCTGCCCACCGGAATCGGGAACGGTGTCGCGCTCCCTCACGCCCGTATCGAAGGAATCAGCAAGCCCATAGTCGCAGTCGGAATTTCCGATTCGGGAATCGACTTCGACGCTCCGGACGATAAGCCCGCATACGTGATATTTCTCATTCTCACACCTGTAGATGCCCCGGACACGCAGCTCGAAATCACCGCGGAGCTGGCCAAGCTTTTCCGCGTATTCGGAATGACGGAGAAGGTGCTTAAGACAAAAAGCTATACCGAGTTCCTGGCTCTCGTTAAGAGCTCTACTGTCGAAGCCAATCCCGCCTGACGTTAAACGGCGGCTTTATTCCGAAAGCCGCGGGCACGCCGATTCCTAACGGAACATCGGCAAATAACTATAGACAAGAATGAGAAAAAAAGCCGCAACATACAGGTATCTGACGGCCTTACGCCGTTCGTCCGATTGAGATACGCCCATGGCGATGAGAAGCCAGCCGAATCCCTCGACGGTTGCGACTGAGTAAGTTGTGATACAGAACAATATAAGAAACGAATCCCTCAGCCTCGACACGGCTGCCCTCGAGGGAAGTAAAAATGATATTGCGACGGCACCTTCTATCAACACAGTCCAGTATGTAAGGATTTCCGAAACGAGATGAAGCTTCGACGGCAGGGACGGTATGTCCAGGCCCCGAGCCGGCAATTTCCCGTCTATGTGCTGTTCGAGGAACAGTCTGAGACCTTCTATTTCATTAACATCCAGGCTCAGCAGAGACCCTGTAAACGCCTCGAACCTCGGATCGGTCAGCATAGCGATACTGAAAAAGCGGCCGTCCATAAAGTCGCCCGACAGGAACGCCTTCCAAAGAAGGGCGAAAGCGAACGCGAGGCCAATCATGTATTTCCCGTTGAAAGCGAGACAGCGTTCGGAATCACGGGAGGATAGCGCAATTGCGACCGCGAGGCACCAGTAGAAAAGAAGATACGCATGGTTATCGGGGAGCGGCCAGTCGAGAAGGACACGCAGTCCTGTGAGGAAAGCGAGGGGCAGCCAGATGAGCTTGCTCCGGAGCTGTCCGGGAATGAGAAGCCCGAGCGCCGCGAACACGAGCGTCAGCGGCCTCACGGTCCTGTCCCCGACCGGCCGCAGCAGCATGTCGAGGAGTGTGAGCCTCAGGGAGAGATCCACGATGTTCATCCCCCCTATCCCCGCATATATGCCGCTCAGCCGTTCGGTTATACGCCCTTTAATCCCCTTCAAGCGGAACCTCGAGAGACCTGACCATGGACCCCGACGGCACGAGGAACGCGGGATCGTATTCTGTTTTCCAGACCTGGATTATTATTGAACGCGCGGTCCCGCTCTCAGGAGACGGTATTTCCGCCAGCTCCTCAGCAAGACGGGCCAGGTACGTATCGGCGGGCAGGGCGGCCGCCCTTAAGGCCGTATCACGCAGATAATCCGGAATAACTATCTCCCGCCTTACCCCGGGACTGACTGAATACGCGTGTACGTGCCTCCGCCACGGGGCGTCGGATGTCGAGAACATGCCGAAGCCCCCGCCCGACCACGGGCTTAGTCCGTAATTATGAGCCAGATAGGGCTGCGTTAACGCGACTGCCGTCAGCAGCAGCACTGGAATATAGCAGAGACACGCCTTCGAACGCAGGTATTTAATCATTGTCCCCGGCCGGCAACCGTTTGCCTGTAAATGCCGATTGTGCAAGGTGCGGGCAGCGTGAGTGCGTCAGTACCCGGGCGGCGTGTCGACGACTACATAGACGACGTCCCCTTGCTGATAAGCCTGGTTATACCACGTCGAGCCGCATTGATAATACGCCACTCCGTTCGCATAGACCGTTGTCGGGTTACAGGTTTGCGAGTTGAACGCGGAGTAGGTCACCGCGGTTCCTACAGCAACGGCAGCCATGGCGCCGACAGGGTACTCCACGTTGTCTCCCCACTCCCAATCGTCGTCATATCTGTTGTAGTCGTTGTCATCGTAAAACTCCTGACGGTCATTCCGGGCGTTATTGCCGTAATCCTGCCAGTCCTCGCGGTTTGTATCCTTCCAATCCTGACGGTTTTCCTGAAGGTCACCCGCATTATCCGCGCGCTTGTCTTGAAAGTCTTTCGCCTTGTCCGGGTTTGCGGCCTTATAGTCCTGCGCCTTCTGTTTCCTCTGAGACTGGCTTCCCGTATGGCTGCTGCTCCTCTGGACGTTCCGGGAGCTCGAACGGCTCGAATGCCTGTTGAAATCGCTCGATTTCATAGACCCCGTCCTTGCGGGCCCTTGTCTGCTAATATTCTTGTTGGAACTCCTGTGCGACCCTTTTCCCGACCCTCTGCCCCTGGCATAGGTCTCCAAAGTGCCGACGAGAAACACTAACATGACCGCAAATAATAAGAGATTCACCATAAATTTTTTGTCGGTTCTCATTTCTTCTCTCCCTCTTTTTCCTCAGATTTTATTTCCGTGCGCAGCACCGGTGCAAATGCGATTTTCTGCATCTTCTCCGCCGGTTTGAATACGAATAGCGAATCCGATACCGCTGGCTTAAAGTTCCAGTCCCCGAGCGTCGCCCTGAACTGCGGCTCACCCGGCGAGTTCTTGTAGTCGATGACGAACCTCATAATAAGCGGGTCGCCTTCGGAAGCGATCCAGACCTGAAGATCGATGTTCTCCGTCCTGAACGCCAAGTGGTCGCACAGTACACCGTTTATAGTCGCCTGTTCTACGAATCCACCCGCGTATATCTCCTTCTTCACCCACTCGTACGTATCGCTCGATATCAGCTGTCCGAGCGGGAGCGGCATCTGCAGGGCCTCGGTAAAATAATCTATGGCCTGGTTTATATCCCCCGGCCTCGGCACGCTCGCATAGACGTTCCGTTCGAGGTCCGAGAAATAGATGTCCTTCCCGTCGAACACAAATACCTTTTTCGTCCCGTCCCTTTCCTCTATATCAGAATACACCTTATCCGGACGCACCACCGTAAGCTTGTGGACGCCTCCGAATTCTATCTTCTGCCCGTTCCCCTGCAAGGCATCGTATTCGGTCTCGGCGGTAAAGCTGAAGCTGCCGGCCTTCGAGAGGAATTCGAGAGATTCCACAAAATCCGACAAGGATTCGGAATCGATCCTGGGCGCGTCCTTTACCTCGACCCCCTGCTCAGTCTGTGAAGCTGCGGGTAAAGCGAGCAAGAGAATAAGAAAAAAAGCCCGGATGTACATACTGAAATCCTGTCTCTTCATAACACACCCCCGTAATTTATTTCAACACAATACTTGACAATTTGCATATCCGCCAACAAGCAATACACGAGGGATATCACTCCCTAGTTTAATACAATCATTGCGCGGCCTGACCCTCTTTTATTTCCTTCCGCTACATGACCCGCTCTAGCGTCATCTTATACGCGACATAATATTTATAAATATTCCCGACGTAAGTCACCGTCTCTCTCCCAACCTTGTCGGAAACCACAATCTCGACGTTTCTGAACCATACGTTCGGGTCGAGCCCCATATCCGCAGCAAGCTTTCTCATCCGTGCTATCTTACTCGGCCCCGCGTTATAGGACGCGAATGAGAACAACATGCGGTCAAGGGGCTTGACGCCCGGCTCATCGAAATAACGATCCCTCATGAACCGAAGGTACCTGGTGCCCGCGTGAATGTTGTTTTCGAGCTTTTCTATATCGGGTATTCCCACATTCGGATCCTTTGCGGTCGAGGGGAGAAGCTGCATGACGCCAACGGCGCCGGCGGGACTCCGCTTATTCTGATCGAGCTCGGATTCCTGATAACCCTGCGCCGCGAGCAGGAGCCGGTCAAATTCATACTGCCCCGCATATTTCTTGAAGATTTCGACCATGGAGTTGAATCTCTCCAGTTCTTCTCCTTCGAGAGGATCATCCACCCATTTGGTGCTCCGTAGATACTTTTTGAAAATCAGATTACCAAACAAAGTTCCCTGCTTGTGGTCCTCGATGAAGCTGTCGACCTCTTTTTTGAGCTGCGGACTCTCTTTCCTCATCATCCACGCTATCTCGCCGTCCGTCCTGACGGCCAAGTCGGGATGCAGTTCCAATTCTTCCAAGACCTGAGACCAGAACTCCGCCAGATGGCTGTCGACGACAGTAAATTCAATGAGGCCCGCGTTCACCATCTCCAATATATCCTCGTCTTCGAGGTTCTCGTCCGCGGCCATAATTTTCACGGGCTCTTTCCCTTCCTTCATAAATCTTTCGTTCAGCTTTTCAAGGCTCTCATCGTAACTGCTCGACTCCCGAACCCAAACCTCCTGTCCAGATAGATCATCGAGGGCTTTTATATCAGGCGAGTCCGGGCCGGTCACTACTATCTCCTTCACCCCTTTCAAAACCGGGGACGAGAAATCGACCTTCTCGAGCCTGCCTGCCGTGATGGTGTAATTCCCGAGCGCGAGGTCGCCGTACCCGTTAACGAGCTTCGGTATCATCTGATCGCGTGAAGTTGGAATTATAATGATGTGGATTTTCAGGTTCCCGGTCTTTAATTTTTTGTTCAGTTCTTCTTCGAATGCCTTCAAATAATCATAAGACGCCCCGCGCTGTACTCCCTTATCGACGAAATAAAACGTGAGACTGTACGGCACGAGCGCGCGTATTTGGCGCCTCTTCTTCATCTCATCGAAATCACCGAAATTCTGCTTATCCGGGCGAAACGCCCTGAATGCCGGGTCATCCTCATAGCCCTCCCCTACGCCCGCCGTGAGTGCGGCTCGATCAGGCTGGGTTGCCGGAGTCTCAGTCGATACCTCTTCATTCCGTTCCCTGCACGAAGCGAACGAAAATAGAGCGAAGAGAGCGATCGAGACTGTTAAGATTCTTAACCGTTCCATAATAACCCGCGTGAGAAATCAAGTTTATAGCGGCGGTGTCCTAGGCACAACAAACTGCCGAGCGGAATCACGCCCAGTGACGTCGCCCGTCAGCCCTTTGTTATCAAGTAAAGCCCTGGGAATCGACAGATCCCCTCGCCTCCCGTTTGCGGATACAGGCAGCAACTAATTGGTTTCTGAGGATCGATCCGCCAGCTACTTGTCGTCCGGGTTGAGCGCGTTGAACGCAAGCGCCGCAACCGCCCCGCCAAGGAAATTCGCGGCGAGGAAAATCCATATATTGCCCACTGCGGATATCCCCATCACCGTTATTCCGAGCGCAATCGCCGGATTAAACG
>CADEFK010000015.1:14681-30081 GCA_902826595.1 uncultured bacterium | reverse complement strand
CCGCCCCTGTTGTTGACCACAATATTCGATTCCCTCAATTTCTTTTTCAGACCGACGGGATCGAAATCCCCGGAGAAGGAGACTATCCCCCCCCTTTCTTTCCTGTCGCGGGGCGTCCTGACCCGGAACCTCCTCCTCTCGGCCTCGTCGATTATTACATCGCCGAGATCGTGAACCCTCGCTCCTATCCTCTCGATCCCGATTTCGAACAGCAGGCCCAGTGCCGCGCCCAGCGCCCTGATCCCCATCACGTTGAACGAACCCTCCTCAAACCTGAGGGCGTTTTCCTTGAGAGTAAAATCTATATTCTCGAAATCATAATCGTTCTTCACCGACTTCCACCCGATCAAATTCGGATTCAATTCCGCAGCCAACTCCATGCGGCAGTAAAATATGCCCGTCCCTTCTGGCGCAAGGAGCCACTTATGCCCGTCCGCGGCGAGGAAATCCACTCCGAATTCCGCGACGTCCATTGGGACGACTCCCAGGCTCTGGATAGCGTCAACAAAAAAGAGCGCCCCATTTCGTTTGCACAAGCCGCCTAATTCCTTCAGGTCAATCATGAAGCCGTTTAAAGACTGAACGGAGCTCATCGAGACGAGCCTTGTCCGGCTGTCCATAAGCGCCTCGATTTCTTCCAGGCGGATACGGTCGCCCCTGTGCGGGATGAACCTGGCCTCTACCCCTTTCCTTTTCAAATCGAGCCAGGGATAGATGTTGGACGGAAATTCTTTCTCGAAGACGAGCACATTATCCCCTTCTTTCCAGTCGAGCCCGCCCGTGATTATGGAGATGCCGTGAGACGTATTTTTTATGAATGCGATTTCGTCCTTTTCTGCTCCGACGAGCCTCGCGGACAGGGTCCTGACCTCCTCTACCCTTTCCATCCAGCTTTCATAGCCCATAACGGCTTTTCCGGCAGCCTCTCCCAGAAAATCATCGACTTCTCTCATAACCCTGATCGGTATCGGGGCCACACCAGCGTGGTCGAGATAAATGCCGGTATTTACTATGGGGAATTCTTTCCTGTACACATCGACTGACGCCTTGTCGATCCCGGGGGATTTATCGTTTGTCATAGAAGGATAAAGCTAACGCAAACGATGCCCGCTATCAATTGCGGAATACAAAAATAGCATTTGACAAAATATAAAAAACGTGCAATAGTAAGCTCTTTGAAGTAGATTCTTAGGAGGAATCGAGCTTTATGCAGGGTAAAGTAAAGTGGTTCAACAGTTCCAAAGGTTACGGATTCATCCAGTCGGATGAAATAGGAAAGGACGTGTTCGTTCACTACAGCGTTATCGAAGGGGATGGATATAAAAGCCTTGCCGAGGGTGAAACCGTAGAATTTGATATTACGGAAGGGCCGAAGGGACCCCAGGCGACGAAAGTAGTCAAGGTGAGCCCGGCCTGATAGACGTATCGGTTTTCGCATAGCAAGCGCGTTCTTTTTCCAAGAAGATTCTACCGAAATTGCTAATACGGATTTCTTTGTCCGTTTTTCGATCCTAAGCAGACCGCCTTTGCCCCCTCTCTTGACAGACCATATGAATGCCCGCAATATTTTAGTAGTGTGCTTACCAGAAGACATTTCCTCAGAAATATCCTTGCGGGAACAGTCGGGGCGTTATCTCTCCCCCTTCTAGGGCTTTACGAAGGCTCAAAATTCCACTTTGCGCAGCTCGAATATAACGGGGTTTGGGACCCGAGGCCGAGGGATTACAAGAGACTCATGAGCGCCCTCGAGCTGAGGACGAGCGTCATCGCGTCCTACGAACGAAAGGTCCTGAGACTGGCCGACGCCGGCCTCTTTAATTACCCTTTCCTTTACATGGCCGGAGGCTCGAGCTTCGAGCCGTTTACGGAAGATGAGAGAAGGAGGCTCAGGAAGTACCTAAAGCTCGGGGGGACTCTCGTGATAGACGACGCATCCGGCGCAGACATATCCCCGTTCGATACACGGATCAGGGAGGAGTTAAAAAACATATTCCCCGAATCCGCGCTTTCGCGACTCACACAGGACCACGTCGTCTATAAATCATTCTATCTCCTCTATTCGGCGAGCGGGAGAATAATCATAAACCCCTATCTCGAAGGAATCAGATTCAGCGACGAAGACCGGACAGCTGTAATTTATTCAAGGAACGATCTCGGCGGGGCGTGGTCCGAAGACGAGTTCGGAAAATGGGAGTTCGAGTGCATGCCCGGGGGAGAATCCCAGAGGGAGCTCGCGTTCAGGATGGGCATCAACCTGATACTCTATGCGCTTACCGGCAATTACAAGGAAGACCAGATACACACCCCGTTTATCAAGAGAAGACAGCTCCTATAGGCGGTATTTACAGGGTGTTGCGGGTTCCGGCACGATAAATAACGAGGATTACATCGGTTCGAGTTTTATAACCGCGAACACGGAGCCCTGTGGGTCTGTCATCACAGCGAATCGTCCCACTCCCGGGATGTCCATCGGCCCGTTTAATATTTCCGCCCCGAGAGAGCTTGCTTCGGCGGCACAGGCGTCGCAGTCATTAACCGAGAAGTAAACAAGCCAGTTGGAAGGAGCATCCCCCCAGCTCTTATCTATCTTCATCATTCCGGCAGCGGGCCTTTCCCCGTTCATGAAAACCGTATAAATCATACCGCCCATATCCTGCTCGTTCGCGGTCCACCCGAAAAGCCCGGTGTAGAACGCGCCGGCTTTCCCGGTATCGTTCGTAAGAAGCTCGTTCCAGCAAAAGGCCCCGTGTTCGTTCACCACACGGGCTCCTACGTGCTTCATAGGCTGCCACAACGATACAGCGGCGCCCGTCGGATCGAGGATTAGTGCCATCCTCCCCGAATCGAATACGTCCATCGGTCCGACTATCACACCGCCCCCCAATGACTCCGCCTCTTTCACGGATTCATCCACGTTCGATACCGATACGTAGCTTGCCCAGTGAGTTGGAACTCCTTGTTCCTTCTGTGTGGACCACATCTGATACATGGCGCCCGCCTCTTTTCCGTTGACGGAAGCCATGGAATAGACCTTCCCGTCCCCGATCGGCACATCCGTATAATTCCATCCGAAAAGCTTCGAATAAAACTCCTTCGCCCTATCGGCGTCACCCGCCACGAGCTCCGCCCAGCAGAAAGTTCCGGGCGCGTATTCTTTCATTTCGCTCATCGTTTAAGCCTCCCTGCAATATAAATACAAGTCGCTTTTTTCATTTGCATATACAATACAGAAATAATAGCATGATCTGATGAAGATTAATAAAAGTAACCGAAAAAAGACTGGGGGTGATTTTTCAATCACCCCCAGTAGTCAAGAAGGACCCAAGGTGTTAGGGAGGGTAATGGCCTTGATAAAAGGTGGCATTATCAGTACACCATTCCAAGATTAAGGGGATATTTAGAAAAAATTAAGGCTGTGTTAATGTTTCAATTGCCGGATTTGTCCCGGACGGGATCCGAATTACGGATGTATCACATCGACTACGGCCCTGCACAAATGTTCGGCCTGAGATAATAAGCCGGCACTGCGGCCGGATTGTTTGAATAATAAAAAAGGAGAGCTCAGATGGAAAGATGGTACGTAATGACTCTACTCGCCCTAGTTTGTTTTTCTCTCGGCAGCTTTTTGGGCAAGGTCGCGTCCTTTAAGGACATCTCATACAGGGTGTATTTCTTTGAAGGAGTAGGCACACTCACCGTGTTTACGACGTTCGTTGTCTGGAACAGGAACGCCATATTCAACAACTTTTCCGTGAACTATCCCGCGCTTCTCATGGGACTGAGCTGGGGCATTGGGACAATACTCTTTATTGTCGCCCTCAAGTACGCGAAGCTTTCAGTGCTTGTCCCGCTGTCCGCGGTCTATCCGGCGCTGACCGTCATACTGGCGCTAATATTCCTCGGGGAGAAGCTCGGGCCGAGGGAGATAGCCGGAGTCGCGTTTGCCGTCGTGTCGGCTGCGCTGCTGGCCAAGTAGAAACGGGTATCGTGTAGAAGGATCAATTAGCCGCCTTATAGAGGCTCTTTTTCTCCCGTATATCATCGAGCTCGCTCTTTAATGCGTGGACGCTTTCTTCCAGCCCCTTAATCCTCTCAATGAGAGGAAAAATCGGGTCGGGCAGCATGTTGTGCTCGAGACCGGAGTAGTAGGGAAAAATATCCCCGGGCACGACACTGCCCGGTATGCCAACTACAGTCGAATTCGGCGGCACATCCCTGATAACGACTGAATTCGCCCCCACCTTGGAATTCGCCCCCACGTTAAGCGGGCCTAGGATTTTTGCGCCTGCGCCGATAGTCACATTACTGCCTATGGTAGGATGCCGCTTCCCCTTCGTAAAACTCGTACCGCCGAGGGTAACACCGTGGTATATGGTCACGTTCTCCCCTATTTCGGACGTCTCTCCGATGACGACGCCCATCCCATGGTCGATAAAGAACCCCTTCCCTATAACGGCGCCCGGATGGATTTCGACCCCTGTAAAGAACCGGGATATGTGAGACATGAGCCTGGCCGTGAATTTAAAGTTTTTCCGCCAGAGATAATGAGTAATACGGTGAGAGGCAGCCGCCTGAAAACCGGGATAGGCCGCAATTACCTCGAGCGAGCTGCTCGCTGCGGGGTCCCGCTCGAATACCGCCTGGAAATCAGCCCTGATATCTTTTAGAATGCCCATATTTATACAAATATCTGAAACAGAAGTGTGTATTATAAAATATTCGTTATATTAAATCGGGCTTGTTTGTCACAATCCCGCTTACTCCAAGATCCCTCAGCCGCGCGGCTTTTTCACTGTCATCCACGGTCCAGGTAAACAGATAAATCCCGGCGTCACGGGCTCTGTCCGCGAGGTTCTTTGTGATAAACCACCTGAACGGCGCGACCGCATCGGTCCCGCATATCCTGGCGATTCTCAAGGGGTCGGCGGAAGCGAACAGAATGAGCCCGGTTTTCAAAACCGGCTCCAGGTCCTTTACGGCCTTTAACCTGTGAGGCTTGAAAGAGACAATGAAAACGTCTCTCATATCACAGTAATTTTTTATGATCTTGATTACCTGATTCTCGAGTCCGTCCTCCTTGAGCTCGATAACGAACTTTGTCCTGCCCGCAGCCGTCTCAAACGCCTCCTCGAGCGTCGGGACTCTTTCTCCCATCCCGGCGTCGAGCTCCTTGATCTCGGCGAGAGACTTGTGCCTTACGAGACCTCTCCCGTTAGTCGTCCTGTCGACTTTGCTGTCGTGAATGACGACCAGACGCCCGTCGAGCGATCTTCTAACGTCAAGCTCAACCATATCCGCCCCGAGCTCGATCGCCCTTCTGAAAGAACGAACGGTATTCTCGGGCTCATAAGCGCTGGCGCCCCTGTGTGCTATCTTGACAAACAGCGGTTCCGAGGTTCTGGCCACTTGAGAAATATACACAGTAATAACAAGTCTTTGCTAATATAGTTTAAAATAGTAGAATGCTAGGAATGCAGTATTTCCTGCGAGACGTCGCGCACACTCTCAGACCCCAGCAATGGGTCAAGAATTTCCTGGTGCTGGCTCCCCCTTTTTTCGGCGGCGGGCTTTTTACCAGCACCGACATGTTCTTCAAAATGTTCCTCGCTTTCGTAGGGTTCTCTCTTGCATCATCGACGGCCTACATAATAAACGATATCTTCGACATCGAGCACGACCGCCTGCATCCGAAGAAAAAACAGAGGCCCCTGACCTCAGGAAGAATAAGCATATTTACTGCAGTCGTACTGGGGATAATAACTCTCGTCCTGTCGCTCGCGGCATCCTTAATCATCGGGACCGATTTCTTAATCATAACGGCGCTTTACCTCTTACTCACGCTATCATATTCATATTATCTTCAGAAGATTGAAATAGTAGACGTGTTCTGCATCGCTATCGGCTTCGTCCTGAGGATCGAAGCCGGGGGAATTGCATCCGGGATAGAGGTCTCCAACTGGCTTCTTCTTACGACGCTCCTCCTATCGCTGCTGCTTGGATTCGGGAAGAGGCGACACGAGCTTGCTCTGCACAACGGCCCGCAAAACACATTCAGAGAGGTGCTTACCCGGTACAACACGAATTTTCTCGATACCACGCTCAGCATCTTCGCAACCACCGCTATAGTTACATACGCCATCTATACGGTCGAAGTAGAGACGAGGATATTCCTCGTCACGGTCCCGCTTGCGATCTTCGGCGTGCTCAGGTACACGTACCTCGTTCAAACGGATACCAGGGGGGACCCGACCGAGTCCCTATATAAAGACAGGCCGTTACTGCTGACCGTATTACTGTGGTTCCTGATAACTACCGCCATTATCTATTTCAAGAATATCGCGGGCTTCCTTGAGTAAATTTTCGGGGAGGCCTACGTCGATTGCGGCCCTGGCCTCTTTTACGGCTTTGTCCGCCTCGCCCGTCCTCAAATATATCTTGGCGAGAAGAAGGTTCGCCCTTCCATAGTACTTGTAACGCTTCATCGCCTCTTTTACATACTGCTCCGCTTCACGGTAACTTTCAGGCGAATTTGCGAGCTCGCCGTTTATATAGTAAATAAGCCCCATGTGGTAATAAGTCTTCCCATAACTCGGGTCGTATTCGAGCGCCCTGCGAAACCACATTTCAGCTTTTTCATACTCTTCTTTGTCCAGATAAACGAGCGCGAGATTGTTTGCCGTGATTGCCAGCCCCCTCGGGCTGTCTTTCATCTCCGGGGAAAGCGCGATCTTGTATTCCTTTATCGCTTCGTCGAGCTCGCCCGTATTCGATAGCGCGAGCCCGTAGTTCGAGTGAGGCAGCGGGTGGTAGGGAGACTTGAGGGATATGTCTCTCCAGAGTGTGAGATCGTCTTTCCAAATGCGCTGCCCTCTATACGCGGTGAGTCCAAACACGACTATTAAAAAAAGGCCTAGCCCCCACGCTATGCGTTTTAAGCGGGCACGGCTGCCGGCTTTGACCATCCAATAGCCGATGAGAAGACAGTAGCCCGCAGATGGAATGAATAAATAGCGCTCCGCCAGAGGTGTAGGGGTTATGGATACGATCGCTATAAGGGCCGATGGGGCGAGCGTAATCAAAATCCAGAATATGCTGAAGGCGGTGACTTTCTCCCTCATTTTTATCGAAATGAAGCTCAGTACGGCCAGCACGGACAACAGGACTATCGAGGAAATCAGAAAAGGGGTTTCCCTCGGGACCGCGGTTATAAAAGGATCGAAGCCGAAAGGGAGTATCAGCTTATCGAGATACGTGAGGTAGGAGCCTAAAAGGGTTTTGATCAGCCCCAGATAAAGAGCGGCCTTGGATGCATGGTCTCCCCCGCTTGGAGCGTGCTCGAGGCCCCCGTTGACAATTCCTCCATCGACCTCCGGTATGTCGAACGCCTTAGCCCTTAGATACAAATAGAGCAGCATTACGCCCAAATAGACCGCATATTTCGGAATGTTACTCCAATTGAAGAGCCTCCGATTCATGAGGTCGAAGACCAATACCAATATCGGAAAAACGATCGCGACCTCTTTTGAAAAAAGTGAGAGCAAGAAGCCTGATCCGGCAAGTGCCAAAAACCATGAGATTCTATATGAAAGTATATGGGAAATGGAGGCGAGGAAGAGAAAAATGGCGCAGAGCACGTCCGACCTCCCCGCGACCCACGATACCGATTCCACATGCATTGGGTGAAGAGCAAAGAGAAATGCCGAAAGAAAAGCCGCCGGCTCGATGCCGGCGGCGTCGAATTCTCTCAGTATGAGCGCTGCAAAAAAGTAGAAAAGAACGACCGAAACGGAGTGGAATATGAGACTGCTCAGGTGATAACCGAACGGAGAAATTCCCCAGATCCCGTTATCCGCCACCCACGACAGATATACGACGGGGCGGTAATACCGCTCTTGCTTGTTTTCGATTTTATCGGGGATTATATAATAGATAATACTCGAAGTGTCGTAGGAAACATTACTCTTCGTTATCATCTCCACATCGTCCCAGACGAAGTCACTTTTGAGCGAGGGCGAGTAGAGAGCGAAGGAAACAAGAAATAGAGTGAGAGCCGCCAGCGGCCTGTTGGATATAAGTTTGGATATCAATTCCATAAGCTGACTAAATTATATCACCCGAACGTACGTTATTCCCGCAGCCGTTTCAGGGACTTTCATGCGGATCGCCCCTCCGGCGGCACCCCTCCGGACCCGGAGCATATAAGCGCGTCAGCGAAAGAGATCGTCTTCCGGATTCCTTATCAGATCCCCCGCGCCCCCGCCCCCCTTTTCGAACCCGTACCCACGGACAATCACAACTGGCACAGAATCCGCCTTTTCCATGACGAGGCCGGCTGCGGAAGCTATCTCGTCGGCGACGGCCATTACAGTCGCGTTCAGGACGAGCCCCTTCGAATCCTTCCTGCCCCGGTAATCCCTGAGCGGCCTGATACCGGAACACCCTATAGCGATGTCCACAAGCCCTTCCCTCCACGGCCTTCCGACCGTGTCCGTGATAATGACCGCAATCTCCACGCCGGCCGCGCTTTTAAACCCGCGCACGAGGTTTTCCGCGGACAGGTCGGAATCCACAGGCAGGAGCGTCACCGAATCCCCGCCCGAGACGTTCGAGGCGTCGACCCCGGCGTTCGCCGATATGATCCCCCCCCGGGTCTCGACGATCAGCCTGCCCTTCTCCGGCTTCCGCTGATCCATTTTTATGATTTTGGTTGTTTCGCTCAATATCACTTCCACGAGCCGCGGGTCCTTGCTCACTTCCCGCGAGAGAGTCAAAGCGAAGGGCGAGGGCGCCACTTCGCTCAGCTTAACTATTCGGTTCTCCGCCTTGGATATTATCTTCTGGGCGAAAACGACTATATCCCCGTCCAGAAAAGAAAGCCCAAGCTCCTTTACCGCACGGGATACTATTTTGACGAGGTCGTCTCCGGGCATGATCTCCGGGATGCCCCTCACAGGGATTATGGAAATTGTGTCAGGTGTGTCCGCCATATCCTTCCCGTTTCCTAATATATTCGTTCAAACAAAGATAATAGTATAGAGTGAAACTTATTCAAGGAGTTAGGCCGGAACCTTATTTATTTACATATACGAAAGCGACACGGATACCGGCGACCGGGACGGGATATTTACGGATGTGTTCGTTATACTTAATAAGCCGGCCAATGAAAGTCCCGAAATTAATACAGTCGATCGAAAAGCTCGTTAAGCTCGCTGACAAGGAGTTCTACTACAGGGAGAATAATCTCCAGCTGAGATTCTCTTCCCAGGACTCGGTCTTCGTAATCGGCACGAGGGAGGACGGCACGGTTTATCTGTCCGTCTATTACGGCTCCGAGATGGGATTTAAATTCTACATGGAAAAGGATGGCACGCTCCTCACGGATGAGGGGACAACCCCCACCCTGCTCGAATATAACAGTCTCGAGTATATCCTCGGCATGATCGATGACTCGGGTGAGCTTCTGCTCGGCTTCGGTACAGAAGCAATAGAATGGGGCAACTACGAATTTAAAACAATGGATCAGGTAAACCACGAGTTCGGAAGAATCAGGAAAAATGACAAAAAGAGAACCCCGGACCCTGAAATACACTAACCGTTGTAAAGGGTTAAGTCAGCCTGAGGTTTCGCCGCACTAGGGTCTGCGTTACAGTTTTAACTACTGTCTTAGATAAAGAATCCTTTTTATTCCACCTATGAATAGGTTAGTATTCTAGCAGCATCACATGTAGCAAGGGGGCAATATATGAATACGATACAGAATTTTTTCAGGTTGTTGCTGGTGCCGGCCTTCGTCGTTCTCGTGAGCGTTGGCGCGGGGACCCTGATTGCAAGCGCGCAGGATAACGCTGAGCCCGCAAAGACCGAGGCCATGGACAAAATGAAACAGGAGATGATGCAAAAGTGGCAGGAATACTCGACGCCGGGCGAGGGGCATAAAGCCCTGGAGCCGCTCGTCGGCAACTGGGACTACGTAGTCACATGGTGGGAAACCCCGGCCTCAGATCCCCAGAAGTCTTCGGGAACGAGCGAACATAAGTGGATACTGGGAGGAAGGTTCGTTGAAGAAACAGTCAGGGGCACAATGATGGGGCAGGTGTTCGAGGGCCTGGGCCTGATCGGCTATGACAACGCGAAAGATACATACAACGAGATCTGGATGGACAACATGGGGACAGGTATCATGAGCGGCACCGGCACATACGATTCAACAGGCAAAAAAATCGTGTTCACGGGAACCCTCTCATGCCCTATGGAAGACCAGAAAGAGAAGCCCTACAGATCCGTAATAACAATGGCCAGCCCGAACCAATATACCTACGAAATGTACACGACCGGCCCCGATAATAAAGAGTTCCGGACGATGGAGATAGTTCTTACAAAAAAACAATAATGGACCGAACCGGGGCCTATAAGCAATCAACATACGGCGTCGCCGGGAAAGGGTTGCAGAGCCTGCGGCGCGCGTATTTCTAAAGGAATGCAAATGACGATCAGATACTAGACCCATAAAAAATAATCGTTTCAGGAGGCAATACATGAGTACAATACAGAATTTTTTCAGGTTGTTGCTGGTGCCGGCCTTCGTCGTTCTCGTGAGCGCTGGCGCGGGAACCTCGATCGCGAGTGCGCAGGATAATGCGGAGCCCGCGAAGACCGAGGCCATGGACAAGATGAAACAGGAAATGATGCAAAAGTGGCAGGAATACGCCACGCCGGGCGAGGGTCATAAAGTCCTCGAATCCATGGTCGGGAATTGGGATTATGTAGTCACATGGTGGGAAACCCCCGAATCGGAGCCTCAGAAGTCCACCGGCACGAGCGAAGTAAAGTGGATAATGGGCGGCCGTTTCATCGAGCAGAGCGCGAAAGGTATGGCCATGGGGCAGGAGTTCGAGGGCATGGGCATGATGGGCTACGACAACGAGGCCAAAGAATATACGGGCGTGTGGATAGACAACATGGGGACGGGCATGATGATCGGCTCGGGCACCTATGATCCGGCAACAAAATCACTTGCCGAAAAGGGCACGTTTTCATGCCCCGGGGAAGGCGAAAAGGCGTTCCGCGGAGTAACGACAATGGTAAGCGCCGATAAGCACGTTTACGAAATGTATGTTACTGGAAAAGACGGGAAAGAAACACGGATGATGGAAATCGTCTATACGAGAAAGAAGTAAGTTTACCGCCTTTTGTTCCGGTATTTATCCCAGACGAACGGGGCCGCAAGCTGCCCGAGGAAAGCCTTGGGCATTTGCTCCTTTATCCCGAGCGGCCCCACATGCCGGTCTTTAGGCATATAGTAAGAGCCGAAGATTATATCGAATATAGCGAGATTCTCCCCGTAGTTGTTATTGCCCTCTTCCACCTTTCTCGAATGATGCCACCTGTGGACATTGGGTGTTATGAATATGTAATTGAGCACTCCGCCGTGCACGTATACGTTGCAGTGTGTGAGTAAGCCGATGAAAGCCGTAGTAGAGCTGAAGTATATAAACACGTCTCCGGGCACGCCCATGATAAAAAGGAGCGGTACGCTGAAGAGAAGGCTGCAGAAGGTGTCCACGAAATGGAACCTCCCGGTGTTGAAGAACCATAGCTTCTCGACGCTGTGATGCACCGAGTGGAAACGCCACATAAAATCCCAGGTATGCGCCAGCCTGTGCTTCCAGTAAAGCCCGAATTCGCTTATGACCATAGCTATCAGAACCTGAGCAGCCATCGGGAGCTCCGAAGGCCAGAACGAGTAAGCGGACCTATGGCCCATGGTTTCTATAATTCCGCTTATAAGCAGGAGAAACAGAGCCAGCTGGACCAGCCCCTTGTTGAGTATCGTGTGCGCAAAGTCGGGCAATTCCTGTCCGTCCGACTCGACCCACTCCTCACGGTAAGGCATTACCCTCTCGAGCACGAACAGCGACGCGGCGAGGCTCAGATAAGCGATGTTGAAGTAAAGGGTCGGCCTCCCAGCCTCGATACCGAGATAAACCGCATATACCGGAATGCCCAGAAGCAATGGCCAAAGTATGTATGAAAGGAGCTCTTTCACTGTATTCCTTACCATTGAAAACTCCTCCGATCCGTTAATACCACTTTCGACATTATCACACCCGGACTGGCCCGCTCAATGAGACATATAATCATACACCGGATTCGTTAAGATAATTTGAAGATAATGTAAGGTCAAAAAACATAGCCTCTATAATGCCTAATTACATCCGATATAGTGAAAGATCGAGGGATCGAAAATTTTATCCGTACGATACGGCAGGCTATTTCCATTTGATATTACAGCCGATGCTCGGCACCTGATCCTCACCGACAGGCTCCCCTTTTAAGATCCTGTCGAGGGCTTCTCTTATATTCTTACCCGTTACCGGTTTCCCGTTCCCCGGCCTCGAATCATCCATCTGTCCCCTGTATGCCAATTTCAGACCGGAGTCGAATATGTAAAAATCCGGCGTGCATGCCGCATTGTAAGCCCTGGCTACCTCTTGCGTTTCGTCGAAGAGGTAGTGGAATGGATAGCCGATCATGAGTGCGACGCTCTTCATCTTGGCAGGGGAATCCTCGGGATACTTCCCGACGTCGTTCGAGTTGATGGCGATAAAGGATACACCTTTCGGCATGTAGTCGTTCGCGAGCTCGACCAAACCCTTTTGCACATGTTTGACATAGGGACAGTGGTTGCAAATAAACATTACGACAGTGGCCTTGTCCGATTTCAGCTCGTCAAGACTTAACTCTTTTTCATTCACCGCACACCAAAGCCTGAAATGAGGGGCCTTTGTGCCTAACGGCAGCATATTCGAAGGGGTAAGTGCCATGCTTGCAATTCTCCGAAATCAGTTTTTCTCATCACTAAATTGTATAGTCTTATGCGAACCGTCGCAAAAGGGCTTATTACCGGAGGCCCCGCACCTGCAGAGGTAATAAGGCTTGTCCCGAGACAAGCCCATCGGAGCTTTTATGTCCAATAAACACCCGCGCACTTCATAAGGGCCGTTTTTCAGCACCTTTATCTCATTTCCGCCGTCGTCAATCGACAGTGCTCCAGGCTTGTCTTTCTCGACCTTGCTCGAAAAAGCGATCCTCTTATGCGAGCCGTCGCAGTAGGGTTTATTCCCCGAGGCCCCGCACCTGCAGAGGGCTACCTTTTCTTTGATTCCGAGCTCGTCTCCTTTTGAGTTATCCAGTTTATCCAGCCCCTCAGCGACGAGAGGCCCGTCATCGAGAACTTCTATACGACCGATTTTGCTCATCATGACCCCCTCAGGTTCAGCATGTAGTAACAATGAGTAATCCGAATCCAGCTAATGCCCCGCGTTTCTATTCTACATAGAACGCACGGATAATCCCAGCCGACAATCGAGAATTCAGCGCCGCCGATGATCAGCATGCAATATTGTTTAGATTCACGACGAGCGGTCCGGTTATCAGTTATGACAAACAATCCAAAGTTACCGCCTTTCACTACGGACCCGGAAGTTAGAGAGGCTTTAAGCGCTCCGAACCGCGCCGTACTCAGCCAACACCATACTTGTCCGATACCGCAACTTGCCGTCTGGGCGGCATTTTCGAGTCTTTTTCAAAAACTACTTGACAGACCGGTCTGTCTAACATATTATAACACCCATGCAGAAAAGAAGGTCAATTCCGAGCAGGGAGAAAATAATCAAGACGGCAACCGATCTCTTTTACCGGCAGGGGTATCATCAAACCGGTATCAATCAGATAATCGAGGAATCCGGGGTCGCCAAAGCCACATTCTACAGCAACTTCAAGTCTAAAGAGGAGCTCTGTATCGCATATCTGAGGGAGCTCGACCGTATGGATACAGATGCCATAAAAAACATGCTCAACGCCTTACACGACCCCTACGAGAGGTACATGGCGATTATCAAAGGCGTAAAGGAATATATAGAAGAGACGGATTTCCGCGGATGCGCATTCGGCAACATCGCGGTAGAAATAACCGAGCCAGGCCACCCCATACGAAAAGAGGTCAAGCTCCACGAAGACAGGTTCCGTTCGATATTGAAGGACGTCGTCCGGGACTTGAAAAACTCAACCCCCAAATATAGGCGTATCAATGTGGATGAGGTCGCCGATACGTACTATCTCGTCCTGGAGGGGTCAATAGCAGCCAGCAAGAACTACAACGATACGTGGCCCCTGGAGCGTGCCGTCGAGGCTGTAGAAAAACTGGTATAAAAAATTTTGAGAAGGCAGAGACAGACCTGTCTGTCTTAATAAACCGTTCAAGGAGGAAATTTAAAAATGTGTAGTGCATGCAACACAGGGATAAACCAGACGAAATCAGATCAGTTTGCCGAAAAAATGTTCGCCGTCCTGAATAACGGCGCGCTTGCCGTTATGATTTCAATAGGGCACAGGACGGGTTTATTCGATGCGATGGACGAGCTCCCGCCTGCGGCGAGCGACGAGATCGCCAAAAAGGCCGGTCTCAACGAGCGTTACGTGCGCGAATGGCTGGGAGCCATGGTAACCGGCGGCATAGTCGACTACGATCCGCAGAACGGGACCTTTCACCTTCCTGCCGAGCACGCTGCCTGGCTCACGAGAAAGGCAACACCAAACAATCTCGCGGTATCGACCCAGTGGCTTTCCATAGCTGGCTCGGTCGAAGACAGAATTGTCGAGTGCTTTAAAGCGGGGGGAGGCGTCCCGTACGAAGAATTTAAACGATTCAACGAAGTGATGTCCGAGGAAAGCAACCAGACGGTCGTAGTCCCCCTGCACGAACATCTACTCCCCCTCGTACCAGGCATCAAGGACAGGCTCGAATCCGGCATCGAGGTGCTGGACGTAGGGTGCGGAAGCGGCTTCGCGCTGCTGGAGATGGCGAGGGTTTATCCTAACAGCAGGTTCACGGGGTATGACCTCTTGCCGCAGGCGATCGAGCGGGGAAGGATCCGCGCGGATGAATACGGTCTGACCAATATCAAATTCGAGGCACAGGACGCTTCCGGATTCCAGGACAGGGAGAGGTTCGATCTTATCACTACATTCGACGCCGTGCACGATCAGGCGGACCCGGGCCGTGTGTTATCCAATATATACGGAGCATTGAAATACGACGGCGTTTATTTTATGCAGGATATCAAGGGATCGAGCCGCGTCGAGAAGAACATGGACAACCCGCTCGCCCCGTTTCTATACACTGTATCGTGCACGCATTGCATGACGGTCTCGCTCGCGCAAGACGGGAAAGGACTGGGCGCTATGTGGGGGAAGGAGCTCGCATGCGAAATGCTCGGGGAAGCCGGATTCAGGGAAATCGAAGTCAAGGAACTCCCCCACGACCCGATCAACTACTACTATATAGTCAGGAAGTGAGGAGAGGACTTCCGAATACATGATGCGGACAAGCCGGAAGAGG
>CADEFK010000015.1:11752-14581 GCA_902826595.1 uncultured bacterium | reverse complement strand
TCAATACCCGCTCGGCTGCCCTTCCCCGTCATCTCCGCCTCCGTCACTCTGGCTTCCCGATTCTTCACCTTGGCCGCCCTCATCAGAATCTTCCGCATCGTCTTCGTGGTCTTCACTATTCTCATCGTCGAGCGGAGGCGACGGAAGGCCAATTGTGACAGGGCAACCTCCGGAACCTGAATGAACGGCCCCGAATGACGGGGATACGAAGAACGCGCTTAACAGTAAAGCAAGAAAAATGCTTTTCATATCCTAATCTCCTTATTGCGAACATTAACGGATTAAGCGGTCATGAACTTGGGCTCGGAATCGGAGTCGGATTCGAATCCAGCACTGGAACGCAATCCGACTCGTCCCATCTGCCCTCGATGATCCTGATGCCGCCGGCAGGGGTCACCTCCACCTGCCCGCATCTATCAACATTCCTGTCCGCCTGGGGGATTAACGTAAAAGATTCAATCACGCCGTCCGTCCTGAAATCACTCCTCATGCCCGTTGGCAGAAACGATATCCGGAACGGGTTATTCGCAACGTTCGGGCTCGCGGCCAATGTTAAATCAGAGCTGATTTTCTTGGTCTGGGTGCTCTGGACGCACCAATCTTGCGACCCTCTGTTGCTGTCTCCCCTCTCGACCATAATGTTTAATTCCTCATCTCCTTCGGAATATCCGTTATAGCTTTCGCAGATCGGGCAATCGGGGTCCGTATCGTCTAGCGTCTCGCAGTCCGCGAGAACAAGCCTGTACTCGGCCCCTGTCCTTGCCGATTGGAGTTTAATAAGCTGGAGCGTTGAGCCGATGTTATTCGACAGATCGTCTACAGACTTGCTTACGGCAAATTTGCTTGAAAAAGAGGACGCCCCTATCACAATTACTATTACCACGACGGAGGCAACGACTAAAACCTCTATAATACTAAATCCGTCTTTTTTTTTGAGCTCGTCCATAACCGCGCGCCTAAAGTATCTCCTCCCAGAATAGTGTTTGTGTTCTTGTCGGGAACGGAGGAAGCTCCCATATAAGGAACTGCGATCCGCCCGCGCTCGGGCCGCCTGTAAATGCGACCGACATCAACACCGACCCCCGCGAGCCGAAGGTCAGCTGCGCCTGAGTCGGCATTCCCTCGGCCACCGTAACGCCGCTCGCCTGGGCTTTTTGCGTGTCCGAACCCTGAAGAATACCGCTGTTCTGCGCCCCCGGAATTCGTACTAACGCCGGCGCTCCCGTAATAAAATCGATAGCGAATATGCTGCCATCGCCCGAACCGGAGCTGCAGGGGTCGCCATTACCAGAATCAGGGGTAAAGGTCGCAAACACCAGAACCCTGTTTATCACGATAGGCGAGCCGAACCCCTTCTCCCCGTCTTGCTGATCGCCTGCGCCTTGAATTATGTTTCTCGGGAAAATAACCAGGAATTCGCCCTGGTCCACGTCAAACGCATCGGCTTCGATGGGAGAGGAAGTAAACTGGCCCGCTATCCCGGCCTGTTCCTCGAATTCGATAACCTGCTGCGCCGAAATGAGGGTCGTCGCCGTCTTGATCGTCTCGCCGCCCGCCGCGCTACCCCCGGCAAGGAAGGCAGGGATGAAGTCGTCGATGAAGTTATAGAGCTTCCCGGATTTTTGAATGCTGCTCGGATCCCTCCTGTCGCCCGTCACGAATATGACGTGCCTCCTCCCGAGGTCATCCGAGACGACAGTGGGGGCGAAGAAAATCGGCTCCAGATTCGTCTGGGGAACAGTCGGGTTATCATCGCCATCTAAACACTCGCCTTCGGTATTGGCGCAGAAGGCAATACCCCCAGTCCAGTTCTCGGCCACGATATCGAGGCTTCCGCCGGGTCCGGTCTCCGAAACGCTCCCGTCGATTTCGATCGGCATCGAGACATCGAACCTCCAGAGCCTCCCGCACGTATCCCCGAAATACGTTATGTCGATATATCCGTCCGCGTTGAGGTCAAACGCCCCTACCCTGCTTGCCACGTCGCAGACCATCTGGTCGATGTTGTCAGGGGCCGCCAGCCCTCCGGGTATCGGATTATCCGGGTGGAATTTATATATTTCCTTACCGGTAGCTATATCCACTACAACGAATGCGTTACCGAAAGTAACCCCGTCCGTCGGGTCGATGTCGAGCGGGTCCGCGCCTCCGCCCACGAACATAACCCACCTGTCCGCTATTGTCGGGGGGGCGTCCTCTTCCTGGGCGATTGATAACCTTATCCGCCCGATTGTGGGCGTTGACCAGGTATTCCCGAAATCCGGGTCGAAGAGGGTCCAGAGGTGCTTGGGATATTCGACCGCGTCTTGGCCGTTTATGAATTGCGACACTTCGTTCGTGGTGCAGTCGGCGCCGTCCGTCCCGTGCCCGTCGCTGTCGCCGCAGGAGGGGTTGGTAATGTCGAGGGCCATGTACGCCCCTCCCCCGTTCCGCGACCCCGTGAGCAGTACAGTGTGCCACTCGCGCCCGCAAAGATCGACCTCCCCGTCCGCGGTGCTGACCGAGGCGGGACACGTCTCCTCGGGTATGTCTTCGGGCGGAGTAATACCATTGGGGAAGCCGTCGATGAAGACGTCCCCTATCACGGGAGAGCCGTCGGAAAAAGACCTTTGACCCGTATTGTCTAATAAGAATGTTTTAAAATCACCCGTCCTGTAATCGGGCGGGGGCGGGGTGCCGAATACTATCTCGGCGGGAGAATCCGCCTCTGTGGGCGGGGTAGCCAGCGAATCCGGCAGATAAGTCGGCATCGCAACACCGAACAGCTCAAGCCCCGTGCCGGCGTCGTAGAACGGGAACAACTCCTCTTCAAGCGTGAAGGGGTTTTTC
>CADEFK010000015.1:0-11652 GCA_902826595.1 uncultured bacterium | reverse complement strand
CGAATGTATCCACGAACTCGCCCGCATGAAACGCATGGAGGAACCCGTCGTTCGCGCCCACGTAAACCACGGCCGACCTACCCCTGAAGGCGGAGGCGAAGTCCTGGAACCCGGCGTCGAAAAAGAGGGGCGATGGAGAGCCGACTATTACAGGGCTTGAATTGAATATGTCTCCCAGACGCACGGAGCACCTGTCGAAGCTCCCTGTGTCGCCGTCCTCGTCCACGTCCTCGGGGTCAGGACAATCAAAGCCAATGGAAGCATCGGTTTGATCGTCGAGCTCGGGCTGACCCATCGGGTCGGCCACAGTTGCTATCTCCGTGTTCCCGATAAAAAAGTCAACGATCTTGTCCCTTATACATCCTTTGACACACTCTATACAGTCGGCGTCGCTCACGTCCGTGCAATCGACCGCGCCGCTTTCTCCTTCGCAAGATGTCGCGGGGCCGGCTTCCGGGTTGCAAAATTCGGGAATCGGATCGGTCACATCAGCATTAGTTATGCCGAACACGCCCGGACCGAGCGGCTCGTCATCGTCGCCGAACCTTACCAGGCCGCCTATGTACCTGATCACATTGCCCGTGATGTCGAAGTCATCCCCGCTATAGGGAGGGTCTTCCACGTTATCCCCGTCAATCAAGTCCGGCGACTTAACGGTATAGAGGTTCCGGGTTGAAGTTACGATATCCCTCTCGGCGAGCTCTTTACCCGCCTCCCAGTGGAATTTTTGAGCGTTCTCGTTCAAAGTCCCGTCGTCATCGAAAATCGTGAGAGTATCGGCAAAATCGGAAGGAAGCGAACCCCCGGCGTCGGGTTTCCTGATAACCACCTTGCTCCCCGGATTATCCGGATCGTCGACGAATCCGTAGGCCGCGAGCCTGCCCTGCCAGAGCCGCTCTGTCGTGATCGGAGTAAGAATCGAGAGCAATATCCTGTCCCTGAGCGAGACGGCGGTGGAAGACTGCGGGGCTGCGGGAGAAACACCGGAGGTGCTAATACCCTCGATCGTAAACAGGATGTCGTTGAGCGCGTCTATCAGCTCATCAGGGCTGTTCACGAGGAACGCGAAGTTCTCGACCGGATCGGAAAAAGGAGCCCCGGTATCGAAATAATTGTTGTTAAAAACATTGACGCTGTTGAGTGTGCATTGACCGTTGATTTGAGGCGTCAGACAGCCCTGGAGCCATGCGTTAGCGGGTGTCGTATCGAGGCCGTCCCCCCTGGCGAGGGCCCTGAAGACCTCTAGTGTATCCCCTTCCGTGCCCGGAAGCACGCTGTCCTCATGCTCGGGGTCGACGATCACGGAGCCGATCTCGATACCCGTCGCAGGATCGACGTGCCTTATAATTCCTGTCGTATGAGTGCCTCCGGCTATCGCCATGGCGTGGAGAGCCCTTTGCGCGTTCGGGTTGTTAGTTCCGAGGCCTATAACGAATACGAACACCTCTTTCCTGATCGCCTGGGTCTCAGTCGTGCCGTCGCCGTCCGGGTCCACCTGCCTCGTAGTCGGGTTTCTCGCGAAGTATGTCCTTATATTGCTGACCGCCTGTACGGAGCTCCTCCGGTTCGAGTTGTTCGAGGCGGCCGCTATGCCGGTGCAGGAATTGTTATCGAAAGCGCAATCGCCCGAGCACGAGTCGTCGCCGTCCGTGATAACTATCACGAACTGAGGCCTGCACTGAACGGACTGATCGGCGCCGATTTCAGTTGCGAAGGCTTTTATCGTATCATTGGCAACGGCACCGCCGTTCGCGTTATCGAAACCCAGTATCTTGGCCAGCGGCGTCCCGCCCGACCCGTCCTTATTCCTGTAAAACCCCCAAACGGACTTGTAGTCTGTCGTGAAGGCCGTCGTCCCGAGCTTGAATGAATCGGCGCCCGAGCAGGCGTCCGAAACCCCGGCTCCCGCATAACTCATGGGGCGTATCCTTACACCGAGGACCTCGGCATCGTTGTTCGTGAGCTGCCCGTCGAGCGGAGAACTCGCCGGGGCGGGCAGGTTGCTGCTTCCGACAGCCGTGCCCGATACGCTTCTGTACGGGGTTTCCATAAAGTCCTGGCAGCTGACGGGGCTGCTCGATCCGTCATATTGCGTTTCTGTGTCGTTGCACTGGACCGTATCTAGAGAATCGTCGGCGTCAAGGACGTTAAATAGCACGTTGAGCGCCACGTCCATACGAGAGCTCCCCCTCTCGAGGTCGCCGCGGCACGTCGGGTTGCCCCCCGTGCAGTTCGCCCCTTGAAACAAGGGAAGAAGTTCCTGGAGGTTATTGTCCTCCATGCAGTCTTCGAAGCGTGTGAAATCGGCGTCGAGGTTACAGGACGGGTCGCGGTCGGTGCCGAGCTTGCAGTTGGCCGCGACCGAGCACTGTGTGAGTCCGGCCTGTGCCTCCATAGCGGCCGCAGCCCTGTTCCTCTCGTCCGCAGTATTGCAATCGGTGATCGTTTCCCCGAGAACGCCGTTATTATTGCCGCATACCCTGTCGTATATATCCGCAAGCTGGGTCGACGTTATATTTCCCTCGTCCTGTACACAGGCAACCTGGTTGGCCAGGTCCTCGGCGCTCTCGCACCTGTGGCCGTCCTCAGTACAGGTGCGGGATGAGCATATGGTTAGATTTGCTATATTTTCGGCGCAGAAGGCCCTTCTCCAGTTGGCCCCCGTGCACTGGGCGAAAACGTCCGCGCCGTCCCAGTCGCCTATCTGCTCGCCTCCGTAGTTCCTCGCCATGGAGCCCGAGAGGTCGAGTATCGTCACTACGTTTGGCGATGTGCCGATGATTTGAGAGATTATGATGTCAAGGTCCTCGACGTTGTTTTTAACTATGGGCTCACCATGAGTGCGCGCCGCGATAAGCAAAAGAAGAAAAACCGGGAGCGTCCGGAGACATTTAATCAACCTGTTCTGTGATTTTAGCCGCGTAAACATCCCTATTCTCCTTCCTTCTTAAATTGCATACTCATTGTCCCGAATAGATATTCGAAGCCCCGCCCGGTATGAACGATTCGAGACCCACCGCTATTTCCGTGCCTGTATTTATGTTTTCGTTCGAATCGTCCATGTCCTCGTCCTGGGAGTCCTTTCCCGTAACCTGAAAGCTCGCGGGCACGACCGCGGCCGCGCCTATGCCGCCCGAAGGCAGGCTCACGTTCTTTATCGGCCTGCCGCTCGTCTTTGTGGGCGGCGGTATTGAAATCAGCGGAGCGGGGTTATCCGAATCCGGGTCATGCCAGTCGCGTGCGCCGGTCCTGCAAAAGGAATCGTTGTCCAGATTCTCCGCGATCGTAAGTTCATTTGCCGTTTCAGAGCCCGTCGGCGAGGATTGGAGCAGAAAATATAGAGTCTCTATCCCTATCACCTCGAATCTCACCCTCGCCTGCTCGACGCACCTCTCGGCGGCGAGGAAGGATTGCTGACCCCGCTTGAATACGCTCATCGAATGAAAGTCGTTATTGGAATTAAAAGAGACGGTTAAGGCGAGGACGGACATCACGAGTAGCATTATCATCGCCAGGATTATCGCGATGCCGCTTTCGCCTCTGACCGGACGAAGCCCGTCCGGTTTTATTTCAGTCCCTGAAGATTTAACGGTATCGATCATATCGGCTGTCATCCGAACTCTTCCCTTGTGTGGTTCCTCAAATATATGGTCGTCGAGAAAGTGCTGTATATAAAACCCTCTTCAGGCTCGTTCGTGGTGCTCGAGGGAGAAGCTACGGTCCTTTCGCCCGCGTCGCCGAGGGCTGGTATAGTGGCCTTGTTTTTGCCGCCCCGTATCCTACGGGGCTGTATCTTCGATTTCACGACCAGATATATCTCTACGGACCTGATGTCCTGCTCCCTCCCCAAAAGGCCCTCTTCCGAGAAGTCGGGAAACTCCTTGTCCTCTGCCGAGAGCGGGACGCCCACCTTAGTGATAACGCCGTCTGAGTCCTGGAGGTTGAACACCATCTGGAGATCAACTATGCCCGCCGAGTTTACGCCGCCTGCGATAGGCAGGAACGGCCCCCCGTTTATAGACATCTCGAGCTCTCTCGTTCCCGAGTTAACCCTGAACGTCTTCGAATCGACTATTGTCATTTCTGCCGGCTGGGAAGAAAAAGTCGGAAGAAATCCGAATACCCCGCTCCCTATCGTAGTGCTGCCGACAAAAGAGCCCAGGCTGTCGATCGTGCTCATGGGGAAATTATGCGCCTTGATATCGGAGACATCGTCGATCGTCGCCGTCCTCGTGCCGCTGTCGACGGTGGCCCTCAGGAGCGCGGCGCACTCCGTGCACTTCTCCGGCATGACGCTGCAGTTCACGTCGCTGGGACTGCAGAGATTGACGCGTGACCTGAAACCGAGCAGCACATCGACTATCTGGTCGGTCTCGCCTATAAGTTTATTATCGTTGCTGTCAGGAAACCACTCTGGCGGAAGCTGGAGCTTGAGGGAGGAGCCGCTTTCGACGACCTGCACCAGCCCCGGCACCGATGGCATGGTGTTCAAATCCGTTCCGTTCTGTCCTCTCGTAATGTCCCATGTGAAAACGGTTATGCAGTCGGGGGGAGAATTTCTACCCTCGAGGTCCGTATCGTCAGCGCAGTTCTCGTCGCTCCCGCCATTGAAGAAAAGGAGGCCGAATGTCTTTCCCTGGCGCGAGGCCGCGTTCCTGACCTCGGACGCCAGAAAATCGAGCGTCGCCCTGCCCGTCTGATTTATTTCCGCCGCTTCCTTCGTGAGATGGAACTGACGCTGCTGCTGCTGGAACGCAACAGTCATCCCTGCGATCATAAGCGAGAGAATCGAGACCGAGATCATGAGCTCGACCATCGTGAAGCCACTGCTGTTCATTATCCGCTTCATCATATATTCCTTCTTCAGTCTCATTCGTCTCCTACGGTATGTGAGGCACATTCACCTCGTCCCAACCCTCCCCTAATATTTCCGACCAGTCTTCCCTGTGCCCGGATATGACAAAGCTCTGCGTTGCGAGCGTATCCCTGACGCTTACGCTCTCGAAATCGGTTTCCTCGAACTGTCCCGGGGACTTAACTGCATACGTAATATTCATCCTGAAGATGAGCGGCACATCTTGATCATCGTTGCCGTCGCCGTCAACATCGTTACCGGTCTCCACCTCCACCTGCTTCACGACTACGAGAGAACCCTCGGAGGCGTCCGCGCAGTCCGAGTCGTCCGAGCTGAACACCAGGTCCTTCGGGTCGAAATCGTGCGGATCGACAACCGCGCACGACGTCTCCGGATCGGCGTCGTCTTCGCCGAGCGCCTCCGACGGATCGGGCATTATCGCGGCCAGCGGGTCGCACGGGCATTCGTCGCATACGTTTTTCTCAACTTCGCAATATTTCAGATGTTCACGATCAGGATCAGTGTAGAGCCTCCCGGCCTGCGCCTCCATGAACGCGATTGAATTCAACAGATGGGTGCGCCTTACCTCCCCCATATCCCGGTCGGCTATGAACTGGATCATGTTCGTGGCGACCGTGCCGACCTCAGCCTGCTGTTTTTGTCTAAGGGAGAGATACTGCATCTGCGCCATGGCCAGAAATCCGATCGCCATAATGCTGAGGGCGATCAAAATCTCGGTGAATGTGAACCCTTTGTCGTTCTTGAGCGCAATCATATTGACCCCGGAATGATGGACAATACTACAAAGTGCAAGTACTATGCCAGAATCTGTTTGTCGGTAACTCGCTGTAACTATTGAACATATTTACGATGATGTAGCGGTGTGCCGTGATCGGAAATGCAAAAATTGCCCGAATTGCGCAAAAAATGCATGTATAGAACAAATTGGGGTAATGCTTCTAATGGATCGGGCGGCTAAGGGGGAGGTGATTCCTAGGGGACTGTATTATCGGGTTTTCTCCTCGTATCTGGGAAAAAGACTGCTCCCTTTGACCACTGCCTGACCGGGCTTGATCAAGCCCGGATCTCCGGCGTCCGGGAGCCTGAGCGAGGAAAACGGCTCCGTGGAGCCGAGCCTCTTCCATATCTCCTCGGACGAGGACGGCATAAAGGGATGTATGAGTATCGATACTACGCCGATCGAGCGGGATATCGTAAAAAGCACGGTGTCGAGCCTTTCCTCTTTTTTCTCCTTGGCCAGCGTCCAGGGGGCCTCCTCGTCCACGTACCTGTTGACGAGAGCGATGAACTCCCATATAGCGCCGAGCGCTTTATGAAAGGCGGTTTCGGTCATCGCCTCGTCCACCTGCCCTATAAGGGATAACGCCGCATCGTGTATAGAATTCTCACTGCCGCCGGGTGGGCCGGGCGCGGGTATCTTTCCCCCGCGGTATCTCTCCAGCATGCCGAGTGTGCGGCTGACCAGGTTCCCGAGCCCGTTCGCGAGGTCCCCGTTCACTCTGGACACGATCGCGTTTTTCGAGAAGTCCCCGTCCTGCCCGAACGGTATCTCCCTCAGAAGAAAGTATCTGAAGACGTCCGCCCCGAACTCATCGGCCATCTGATAGGGATCGACCACGTTGCCGAGCGACTTCGACATTTTTTCCCCCTCGACCGTCCACCAGCCGTGCGCGAATACCGTTTTCGGGAGGGGTATGTTTGCCGACATGAGGAATGCCGGCCAGAAAACCGCGTGGAAACGTAGTATGTCCTTCCCCACCAGGTGTATATCGGCGGGCCAGATGCCCGCGAACCTCTCCGGGTCGTCCGGGAAGCCGGCGGCTGTGATATAGTTGGTGAGTGCATCGAACCACACGTATATGACGTGCCGCGGGTTCCCGGGCACGGGGATTCCCCAGTTAAAAGTGGTGCGGCTAACGCTCAAGTCTTTGAGACCCCCTTCCACGAAACGGACGACCTCGTTCAACCTGTATCCCGGCTGTACGAACCCGGGGAATTTTCTATAATGCTCGAGCAGCCTGTCCTGATACCGGGAGAGTCTGAAAAAATAACTCTCCTCCTTTACCCTTTCTATAAGGGGCCTCTTCTCCTGCGGAAGCTCCATTATCTCTTCATACTGCGTATCGGTTATGAACGCTTCGTTCCTGACGTCGTACCATCCCTCGTATTCGTCGAGGTATATATCGCCCGCGTGTTCGATCCTTTTGAAAATCTCTACGACGGACCTCTCATGGCGTTTCTCGGTCGTCCTTATGAAGTCGTCGTTCGTGATATTCAACACCTGTGAAAGGTTCTGGAACCTCTTGACCACCCTGTCCGCAAGCTCGATAGGCTTCTCGCCATTGGCCTCGGCAGTCCTCTCAATCTTCAGACCGTGCTCGTCAGTGCCCGTCAGGAAAAAAACATCATCCCCCTTGAGCCTCCTGTACCTCGCGATCGCGTCGGCGGCTATCGTCGTATAAGCGTGCCCTATGTGCGGCACGTCGTTGACGTAATAAATGGGTGTAGTAACGTAAAAGGCTTTAGACATATTATTTCGTTCTCCGGTCCGTACCAGGGAATTGCCGGGGAATGTCCCTCCCTTCCTCAACAAGCCCCCCGTTGACGACAGATCAACCCATGCCGCTATTCACGGACAATTTAATAAAAAGGTTATCCAGCACGAGCTTCGTATTGGCGTTTGCCCGGACTATATCATACCAAGCCCGCTCGGCCTGTCTCTCTATCTCGAGTAAATCTTTCAAGTCCCACTTGCGGGCTTCGTTATTGACCGATTCCATGAAGTCCGTGTTCGTGATACGGCCCGATCCTATCCTCGCGAGGGCGAGGTCGCGTATCCATAGCATTATGAACCTGAAGCCGAGCTCGAGCCTTTCTGTCTCGTCCGGGGATGCGCCGGATGAGATATGCTCCGTAAGGCTTGAGATATCGGAAGCCGAATTCTTCCTTATATTTCCGAGCCTGGTGATCAACTCCCTTCTCCATTCGAGCAGGCCACCGTCAAACCCGAGGGCCTTCCCGATGCTCCCGCCCGAGAGCCTCGAAGCGAGGAGCGCTTCTTCGGGAGACATACCGCCCTGCTCTCTCAGTACGCCCGCGACAAGGTCGTCCGGCAAAGCGCTGAACTCGACCGTCTGGCACCTTGACCGGAGCGTGGGCAGGAGTGAATCCGGACGCGAGGTTACGAGAATAATCACAGAGCCGGGAGGCGGCTCTTCGAGGGTCTTCAAGAACGCGCTCTGGGCGTTCTGGTTCATCCTTTCAGACTCATCGACGATCACGACCTTAAACCTGCCTTCGAATGGCCTTAGATAAAGCCTCTCTTCTATTTCGTCGCGGACCTGATCGACTTTGATATTCTTGACGCCGGCAAACTCGACGAGCGCTACGTCCGGGTGTATCCCCTTCTCTATCTTCCTGCAGGAGGCGCATACGCATTTCCCGGCCGGGCCCGGTAGGGCTCCCCCGCAGTTAAGGAGCTTGGCGAATTCGACCGCAACCATCTTCTTGCCTATACCGTCCGGGCCCGCAAAGAGGTAAGAATGCGACGCAAGGTTATCCTGCGCGGCTCGCAGCAGGATATTTTTTTGAAAATCGTGCCCTATTATTCCTTCGAACATCGCTCTCCGAATACGCATGCGGTGAAGCCGTGCGGCGCGTGCTCCGTCATATTCACTGCGGCGAAAGACGCTCCGTCACGAGTGAGCAGATTTCTTCATGTACGGCCGGAATCTCCCTGTCCGCGTTTATGCTTTTTATCCTTTCGGGCTCGCGGCGCGCGATTAGGATGTAGCCCTGCCTGATAAGCTCGTGGAATTCGTGTGGCTCCTCGTCCATCTTCGTGATGGAGCCCCTCTCCTTGAGCCTGGTCAGCCCTTCCCTTACCGGCAGGTTCAAGAGGAAAGTGAGATCCGGCGTGACGTCCAGCGCGGAAGCCTTCGCGGCCTTGTTTACAAGCCTCATGTCGAGCTTCCTTCCGTAGCCCTGATAGACTATGGTGGAGTCGTAAAACCTGTCGCATATAACGATTTCACCGTTTTTCAGCCTGGGCTCAATAAAGTCTTTAACGTGCTGGGCCCTGTCCGCGCAAAACAGAAAAAGCTCGGCCATCGGCGTCAGCGCCAGTTTCCTCTCATCCAGTATGATTGTCCGTATGAGGTTCCCCAGGTGCCCCCATCCGGGTTCCCTGGTTACCGTGACCTCGTACCCCTTGCCCGACAGAAATTCACTCAGCAGATTCGCCTGTGTGGATTTACCGCTGCCTTCTATACCTTCAAACGTAATGAGCATATTTGGATATTTCCTCGCGGATGAGAGAATCGGGTTTAGCAGCTGCCGAAAAGCCCGTCAACTGGTTATGAGTCTTAATTCACCGCAGAATCCTACCATAATATCGATAATTGATACAGACCGCCCTCAGCCCGCCTTCTCAAGGGCGCGGTTGAGCGCTTTGAGCTCGGATGCCGTCAGGTCCCTCCACCTGCCCCTCTCCAGGCTCCCTATCTTTATCGGGCCTACAGACATCCGCGTGAGCTGCAGCACCGGATGGCCGAATTTCGCGAAGAACCTCTTGACGAGGTGGTTCCTCCCCTCGTGGAAAGAGAGCTCTACCGTGGTCGATGCGCCGTCGTTTTTTACTATTTTTATCGAGTCGGGCTTTGCAGGGCCGTCTTCGAGCTCCGCGCCCGCCTTCATTCGCTGAAAGGCGTCCCCGCCGACAACACCCTTCACCCTCGCCCTGTATACCTTGGGAAGCTCGTACTTCGGGTGGAGTATCTTATGTGCGAGCTCCCCGTCGTTGGTCAGTATGATGAGCCCTTCGGCGTCGTAATCGAGCCTGCCTACGGGGAACACCCGCTCTGGGACTCCCTTTATAAGCTCCTCTACCGTCCTCTTCTTGTCCTGTCCCTCGCCGAGCGCAGTTATGTAAAGTTTCGGCTTATACAGGATTACGTATCTTTTCAACTCCGGGGCGAGCACGTTCCCCAGCACCTCGATCTCGTCCGATTGGGTATCTATGTTGCGCCCGAGCTCCCTGACGACCCTCCCGTTTATCTTCACCCCGCCTGACTCTATGAGCTCGTCCGCCTTTCTCCTCGAAGCGACCCCGCAGATGGAGAGGTACCTGTTAAGCCTCACTATCAAAAATCATCTCCTTTGAAGTTTCAATTCGCGTAAAGGGCCTCTCTCTTTGCCCAGAGGGTCTTGTTGCTTCCTCTTAACACGAACTTGACGAAGCCCTGGCTTTTATCCATCATCGACGCCTTTTCGTTCCCGTTGAGCTTAATGCAGCGCGTATCGTCCGAAACGATCTGCTCCGCAAGCTCGCCCTGCCCCGCCTCCGTAAACTGGTAGTACTTCTGAACGTCGATTTTATTGTAGCAGGCCGGGTATCCCGTCTCCGTAAAACATTCCCTGTTCTGAAAATCACAGACGGTCTTTTCCGAGCGGGCGTACTCCGCGGGCATTAATGCGAAGCAGGCGCATGTAATGAAAGCGAGAAAGCAGGTTAGTTTTATTGAAGGTAAATTATGGGGTTTTAAATTGTCTCGATTCATCGCTGGCGTATCTCCTTTTGCAGCCGTGTGCTTTATCAAACCTGGCCCTATTGATTCGTACTCGTATTCTGTTGAGTGTAACCCGCGGGGGGCTCCATGTCCGAGAGATCGACGCTCGTTTTCTCTGACGATTTGAAGGTCGATTCCGCGTCTACCTTTCCGTCTTCGTATTCAATCGTCTCTATCGGGAAGCCGTCAAGCTGTCTCAGCTGGTTGAAAACGTTCCTTTCGAACTGTACCTGCTCTCCGATCATGCTCCCGCTCTTAGAGAAGGATTTAGCCATCTGGTCCATGAAGTCCGCCATTCGGAGCATGACGGCCATCATTTCCTGCCCGCCCTCAATACTGTTCCAATTGGCGACGCAGTGCTGCCGCACCTTTTCATCCCCTTTGAAGACGTCGTATTTCGCGCACGAGACCCCGTTCACATTCCCTTCGCCCGACTTTTTTAATACGGGCTCTATATACTTGCCGCCGCCTGCCCCCGGCATCTTCTGCCTCATCATCTCTTTCATCTTTTCCTGCTGGTCGGGCGGCATGTCCTTCATAGCCGCCTCCATCTGGCTCATCGCCTGCTCAAGCTGTGTAGCCAGCGAGTTCATTGCCGCTTCGTCCATGATGAGGTAAGACTTGTCGTCGTGATTGATCATTATTACTTCGTTCCTGTCGCCGCGGAACACCATCGAGCCTTCGAGCTCAGTCCCGTTCTCGTAAAAATCCATGCGCAGGTTGTTGTCCTTCACCTTGCCCTTTATCTGACCGACCGAAGCCGGGCTCATTTCTTTCTGCTCCATCACGAAAAGTACGTCAGCATATGAGATATGGGCGAAAAATATAGCAAATACGGTTAACGCGAGCATTTTTAGCATTGCTGCCCTCCTTGCAAATTTGAATTAATTCTAACATATAGGACCCGACATTCATCACTCCCTAGTGATGCCCGGGATTTAACCCCAAACGACCCTAAATATTCTTGACAATTTACATGTACAACATAATCTAATTCAGTGCTCAGCAGTTATATCCCCATATTAATAATAATGATACTCGCAATAGCGCTTGCGGCCGCGATGCTGGGTCTATCGGCGGTGCTCGGACCCAGGCGCGACTCCAGGCGGAAACTGTCCCCTTACGAGTCGGGCATACCCCCCACGGGAGACACACGGGGAAAGTTCTCTATAAAGTACTATCTCGTAGGCGCGTTATTCATACTCTTCT
>CADEFK010000014.1:28698-30146 GCA_902826595.1 uncultured bacterium | reverse complement strand
TCACTTGCCTTTCTTCAAACTATCCCGCCAGGCCATGGCCTCGAGCTCGACGCGGACAGCGTCCTCGACGGGAATCACGGGCCGCGCCTGGAATTCGAAAGCAGGCCAGGTCGAACAAAATTTGTGAATGGCCAGGGGATCGTCGCAGTCCACTAACACATGCCCGCCCCACTCACCGACTCTCACCACGAACAATTCGATGTTGAAATTGTCGGGCGCCTTCCATTGACTGAACACTTCAAGTATTCGCTTCTGGGCATTCTCGTACTCCGCAGGCGAACCTTGCGGGCGTTCGAACCAGCTGATCATGTACTTCATGGGCATTCTCCTTTATTGCGTTGATGTAATCGGAACGATAGCAGTCCGGACAGGCTAGCTACGAAATGCACCGCAATAATGACCGTTCCAACTTATTATACGCTCATTAAACTAAATCGATTTCGCGCATAACTCATTTCTATCCCAAACTATCACAAATTAACAACCCAGTGTCAAGGTCAATTCTCTGTCCAAGTACCTACCGCCTGTCCGATTTGACCAAACGATATAATTATTGCTAAGATTTACTTGTCTGCTTCGGGAGTTCATCGATAAACCGACTATAGTCGTCAGATATGCGATGAACCCGGATTCAATAAGATGATGGGACCGGATACGCCGAAGCCCAGCATCCACGTCAGGAGGCATATATGTCAGAAGAAACAAGGCCTGTAGCCGTCAACGCGGCCGAGGCTCCCGCACGGACGAAACCGTCAAACTATCCTGAGCCGTTCGCTTCGCGGATGATTGGCAGGGAGAAACGGCCGCTGGGGGACTTGTTCGGCCTTACCAACTTTGGCGTCAACCTCACACGCCTGGCGCCCAATGCAATTTCGTCTATCCGTCACTATCATACAAAACAAGACGAGTTCATTTACATCCTTCGGGGCAGTCCTACATTACACACGGACGAGGGTCGTATGGCGCTTTCCCCGGGAATGTGCGCAGGTTTCAAAGCCGGCACAGGCAACGGTCACCATCTGATAAACGAAACCGGTGAGGACGTCGTGTACCTCGAAGTGGGCGACAGAACGCCGGGTGATGAAGGACACTACCCCGATGACGATCTCGCAGCTTCGCTAGTCGAGGGTAAGTGGAAGTTCATCCGCAAAGACGGAACGCCGTATTAATAGCAGAGCCTTTCAATCGAGCAGACATTTCAAGGCTCGCGCGGATGTAAAACTTAAGTGGCGGTTGTCTAGCCACAGGGAGCCGCTCCCCACCGAAGCCTGAGGCCGGGGGTTCGAGTCCCCCATCGCCCGCCATCGATTTACTTAATTCATTCAGCTAGTTATAGCGACAACGCCGTCACTCGCGTTTAGGTAGTTTTCAGGTTTAGTGTCCAAATAGGTGTCTACTTCTAATCAATAGCTATCAGAATCGTTGCATTAACGGACCTTTTTGCAACA
>CADEFK010000014.1:0-28598 GCA_902826595.1 uncultured bacterium | reverse complement strand
AAAGGCGATAAGCAAAGCTGAGAGCGCTATTTTAACAACGGCAAAAAAAATAAACCTTCCTTAATCTATTTCGTTTTCCTAAGAAACCTCCCTCTGGGAAACCATTTATAAAGCGCTGGCAGTACCAGCAATGTGAGGATTGTTGAGGATATAATTCCCCCAATTACAACCGTGGCCAGCGGCCTTTGGACTTCTGAGCCTGCGCCGGCATTAAACGCCATTGGCACAAAACCAAGGCTGGCCACAAGGGCAGTCATAAGAACTGGCCGCAAACGCGTTAATGCGCCTTCTATGATAGCCTCGTCCAGCGTTTTGCCTTTAGCTTCCAAGTCGCGGATGAAAGAGAGCATCACCACCCCGTTCAAAACGGCAACTCCGGACAGGGCGATGAAGCCGACCCCGGCTGAAATTGACAAGGGAATATCGCGCAGTATCAGGGCGGCAATGCCGCCTGTGAGCGCCAGCGGCACGCCGGAAAAGACCAGCAATGCCGCCCTTGCTGAATTGAACGCCATGAACAGCAGTCCAAAAATCAAGAGCAAAGCGGCAGGCACAACTATCATCAGACGTTGCCGTGCCGAAATTAATTGTTCAAACGTACCACCATAATCCACCCAATATCCGGGCGGCACATCGACGTTCTCCCGCACGGCCTGTTGAACATCTTTAACAAAGTTACCCAAATCACGGCCCCGCACATTGGCGGTTACAAATATGCGCCGTTTGCCGTTTTCACGGCTGATCTGTGCATGTCCGTAATCGAAATTCATATCGGCCACTTCTTTTAAAGGTACATAATCCGGCGTTTTATCCACGCCGTCCTGTTCAGCACTCCGCATAGGAATAGGCAGCATTTCAAGGCTCTTGATGTCTGTACGCAAATACTCGGGTAGTCGTACAACCAGATCAAAGCGGCGATCGCCTTCAAAAATCTGTCCGGCCAAACGCCCGCCCATAGCAACCTGCACGACATCCTGCACGTCTGAAATATTCAGACCATAAAGATCAAGGCGCTCCCTGTCCGGGATGATGCTCAAGGTCGGGAGGCCGGAGGCTTGCTCCATGCTGACATCTGCCGAACCATCAACTTTTTTAATGACGGCTTCTATTTCCTGCGCGGTTTTCAGAAGTTGTTCCAGATCATCGCCATAGAGTTTCACCGCCAGATCACTCCGTACACCGGATATAAGCTCGTTAAAACGCATCTGGATCGGTTGGGTGAACTCATATTTATTCCCAGGGATCTGCTCTAGCGCCTCTTCCATACGTGTGACCAATTCGGACTTTGGCAAATCTGGATCGGGCCATTCCTCACGCGGTTTTAAAATCAGAAAAGTATCGGCCACATTCGGCGGCATCGGATCAGTGGCCACTTCCGGCGTACCGATTTTGCTGAATACCGTTTGAACCTGTGCAAATTTTACAATCTCCCTTTCAAGCGCGTGCTGCATTTCCGTTGATTGGGTCAAGCTGGTGCCTGGAATTCGCATAGCATGAAGGGCTATATCCCCTTCATCAAGGCTTGGTATAAATTCGGCGCCCATGCGCGAGGCCCCAAACAAACTGACAACCACCAGAACTATAGTGGAAATAATGACTTTGGCCGGGTGGCGAATGCTCCATTTCAGTAAAGGCTCATAGCCGCGCTTTGCTCCGCGTATTAACATGTTTTCCCTTTCGTCAACCTTGCCGCTAATGAACGTGGCCACTGCTGCCGGAACAAAGGTCAGCGATAGAACCATCGCGCTAAGCAAGGCCGTCACTACAGTAAAGGCCATAGGGTGAAACATTTTGCCCTCAACGCCTGTGAGTGAGAAGATCGGTATATACACTATCGTAATAATCAATATCCCGAATATGCTAGGCTTAATGACTTCGGTCGTGGCTTTGGCTGCAAGCGAAAACCGCTCGTCTTGGGTGAGCAACCGGCCCAGTCTGTTCTGCTCCATGCCAAAACGCCGCATACAGTTTTCAATGATAATCACCGCGCCGTCCACAATCAGGCCAAAATCCAGCGCACCAAGGCTCATAAGATTTCCTGAAACCTTGTTTTCGACCATGCCCGTAATGGTCATAAGCATTGTAATGGGAATAACAAGCGCGGTAATCAGTGCCGCTCGCAGATTTCCCAATAGCAGGAATAAAATGACAATCACCAGTAAAGCGCCTTCGACAAGGTTTTTCTCTACGGTCTTGATTGTGCGCTCAACCAATGATGTCCGATCATATACGGGTTGGGCATGAATCCCATCGGGTAGAGATTCATTTACGATTTCTAGCTTCTCCGCTACCCGCTGCGCGACATCACGGCTGTTCTCGCCCATCAGCATCATTGCCGTACCTAAAACGACTTCAGCGCCGTCTTGTGTAGCCGCGCCTGTTCGCAACGGTGAACCAAGGGCCACATCAGCCACTTCACCGATCCGGATTGTGACCTCATCGCGCTTGGCCACAATAATGCGCTGAATATCTTTAATCTCTTTAACTTGTCCGGGTAAGCGGATGAGATATTGTTCGCCGTACTTTTCGATATAACCCGCGCCAACATTCTCGTTATTACGCTCTAGCGCCTCGATCAAATCGGCAATTGTCAAATCATAGGCCAGCAAGCGCTCCGGGTAGGGCAACACATGATATTGCTGTTCATACCCGCCGATTGTATTGATCTCGATTACACCCTTAAGATTGCGAAGCTGGGGCATAATCACCCATTCCTGAACTGTCAGCAAATCCATAGGTGTATAGGCCGTTCCGTCTTCTTTAACAGCGCCGTCCTCGATCTCTACCGTGTACATGTAAATTTCACCGAGACCGGTGGCTATTGGCCCCATCATCGGGTCTATGCCTGCGGGGATCTCACTTTTAATTTCCTGTAAGCGCTCGGCCAGCAATTGCCGTGCAAAATAAATATTGGTGCCTTCTTCAAAAACAACCGTGACCTGTGACAAACCGTAGCGCGAAATCGAGCGCGTGTAATCCAGCTTTGGAATTCCGGCAATTGCCGTTTCAATCGGGTATGTAATACGTTGTTCGACCTCTAAGGGTGTATAACCAGGAGCTTCCGTGTTGACCTGAACTTGAACATTCGTAATATCAGGTACGGCATCTATGGGCAGGCGTTTAAAATTATAAATGCCTAAAATACAAATTCCGAAGACTGCAATCAGTACAAGCCAGCGATGCCGGATTGATATATGAATGATCCGTTCCAACATCGAGTTATTATTTTCTGTATTAGTGGTCATGACTGGCTCCTGATTTTTCGATATCTGCTTTAATAAGGAAGCTATTTTCCGTCACATATTCTGTACCAGGCTTGAGTCCTTCCAACACTTCAACGCTCTCCCCGTCATTTGCACCCAGCTCTAGCATGCGGACTTCATAAGTCTCTCCAATTTTCGCAAACACCACGGTAAAATCACGGAATCGCTGCAAGGCAGATGTCTTGACCACGAGTGGCACATTTTTTTCGGAAACCAGTACATCACCTTCCACCGTCATGCCGGGTCGCCACACTCCATTTGTATTATCCAATGGCGCAATAACGAGCACGGTTTGGCTTAATTGGTCGGCAGTCGGCAACAGCATACTTATAAATGACTTAGCCGATTGACGTTGTTCTTTTTTGACGCTACCCAGCGTGTGTACAAGAACAGCCTGACCTTGTTTCACAATGGCCAATTCCCGCGGGAAAACATGAAACTCTGCCCAGACTTCCGATAAATCGGCTATGGTAAAGAGCGCATCCTCACCAGTCACATCACCAGCGTTGGTATTACGAGCCAGAATCACTCCATCTCTTGGGGCAGTTACAGAATAGATTATTAAGCTTTCATTGCTTTCGATTGTGGCCAGTACTTGTCCTTTTTTAACCTGTTCTCCCAATGTCGTATTCACAGTCTTGACGATGCCAGGGAAACGTGCTCGCACATTAGATGTAGTGTTGCGATTGAGTGTGATTTTTCCAGTCAGAGGAACATATTGTGCTATTGTTCCAGCGCCAGCTATCTCGGTTCTCACATTGGCCTCCTGAGCAACCTTATCGCTGATTTTGGTACGCCCTTCATAGGAATCAAATTCCCAGTGATGAGTTTCACCCTTATGGATCGCTGTCATTTTCACATCAAAAGAATGCGGTTCGGTTACCACGCCATCCCCGACCAGCACATCATCCTGCGCAGTAAAAGCAAAACGATTTACCTCTCCATCCAGACGATGCAATTCAATCGAAAGCTTCACTTCGGCAGGGTTTACTGGTTTGTCTTTATCATAGGCATAAACCCTGAATTGGGGCGGCACGCCCCGTTCATAAATGGTTAGCTCTATTGCAAAATCACCATCACGAAACAGCCTGCCACCATTCGGTCCGCGTACGTCTTCTTCCTCCCCATGCTCATCATAACCGGCTTGCTCGGCTTGCGTTGCTGCAATTGTTCCCGGTGTAATCTGCCATGCAAACAATAAGGCACCGAAAATTAATATAGAGAGTATTTTCCTATTCATTGTTTTGTCCTTTGTCTTGTCCTTTTTCATTTGTGTTTTGGTCAAAAGCCGAAGCGGCAGTCTGCGCGTATGCGCCGGTTAGCATATCGACTTGCGCCTTAGCTTCATAGAAAGTGTTAAGGGATTTCAGATACTTGTCCTGCTCGTTATAAAGTGTACGCTGGGCATCCAGCAGATCGAGGAACGAAAACGCACCCCGGTTATATCCATCCTCTGCCTGGGTATACGCCCTTTGCGCGAAGGGTAAAATATTATTCTGATACTCGAGGGCCTCTTCCCTTGCATTAACAAGAATTTGCCACATTTCCATGGCCAGCTTTGTTAAACCCAAGCGCTGCACGTCCTGATCGGATTGCGCGGCCAGCAAATTAGCCTTAGCTTCGGCAATCCTTCCCTGATTACGGTTTAGAACTGGAATGGGAATTGATATAATGGCAAGTAAAGCCGTAGCGTCATCCTGGGCAAAACGACGTACACCCAAACCAATGGTCGGATCGGGGACGCCGTTTGCATGGGCCAGATCAATTGCCGCCTCCTGTCTGGTGACAGATAGCCGGCTCATCATACTCATTGGCGTTTTCTCAAGCGCCTGCACAATGACCGCGCGTTCCGGCGCGCCCGGCAGCATGGATAAATCCGCTGTAATGTTTTGCTCCAAAACGGGCACGTTCATCAGATTGGCCAGTGTCATTTTGGCAATCAGCAATTCCTTTTCGGCTTTACGCTTTTCCAAGTCGGCGTCCGCCACTTCAATATCAGTCTTGGTGAGTTGAATTTCAGCCGATTTCGCTGCACTAACCCGTTTCTTTACCGTTTGATGGGTTTTATCAGCCAGCGCCACGCGCTTTTCGGCAAGATTAAGGCGTTCCTGCGCTATCGCCACGCGCATATAAGCGGCTTCGGTTTGCGCCAGTATAGCCTGAATAGCGGCCAGTGCCTCCTGCCGTGCGTGCTCTTTTTCAAGATCAGCAACCTTTTCGCGCTTTGAGCGTTTGCCCGCGATTTCAAATTGCTGCCCAATCCCCAGTGTGTATTGCGTCGCCTCAAAACCATCGCGCGGACCCTGCACGGCAAAGTCTTCAACCTCAAAAAACGCTTCTGGATTAGGTCTGAGAGATTGTTGCAAACGGTTGCCTTCCGCTGCCATATAGCGCGACTGATGGCTACGCACTTGCGGGTTTTGGCTTAATACAAGCATAAATGCCTGTTCAAGTTTTAGGGTATTTTTTGCCTGTGCTTGTGGTGAAAAAAACACCATTATCATGAGCACAGGAAGAATTAATCTTCCTTTGTACATGTTATATTCCTTTTATATTCCTTTAGATTTTAGACAATAAAGGCTGTGCGCTCAGATAAGAGCGCTGTGAAAATACAGGTGCATTACGCCTGTAAAATTAGACTATTGGGGGTCTGTAACGGGTGGATAAATCGCTTGCATATAAAGCATCACCAGGTCTTAAAGCCATACGTTCTTGTACTGTGTCAGTTAAAGCAGCCAACGAATCTGTTAATACACAGTTATGTATACAACAACAATCCTGACACTCATCTTGATTCCCCTGATTCCGCGTTTGATCGTCACCACAGCCCTGATCTGCATTATCCACCTCAGCCGTGTGATGCAAACACATTGCATCAGGTGTGGCAGCAAAAGCCAAATCAACAAAGCTGGTAGCCGAGAAGATGAACAAACATATTATCAAGGTCAAAACACGCATACCGAAAATATAGCATGAGAAATTGTAAAAGAAAAACACCTATCTTACAAATCAACTGGCTTACCAACTGAGCTATTACGGCTTTTCTTTACCAAATACGATAACAAACGGCATGGAAAGTTCGGTTCTTCTGATTTTCTGAAATAAAAATTATTACCTTAAAACCCTGTGTAGTGTTGATCTGTTCACACCATAGAGCATTGCCAAGCCGGACATTGTTCCTCACCGTTCAGTATCATTTTTCTGGCGTGGTTGATTTGCTCCGGCGTTAATCGTACAGGCCGTCCGAGGCGCTTGCCTCAACGATCTCCGAACGCATTGTGGCGGGGTCGAAGCAGCTCCTGCCGGATTCGATAACCCCTAACAAGAGGTCTCCGTTTCCGACCCTGATTATAAAAGTACCCGTTACCAGATCGAACTCGAGATTATCCGCAGGGCAATTCACGGGGGGCCGGGCTGGGCGAATTCGTCGAGGATAGTAATAATCACTTTGCCGAAGCCGCTTTCTCCCTCATAAGTCCTGAGCGTCGCGGGTCTGCCGTCGCCGTTCGTGTCGGTGCTTGCGGGCGCGGGCACAAGGCTGCCGGAGAAAGTTAATTTCAACTCGGTGCCGGTCTGCTGAGCCTCGCTATGGCTATCACATCCCGACAGGGCGGCAATTAGAAACATTAATGATAAGGCTTGAATAAATGTTTTAATTTGCATCATTTTTCCACCCTTTGTCTTTCGATGCATTAGGACATGGGGATATATAAACGTCCTTCCCGTTGATTTTATCGCGTAAAGGAATTGATGCAAGCCCCGGAAATATCAGGAACCACAAGGCATATATCATGCACCTTTACCATTATTTCAAGTCCGGATCAGCGGACTCGACTCTCGTATCAACAATTCATGATATTGTGAATCGGACAGATTATGATAAATTTACTCCGCATGAAATACAGGGTTAATTCGAGCCTGGCGACGTGGAGAGTGCTTGACGGCGAGGCCGTCATCATCAACAACGAAACAAGCTATTACTACAGCCTGAATAAAACGGGCACATATATATGGAGCCTGCTCGTCGACGACGAGATGAGCGTGGACGAGATAATCGAAAGCGTCAGCTCGGAATACGGGCTCGACGGGGAGGCGATCAAGCAAGACATTACGGCCATACTGGATAATCTGTATAAAGAAAAGCTTGTAGAGGGGAAATGAGCGTGGAAAAGAAAAAACCCGACAATAAGGCCGAAAAAGGTAAAGCCAAGAGTAAACCGGCGAAGAAAATGCAAACCGCGAAATACGAGCCGCCGAAGCTGGTCAAGTTCGATAAACTGGAAAAATTGATCGTCAGCGGCGAATAGCCGCCGGATTCCGGTTCCGACCACTTGCGGGCACGAGTATTCAGGCCGGGTCGTATCATCCGCCCGGCGCCAGCTAAACAGTATCAACCCTTTTGAATTATTCCCCTGACCATCCTCGAGAAGTGCCTCACCCTCGCCCGGAGCTTGTTTATCCTGAACCTCCAGACGACATACCCGGAGCTCATGATCCATGTAATATCCCCGGCCCCGAGCGCTTTTCCGCCCCTCCGCCTTTCGGTAACCCTTCCAAGCACGTCGCCTGCTTCCACTTCGATGAGCTCGGGCCAGGCGTCGGCCTTCAGTATCAATCTGTCCGGAAGCTTCCGCATAACCCTGCATGTGGGGAATTTGTCCTCAAGCCTGTAGGTGACGATGTCCCCCGTTTTAATTTCCCCCCAGACTACGGGGACGGAGATAAGCTCGTCACCGTCTGCGAGGAAAGGGAGCATGCTGTTGCCGTGAAAATATACCGGACCCAGTAACGAGCTTTTCTGGAGCCTGAGCTCTTTTGCCGCACGCGTGATTTTCTTGTCTTCCATAATGTTAATTCCGCGGTTTCAAGTTTAAGAAGATTTCCTTGGCCGTTTCGAACTTTCTTCTCGTTTTGAAATTCTCGGCCCTCGCCCGCTTGAGTCTTCGAGGCACATCCCGGGATTCGAGTTCTCTCAGGGAGGCTTTCATCAGGGATAGAACGTGAGACCACCTGAAGCGTTCGCGGGCGGTAGCAATGCCGTCCTTCGATTTCTTCTCTATTATTCTCCCGTCCGCGTTATAAACCTTTCTCATGGCGGCCGCGAGGGCTTCGGGGGAGACTTCACAGAAATCCACTTCCTCCACCTCCTCGCTGAACCCGAGCGTGTTAATCGCGAAGCTCCCCATGACGGGCGCGTTGAACCTTTTAACCGGCGTGAGGAGAGAATTCGAATCCGAACAGAAATCGAGACACGCCCCGAAACGAGGGACAATAGAGGGCAGGCCGCAGGCCATAGCTTCGAGAATCGGAAGGCAGAAGCCCTCGGCCCTGTAGGGGAAAACCCCGATATCGCATTCCCTGTAGAGCGAAGCCAGGTCCCTGGGGGACAGGTACTCATCGATATAGATGAGTTCCGGATAGTTTTTACTATTCCGGAGAGCCGCAATCTCGTCTTTATATTTTATTCCCGAATAAAATACGTCCCTCGGGTTGTCTTTGATTACGAGGCATACGTCGTCATCGGCGTCAAACGCCGTTCCGTATGCTTTGAGCAGTATGTCGATACCCTTTCTGAAGACGGTCGCCCCGACGAAGAGGAATTTGAAGGACCTGTCCGTCGGCAGACCGTATTTATCACCGCCGGGCTTGAATATCTTTTCGTCGACCCCGTGCGGTATTACCCTGATTTTCTTCTTATCGATCCCGCTCTTCACGGCATTCCGCTTGACCCATCCGCTATGGACCCACAGCTGGTCGCACTCGTCGATCTTCCCGACCCATTTCTTCGGGAAACTGCCGAAGTCCCATGTCCTTACCACGACGAGCTTCCCCTCCCCGGGTATCGAGACGCTCCCGAAATCATCCTGGTAATCGTGATGAATGAAAACGTCTGCAGGAAGCCCCCTGAAATCCGACGGGCTTTCGAGGCCGAGCGTTATATAATCCGGGCTATTCTCGAGCAGGTTGAGCCACCTTGAATTTATTGACGAGTAAGCCGTCTTTTCCTTCTTCCGCCCGCAGAGCGCGACCACGCTCTTCGCATTATAATCGGGTTTCTTCCTGCGGGCGAGCTTTTCGAGAAGCCCGTCGAGCTTAAGGCTTGAGCGCCCTGTCAGGAACCTCCGGGAGGCTCTTATGCCTTGCGAGGAATTCCGGCGCCTCGCGGTTTCGGATTGGAGAATTTCTCTCAGTTTCTTTTCCCAGCTTCCGGGATCCCTGTAATTTTTCACTCCCAGCCGGGTGCCCCCCACGATTTCCGTAATGCCTCCCGTGAGGCTCGCGAGCGTCGGGATGCCGTTTGCCGAAGCCTCGACCACGATGCGCCCGAAAGGCTCGGGCCATTGGGAGGGCACCAGCACGGCTTTACTCATTCCGAGGAATTTCCTGGTGCGGGTATATGGAAGAATCCTCACATTATCGAGCTTCTTAAACTTCCCGAGATAATCATGGAGGGAGTTGCCGACGAGCAGGAATTTTTCGCTGTCCATTCTCTTCGCAAGCTCGTAGAATATATCGGCGCCCTTGTACGGGAACCCACAGATGCCTGTGATATATTTCTCATCCCTATCCGCGCCTCCGACGAGGAAATCTTCTTCGATCAGTTCGGGGTAGATAACGAGGAAATTCCGTCCGTATATTTTCTCGAATCTTCTTTTCATATATAGGGAATTCACTACGCGCGCATCTGCCTCGCGAAAGATAAATTCCGCTTCGCTTTTATCCGAATAATCTCTCATCAGCGAGACCTTCCAGGATTTCCTCTCCGCACGGTCTGGCGGCGCGAATTCATAGCTCTGCAGGTAATGAACGGCCGGGATATTGTAAAGGTTGGCAATCCTCTGAACATGAACGCTCACATCCAGTGAAGATATAACGACATCCGGTCTCAGCGCGAGGACCATCTCCTTTAACTCATGTATGTCCCTGAAAGTGGCGAGATTCACCCGGCCGCTGCGGATAGTCTTCTTCCGGGAGAAGCCGCAGAACAGGTAGCACTCGTGAGCGAACTTTTCCGATAGGATCCTTAAAAACGAGAGATTGGTTATCAGCGCCCCGCCCATTACGGGGTAGCCTTTATCCGTAGTCCAAAGAACCCTCATTCTCACCCCTTCTCGCTGAGGATTCCCTTTGCTTCCAGGTCCCTTACAAACTCCATTACGTCCCTGCGCGCCGAATCCTCCGGAATCCCGAATTCCTTCGAGACGCCTCTTATTATAGACGACAGTTTTTTCTTCCTCGCGATCCCGAGCCATATGTACCTGCCCGAGCCGTTTAACGTATATAGAAAATTGTCGTCGGGCCTCAGTATAAGGATCTGTCCCTCGATTTCCCTATGGGCGATTTCATCGTTTATAGTGTATATACGATTCAGTCCGTCGTCTTTCATGTCCTCAGCCCTTGCTTCGTTTAATTATGGAATTCAAGACTTCACTCGCGGTTTTTATCCTGCTTTCATTTTCTCTCATTAGACAATTGTACATTCTTGCCCCGAGGGGATTTAAATGCGAAGGGTTCCCAATGAAATACTCGATTTTTCCCCGAATCTCGCAAGCGCTGTCGGGATCGTCCACGACCGTTCGCTTTCTTATATCCCCCGGCATGCAGTCCATTACCGGAACCATCCGGGATGTTATGACGGGTATACGCTTTACTATATGCTCGGCCGCGACGTAGTTAAATGTTTCGGCAAATGATACCTGAAGCCCCAGGTCGACCTCGTCTAGCACTCTCCGGTATTCTTCGTCGCTCATCCAGCCGAAATCCGCGTATCTGATTTTGAGCGCCTTTAAAACATCCAGGTAAAACTCGTTTCCGGACAGCCCGTTCAGGTAAAGAATGTACCCGCCCTTCATCATAGACAGGGCCAACAGGGAATTCAGTATATTCTTTCTCCTGTACTCGAACGGGGAACAAAAGAGGCTGATTACGAATCCATTATTCCCGCCCCTCTGTTTCTTCTCAACTTCATCCTCCGGAAACAAAACCGTATCGGGTAGATGCCTCACATCCCGAGTGCAGCCCGAGAGGGCCGAGGCCAGCTCCTTGTGAGCGAACAGCCTGTGCTTCACTTTCGCGGAGTTAAGCAGAAAGTCCATATATTTTATCTCTTCCGAGATATCGATCTGTCCGGGGCTGCTCGTCCAGTACACGCCGAACTCAGTTTTTTTATTCCCAAGCGTTTTCAAGAAAATATCGTAAACCGGGGACCATCCTCCGAAGAGAACACACTTCGGCTTCCCCTCCTTTATATATTCTAGGTAAAATTTTACATCTATCGCTTTCGCATCCGATCCCCTCAGGACAAAATGCCTGCTGAGGCCCGTCGTTTTCTCCAGATTCATCAGAGACCTGTTGGTGCCAGGGAATCCGCTTACGCAGAGTGTTATCAACGGTTCCGAATTAGTCCCCACGATGTCTATCCATAAGCCTGAGCATCCTGTTTACCTGCCTCGTCATGCCGTAGCGTCTCCTGACCCAACTGCGCCCCTCGAGTGCAATTTGTTTTCTTAACTCCGGTCTCTTCAGATAATAGTCTATCAAGCGGAAGCACTCTTCTTCCGTGTCATACCAGACAAGGTGTTTCCGGTTTTCGAACATGGTTTCAAGGCCAGGCACGTAGCGAGTCAGATGGAACCCGCCCGAGGCGAGGGTAATAAAAGTCCTGTTTGAGAAATAGCACTCGACGGAATTCGTCGTGTTCGTCCCCAATACGATATCGGCTCCCCGGCATACATTCACGAGCTCACTATTGTATGCAGGCCATTCGACCGCAGGATAATTCGCTCCCCACCTCGCGCTCGCGTCCCTTACGCCCTGTGGACCCCATATCTTGAGACCGAACCGTTCATTCACCTGTTTCAGGAACCTCTCTCTCTCCGTGACGATCACGTCGTGCTCGTCATAATAGTAAATGCTCCCCACGAAAGCGACTTCGCTTCGGTATATCCTCTTGGGATTCCCCTCCTGCGCGCGCAGGGGAAACGCACCCAGGTGAGCCCCCTCATAGAGCCAGTAAGAGGGCGTACCGGAAACCTCCCGGTATTTGCTTAACATCCCCAGGGCGGTGGTAAAAAAGATATCGGCCTCCCTGTGCAATGGCTTGATCCAGCCTGGGACATTGCCGTCAACACAGTCAACATACCACAGCGCGACGAATACGCCCATACGTTTAATGGCTCTCAACGTACCCGCACCTACCCTGTCGAGCTTCAACCCTAACAAGATGCCTGGCCCGGATTCTTCCACCTTTTTCAGAAGCTCCCTCTCCGATTCCGGGGCAGATGTAAAAGGCTGATAGGCGAACGTCTCGCATACTATCCCCTTCGACCCTAATATGGACAGCAGATAACTTCCGAGGTCCCATTCGAGGAATATGGGGGCAGCGATAAGGATTTTTTTATTCAGCAAGCCTGCGCTTCCGATGCAATTATTTTGTGAAATACCAGTATAACCCTCTGAATTTTCTTAGAACCCCGCTTTCAATCGCCTTGAGCGCTCTTCCCTTTAAAGTTCGAAGCGGAGAGCCTTTGCAGACGTTTTTCTCGAGGGCGCTGATTTTATATCGCCTCGGCTCGCCGGCAGCCGGGTCCCTTTTTTCGAGAATGGCCTTCATTCTCTCGCGGAATAGCCTGTTGTCAGCCTCGATACAGCTCATGTCGGATATGAGAAAGTTGCCCCTGGGGGTCTTTATAAACTCCCTCGCCCCCCCTCCGGGGGCGAGAAGATGCCATGCCAGGGCCTCCGTCGTGACCATGAGTGTGTAGTTTTTTTCAACGAGCCTCGCGCAGAGGTCGCTTTCCTCCCGAAACGCGTGGTCGGAGTATCCCTCCACGGCCCAGCCGCCCGCGTCCACAACCGCCCCGCGGCGGTAACATATAGCGCATCCGTTGATACTCTCGACTTCGAGGACCTCCGGATCGTTATAATAATGGTGGCCCTGCAGCCTCCATGTCGGGTCTTCAAACGTCGACATCCACGAGCCGTCGGCCAGGTTCACGTCAAGGTTCAGCGGTTTCATTTTAGGCTCCGGATTGCATCCGCCCACGGCGGCCAGGGGCCTGTCGGGGAAGTAGTGGAACGGTTTCAGCATATGTTCAAGAAATCCGGCATTCGGGAGCACGTCGTCGTCTATCCTCAGAATGAACTCTATCGGTTCCGGCACCGCTTCCATCGCCTGCTGGTGTCTCTTCCAGCCGCCTTCGGTACGGATGATTTTAATCTCGGGGCCAGTGTTCTTAGCCAGCGCGAAAAGGTCGGCAAGCGTATCGTCGCGCTCGACGGGAGAATCGCTCTGGTCGTTGATTACTATCATAAAATTCGTGTAGGTCTGATGAAGGAGAGATGCCAGCAAAACGGCAAGGTAAGAAGGACGGTTTCTCGTCGGTATGGCTACCGCTACTTTTTCGTCCGATTTTATGGGCCGCAACTTAATCATGTTCGTTCGTCGTGAAGCCTGGTGATTAAATCGCAAAAGCTCCTCTCGAAGCGTCTCCAGCTGAATTTAACCGCAGTCTCGTACGCCGCCTCACCCATGAGCTTAATATTAGCACTGTTATCGCACATATAAAGTATCGCATCCTTGAGGCTCTCGACGGAGCCGGTCTCTACCACGAGCCCGTCATGCATATTGGTCAATATCTCGGAAGTGCCCGTATCCGCGGACACGATGGCCGGCTTGCCGTAACCCATTCCTTCCCCTATAACGAAAGGGAAAACGTCCTCAAATGACGGGAGTATAAGGACGTCCACATCTTCGTACTCGGATAAGAATTTCCTGTAGGGCATGAGCGGTTTGATCCTGATATTATCGTTCCTGACCAGGTAACCCAGCAGGAGACGGGATTGCAGCAGGTCGTCGGTAATACAAATGAGCTCGGCCCTCTTCGGCTTCAGCTGATCCCAGGCCTCCAATAAAATTCTGATCCCTTTCCTGTACGAGTCCGTACCGACGAATAAAAACCTGATATCTTTCCTTCTCTTTCTGAAGACCGGTTTATGCACATTAATACCCAGACGGAGAACCTCTATTTTATCCCCGGGATAGCCCGATTCTATAAACAGTTTTTTTGAGATGTCGCAGAACAGGAGCAGATTATCCGCACTCTCGAGCTCCGTTCTCTGCCTCCATATCTCCATTGCAGGTACGTTTCTTTCCTCCAGGCCGCATTTCTTTCTCTCGCGGTTCCCTAACCTGAGCATGTTTTCAAGAGGCCCGCTTTCACGGTAAATGATCTTTAGCACGCCCGGATTAAATTCAACCGCCCGCATGAACTGCTCCAAAGAGAAGCCGGATTGACCGATAACCACATCCGCATGCCGCATGAGCGGTTTCGTCCTGAAACTCACGGGACTATAACTCTTAAAGGACTTCATCAGGGCCGCGTCTATCCTGGCGCTCGTCTTCCTCCAGCTCGTGAGCCCCTTCTCGAAATATGTGAAACAGACATGAGGAGGAGTATCCTTTCCGCGATTTTTATACAAGCCTGGACGCGCACGATCCTTTCTCTGTTTGAGGGATTTCAGCTCCTTCTCTATTATCGACCCTAAGCGGCCGATCGTCCCCTGCCACGTGAATCCGGATATGGAGCTTACGATCTCTCTTCTCTCAGGGGCCGTGAGCCCGCCTTTATTGAAGGCCTCCCTCATCAGCCGGCCGAGATGCCTTGCGTCGGGCCGAAGCTGCATCTTCCCCCGCGACCAGTGCCTGTGCGCTTTTATAAAGTGCGAATTCTTCTCATTGCAGAAATCGACTGGCCCCGTGCCCTTCGTCACCAGCACCCTTCTGCCCGATGCTATGCACTCCAGAATGGGCAGCCCGAACCCTTCGCCCCTGAACGGAAAAACCCCGGTGTCGCAAGCCGTAAAATAATCCGCAATGGACGTATCGGCCTTGTTGATGTGTATAATTTTCGGAGCAGAGCTTTTTTTCGCCCTCGTCATAACTTTTTCGATCCACGGCTCAAAATGCTTCCACCTCATGGCTTCCTTAATGACGAGCGCTACATCTTCGTCAGCGCTGAACTCATTTATAAAAGCATCTACGAGTATGTCTATGCCTTTCCTTTCAGTGAAAACCCCTGCATAAATAAAATTGAACCCTTTCAACCCCTTAATTTTCCGGGGTTTCACATTAGGATTAAATTCAGATCTGTCGACGCCCCACGGCAGCAGCTCTACGGGTATGGTTAATCCGTTATCGATTAATATTTCCCTTACAAAATTTGTCGATGCGAGAACCAGGTCGAAATAGTTATTAAGCCTTTCGATCAACACCCTGTCCTCTTTCTTTATCTCGAAATATTCGTAATTCAGAATGAATATATTGAATTTTCCGGGGGCGTTCACATAATCGTACGGATGTCCGTGAAATATATACAGATCAGGAATCTCTCCCCGTAGATCTATCGTCTTGCTTGTATCGGCCGGAATCTCCTTCACGTTGAATCCGAGGCTCTTCAATCCTGCGATCAATATCCTGTTCACAATCGAGAAGCTCGAGAGCTTCTCGAGGTTCCCCTGAAAAAGTATGTAGTTATAATCCGGCATCATCACCTCTCGAGAAAGACCGCGAGCTGGTCCAAGTCGTTCAGGTCTCTGGTCAGTGTCAGATCGTAAGTGTGCGTCTTTGCCGTCAGCTCGGAGAAATAGGTTAAATATTCGGCGTAATCCTCCATCCGGTTAAATCTGAAAAAAGGCCTGGTGGTCTCAATCAATCCGAGGACCGCTTCGCTTTTGGATATGGGGACGATGCCGAACTTATCGCCTATACGTGAAAAAAACAGGTCGTTTATCGGGAAGTCCTTAAAATGAGCGCATTCGAAATAGTCCGCGAGCAGGATTTGCTTCTTCAATACCCCGCCGTAACGCCCGGCTTTTATATTCAATCTCTTCCCGAATATGGCATCCTCAGTCTTTCGGGTTACCCTGCCTATTTCCTCGCACCCGCTTACCAGGAATCTCGCCCTGTTTCTTTTGAATACGATATGATCGTCCGAGATTATAGCGGCCCCCTCTTTCGCCAGCCTCATGCAGATGGTGGATTTTCCGCTCCCCCTGTCCCCGATGAACGCAGAGACTCTGCCGCTCCACTCTATCGCCGCCGCATGCATATAGAACATGCGGAACATAAATAGAATCTTGTGGATGATCTCGAATACGTGCCCGTGGAAAGCCTCATGGCTGTACTGCGGCTCCCTCACGTAAATCAATATGTTAGGAGGCCTGTCATCCCTGAAAACAAGCACCTGAGACCGGCCGGTCGCGAGGGACGCGATCCCTTTTCGGGGAATTCTCCATTCCGCGGTACTATCGTCCAGCAGATCGGCTTGCGCCCTGAAGATGTCCGAGTCCCTGGACGATCCGATCATATAGAGATTTGCGCTGCGGTTATCTTTTGGCGGACTGTCTTCGATGTCCCGTTTGAAGTGGTGTCCAAGCACGTCGGTATAATATTTGCTGGTCGCGTAAACGTTTAATCCCCAGCTGCCGAGGGGAAGAAATCCGGCGTGTTTGTATTCCGCCCCTAGCGCCTCTTTCTTGAGTGTTCCGACGTCGGATTCCATATTTATCAGTTATCCGCTCCCGAGATTTATTTCTGGTATTAGTATATTTGAAAAACGCATATACGCCCCCCACGCCCACAGCGAGCACCTGAGAATCGATGCGGGGAAAACCAAACCCGGCTAATCCCTCCGTCCTCTGAAAATCCCGGGGCTGCCATGACGGTAGACCTGGAGTTTAAACGGTAACGATATCAGCCACCAGAGAAGAGAATTAAGGGGATTGGCCGAATATAAACCCAGAGCCCATCGCTTATTTCTTAGTGTAAACCCTGCGCGCGTTATCAAGCCCAGTTTTTCTTCCAGGTTAATTAACCCGATGCAATCCGCGTTATCGTCAATGTACGCGGAAATTTCCGGGAATTCTTCACGTGAGTTAAACAGGGTGAGAAAAAGATCGAGTATGTTAAGTGTGATCTTGAATATCCCCTCGCTCCTTCGCTGTTCAAAAAATGACGCCCAGCGCATCTTCCCGTAGGCAAGGCACAGGATCATGTATGTGTCGGCGAACGATTTAAGCTTGATCGTGCCTAACTCGATGTCCTTGAAGATCGATAGTATCTGGAAGACGAGCTCGTATTCGTCCGATAAGACGCGGTAGCCCTTACTCCGGAACTCGAATTGCCTGCTGTCCCGCCAGAGGCGCCGATAGTCGATTTTAAACGTAAAATGGCTGGATAAATTCCAATGAAGGTCCAAATCGATGCCGTTTTTTCCGTATTCAAAATGGTGAGTGAACAGCGAGGCTGCCGCTTCACTCGGAAAGACACGCGATTTCCTGACATAGCCCGAACCCTTGAGCATACGGTCCGACATCCCCAACCTGTCCTTTTTTATCAGCAGGTCTATATCGGAGATGGCTCTCCTGTCGATATTGCCGTAATATCGCTCTGCAAGAAACGCCCCCTTTAAAAATATCACATCCTCCGAGACCCGCCCGAATAATTCCGACAATATCTCGCTCTCTTTCAATAACTTCTCGTTCTTGACCCACTGCTCCAAATATGAAGTTTTTAATCGCTCGATAAACCCTTCGGGAAAAAGTGTCCGGAAATTCGAAGGGGATAGGATCGAATACATTGTCCCGGCTATATGATTTGACCATACGAACCGATAAAAATCATCGAAGTCCGGGGGCTCCGTTTTGAGTGCTCCTTCCACATGGAGTGAGTCGCCCTTCAAAATCGAGCTCACGAGATTGATATAAAAGAGCGTTTGCATAGGCTTGAGTCCCAAAATCATAGAAGAACGGCATGCGGTAAATACTGTGCTGTTAACGCAGATCGCCGCTCGGTTCAATCCTCCACCCTAGTGTGAGATTATACACCGGCACCACATTTCAGACCAAAACTGACATTTAATAAATTGTTAGCTCCCGAGGGTAATATGCAGAACCGTAACTTTATCCGAGACCTCAAAATCGAGGGTGCCAGCGCCGGCAGGCAGCTCCAGAGGCAGCATATTCCAGGAATTATCGTAAACAAATTGAACCGCCCGCCTGACCGGACTTTTCATTACAAGACTCACATTCAGGTCAGGATGGAGCAATTCTTTATGCGGAACGACCGATACGTCCTCGCAGGAAATCTCGTGCCATAAAAGGAAATACAAGTCCCCGTCACTTTTTTGCAGAACAAGGCGGTGCAGGAAATCGGTCCTGAAATAAGCCTCGGGGCCCGTAACGAGCAATTCATAATCAGGGATACAAGGAACAAACTTCTGCCGGGTGTCTTTAAGTATGTCGAGCAGGCTTTTTAATGCCGTATACGCGGGTTTTGGGGTCAGGTCACGGCGGATCAGCCCGTAGTGCGGCTCGGGCCCATTATTTTCTGCCCTGAACTCGTCAATCAGCTCATATATATATGTCCTTTTTATGCCAAGCCTGAAATACTCGCAGCATAGCCTCGGTATATACTTGGCCTGGACACTCTCCGACACGCCTTCACGATGCGTGGGATAGCCGGCTTCCGTAACAACCATGGGCTTGGGCGCATATGGGGGGGCATATACTTCCAATGCCCAGGGGTATTCGTCGAGGCTTATCGAAGGGAAGTTGCTCTGCCAGTAGTACCTGTCGAGTCCCGCATAAGGGAAGGGGATATTATAGGGATTGTTGCCGGGATAGGAATGTAGGTTCCCCCAATCCGCGTGGGGGGCAAGCTCGCGCTCTCCCAGAGGATTGGGTGACGAGCCGAGAGGGTCGTGTACCGGGCAGAGGGCGAAGCCGATTACACAAAGCCCCGCCGTGGAAGGATCGCTTTTGAGAGCCCTATAGAGGTCTTTCTGAAATTCAACCGCCCCCATAATAAACCCGCGGCATCCGTGCATATAACCGTATCCCTTATAGACCTTTTTATGCCTGGGCCAGAAATTATCGGGTTCGTTAGGGCCTTCTACCGTATCGATGTACGCCCCCGAGGCGTTGATAGATTTTATCCGCTCGACTATTTTTCGAACCGTTTCCTTTCCGCCGTTCGAATTCCCATCCAGGTCGGCTATGACCGTGGTGGCGATCCCGTACCTGCCAAGCTCGATGATCCTGTCCGAAAAGCCGTCCCTGACGCGACGGATACCCGAACTGGCGAGCAGATCACGCACCCCCTCATACGCATACACATAGGGAGTATCCGGGTATGTCCAGTGTGTATTTATGCCTATGCTGTCCACGAAGGATGACGCGGTGAATGCCCGAGCAGCCTTCTTCGTTTCTCTTCCGCTCAGGGAGCGCTCCCCTTTCCGGATATTATTTCCACGGCCTCGTCGATCTTTCTCAGCCTCAACATCTTATTGAAAAACATACGGTTCCACTCCCGCCTGAAGTCCCTTCTTATACCGTGATCCCTGTAGATGCCCTCTATGAGCGCTATAAATCTTTCTCTGTGAGCCGTCATCTTTTTTATTGTCTCCTCGAGAATCAGGTCCGGCGGAACGTTTCTCCCGATTATGTCCTCGACCCCCTTTCTCACAGCTTCTGGATCGTCGTCCACGATCTTTGCATATCGGTCATCAAAGAACTCGTCCCTGCCTCCCCTGCTCCTCGTCGACACGACGGGCAGTCCGCAAAGCATGTACTGGATGCTCGCGTACATTCCGCCCTCCTCGGCGGAAAGACACAACCCCACCCTGCACCTGTTCAACGCTTCCGCCACTTCCACCGGCGTGAGCACTCTGTAATCTCTTCCGTAAGGCTTGTTAAGCCAGTGGGCTTTATCGAACGCGCGCATGACGTCGAACACGAAAGGCTCCCTCAATCCCGGGTAGAAAAGATAGGTGATAAGGGCCAATGACTTGATTCCGGAAGCCAGATAATGCCTCTTGATGCGAGCTATCTGGACGTCGTAGACGGCGTCGTAAATCTTCTCTGCATCGTGCTTGACGGTAAATATTCTCTCGTCGATGAAGCAGTTATGATTTATCAATACGGCGTCAAGCCTGTACTCCCTTAGAAGCTCGAATTCCCCGGTCGAATTGCATAGAAATATGAACCTGTGACGGGGGTAATTCATTTCATGCCTGACTGAGTCCGTTTTTAGTTTTTCTATGTCGGACCGTTCCTCCATGGGCCGCGTAAATGCGAACAAAAAGTAGGCATCCGAGTTTTTCAGAAGTTTATACACGGGCGACAGGACTCTCCCGAGGTAGAGATAAAAAACAGGCGGGTCCACGCTTATGACGGAATACTCCGCGCATCCCGAATCCCTCAGCTTTTTTAACAGCACACGCGGGCGCAAATCCCAATAACGCGTCTTTAAGATACTGACGGGCAGTTTAATCTGGAAGAACCTCGTCGAATCAATTATTGTCGATCGGTATATTGTATGGGAATAGTAAATCTCCTGCAAACCGAAAGATCTTCGATCTGTTCATACGCCGCAGAGATCCCGCTTGCCGATGCCGCAAAAAGCCTGTTTTCATTTTGCGATTGGGAGTCGGATTAGGAAGTGTCCTGATAATCATGGCGATTACGGATTCTCGTTACCTGCCAATTCGTCATAAATCAAAGGATACAAGCTCAGCCCATTGAAGTACCGAGCGTCGGGATACTCGACAATAATCAATAATTTCAATGGGTTAACCGTCACAATATAATGCGCCTGATCCCACCGGCCAGGTACGGGATATGCTGTGCCGACGAATAAACAGGCATGTCTGCATCCAAATGCCGTCATTGTGTGTCTAAATATTCAAAAGGAGAAAAAGTGAAGACATTAATCTCATTAATTTTAATAACGCTCGCGACGGCGTCCATCTCTCTTGCTCAAAGCAACGAGGAGCCGGATTCCGTGCTAGTAGCAAAAGCCGAAATAGAGAATTCGACTGCGGGGAGTATCATTGCGGACGGAGAAGACCCGGGCGATATTTCTTTGCTGGTCAAAAATGAGCTGAAACCGGGAATTAGCCCCGATCAGATATACGAATCACCCTCGCTCAAGGCTGAAGACCTTCCTCTCGTTATGTCGAGCGCAGATAAAAAAACTATAAGCGTCGTGATGCCGCCATTCCTGTATTTCAAGACGCAGTTTTAGCAGAGAAGGCTAGTTTGACGGATTGTCGCTTCGCACCTCCATTCTACATACCGAGGAAATCGAACTCCTGAGAAAACGGCTTGCGGCACCTTCCGCTATTCGAAACAGGGTTGAAATCTTTTAGCCGAGGCAGGCATGGCGCGTATTCGCACTTCTCCCGCATCGTCTATAGCGGTTCGTTAGCCGGATGTTCGTGTCCCCATCCCACGCTTAATAATCGGTCGGCCCGCATGTAATCCGATAAAAACCACCCTGATATTTCTACCATCCGCTTGTAATAATTCCGATTCCCGGTTCATACGAGCCGTTCATTGGCTAATAGTCACGATTTGTGTGTATATACATTGATAAAATCGTGTGATCCATATGCCAATTTTCACCGTATATATAAGAACAAATAAAATACCTGTTAAGGAGGTGTGTACATGTCTACTATAGGCAAAGTACAGATCACAATCGTGTTTATATGCCCGCCTGAGAGTGTAGCCGAGGGTGAGAGAATTTTTGCAAGCCACGCTAAATGGATGGAGGCGACGCATCACAGGACGGGCGAATTAGCCATGCTCCGCTATAACATCATCAAAGGGCCGGAGCTGGCGAATCCTCTGGACCCGACCTCGGCGCCGACAGGCAACACCATGTTCGTTCTAGACGAGCTGTACGAGAAACAGGCAGGCCTCGACGATCATTGGAAGAGGGCGCCGAAAGAGTGGACAGACATTGGCGCATTGGTAGAATGGGCAGGCAAGTGCAAGGTTATAACCGCGCACAACGGTGTAGCGATACAAGGGCTCTGGTAAAACCAGGCAATCCCAAGACACACTTTGGCTCTCCGGATTAGGGGAGTCAAAGTATTCTTCCTTCCAATACTGGTGAAAACAAAATAACGCGGCAATGAGCCCGCGAATCTACGCTCAGGTCTCGAGCGCCGCATCGAGCGTAATTTCAGCGTTGAGCACCCTTGAAACGGGGCAGCCCTTCTTCGCGTTATTCGCGGCCTTCTCGAACGTCTCTTTATCCGCTCCGGGTACCTTGGCCTTCGTATTCAGATGAATGGCTGTAATCGTAAACCCCGCGTCCGTTTTTTCGAAAGAGAGCGCAGCCGTCGTCGTGATGCTTTCCGCCGTCACGCCCAGCTTGCCCAGCTCGGAGGATAGGGCCATCGAGAAGCAGCCCGCATGGGCTGCCGCGATCAGCTCTTCGGGATTCGTGCCCTTTCCGTCTTCGAAGCGTGTTTTGAACGAGTACTGAGTGTCGGATAGCACCCCACTCTCGGTAGATACCGTGCCCTGACCGCTTTTCAGGTCTCCTTTCCAAACTGCCGAAGCATTTCGTTTCATTACTCCTCCTCACCACACAATAAGTGTTTCGTTGTTGTTATCTCTAGCTTACCAGTTGACGATCGAGAATCACACCCTCGTGAATATCTCTCGAGGTCATATAATATTCCGGCGAAGGGGTGTTCTCCGGCTGAAATAATAAGGACAAGTGACAAATTATAAAATCTTTACAGTTGTATGCGAGAGCGCAAGATATTGAGTGAGTACTCGCTCACCACAAACGATGGGGGTTAAGCGGTCGTATTCCTGCCGATGCTGCAGAAACCCCGGATTGAGGTAAGCCAGTAGAATGTCCCCAGGCAGGCGCCGACAGCCGCTCTCACGAATGTGCGTGCCGGCCGCCGCTCCTGTGCTCTAACACTGCGTTCAACGGAATGTTTGATGTAATGCCTCGCTGGATTGAATGTTGGCTATTGTTATTACGAGCCTCCAGATCAAGCAGCCATTTTTTTCTGTAGATACCTCCGCCATAGCCGGTCAACTGACCATTGGAGCCGATTACTCTATGACAGGGGATAATAATGGCCACACGATTAGAGCCATTGGCAGAAGCAACAGCTCGGACGCCGTTCGGATTGCCTACGGCTATAGCTTGCTGTTTGTACGTCCTGGTCTCACCATAAGGTATCTCTTGCAAAACTTTCCAAACAGATTGCTGAAAGCCTGTACCGGGCGTGTGTAAAGCGACAGTAAATAGCCGTCTTTCCCCCGCGAAATACTCCGACAGCTCGGATTGAACCTGACCCAGATGATCATTTTCCCCCGGCAAAATGACGGCATTAAGTCTCTTACACAGGTCTTTGAATTCTGTTTCCAGCATTTTTCTGTCAGTAAACTCCAGGAGACATATGCCCTGTTCGGTAGCACAGGCGAACATGGGGCCTATAGGCGTAGTAAAGCGGGCTATATTGATTGTAGTCTTGTGTTTGCTTTCAGATGCCGGGCCGCCGAATATAGACCGATAGCTGTCATTAAAACCACTCAGCGAGCTATACCCGTTACTGAATGCCGAGCTCGTGATAGTCTCACCCCTTTTAATGTCATTGAATGCGCTATTGATTCGCAGCATTCGCTGATATGCCTGGAAAGTTATATTGTGATGTTTTTTAAACCATCGCCTGATTTGATTAGGCTCGACACCCCTTTCTTGCAAATCAATATCTTTGATTCTCAAGAAAGGATTTTCATAAAGTTTTTCCATAACGGATTTGATATAGTTAGGGGTTTCGTCCATTTTCTCCATAGGCTTGCATATTTTGCAGGGTCTGAATCCATGCTGTATAGCCTCCTTAGCCGTATCAAAAAAGAGGACATTTTCGGGCATCGGCTTTCTCGCACGGCATGAAGGGCGGCAGAAAATTCCGGTTGTTTTAACAGCCGTAATGAATACGCCTTCATACAATTTGCTTTGCTTGCCTATGGCGTCATATTTATCTTGGAAAGTCAGCTTGCTTTGCATATGATTTAGTATCAACCAAACAACCCGATTTAGCTACCGAAATATTGACAAGTAAATTTGAAAGCCTTATTGATAGGAGGGCGCAGAATACCCCCTCGCAGACCAATGATCGTGGTCAGGCTCAACGGTTACGGGAGCTTCTCGCGCTCAAGCGCGGGACGGTCCCACCGTGCGAGATTAGCGGCGGCCTCATACGTGCTCTGAAGAAAATCGAGGAGCGCGGCGTCCGGCCGCTCGGAACTCCTCACCTCGTCATATGGAAGGAGAAACTCGCCGAGGCCGTCGCTGTAAAAAGCGCCTTTCGGTTTAACTATCGCATCTTTAAACCCCTCGGGGGCGGGGTACGCGTATGAATAGAACACGGGATAAGGCACGGGGCCGCCGCCCGGCCAGAACCCGCAGCTGCTCACCTCGTGGGAATAGGCCTCCCGCGCAACGACGTCGGGGAGGTGAGGCACGCCGCCCGGATGCGGAGGGGCGGTCCGACCTGAGAACCGCGTCACCGCCATGTCGAAGCTTCCCCAGAAGAAATGCACGGGGCTGCACTTGCCGATGAACCGCGCCCGGAATTCCTTGAACAGGCGGTCCGTCTGGACTAATATGCGCCAGAAGCGGTTGGCGTATTCAGGGTCGTATGATTTGTGCTCCGCGTCTTTCTCGAACGGTATCGGATCCTGGACCTCGTTCGGAAGCGTGTGGATGCGTATGTCGAAACCGAGGCCGCGGAGCGTAGACATAACCTCCGCGTAAAAATCGGCGACCGAGCGCGGTCGTAATTCGATAGAACGAACATCTCCGCCGCTCGTCTCGATCACGAGCCTGTGTTCTATAAAATCGAAATCTATCTCGAATGTTTTTTCACCATAGGGTATGGGCGATGTGGTGAGCCCGCGGCTCGTGACATAGAGGGTCACGTGCCACGAATGGTTGACCCAGGGGCTGAGCGCGAACCTGATCTTGCCGATTACCTGTGTCCACATGTGGAGCGTCGCGTACGTGTCCTTCCACTCCTCAAGAGGCAGGCTCGGCCATACCTCGGTTTTTACGCTGCTCTTTGAACGGCCTGAAGATGCCATATTAGACCTCCGTTACTTGTATATGCGTATCGATATGCAGTATAGCATAAGGCTGAATTATCCGAATAAACCGACCAGTCCTAAAAGAATCGAATAACGGCGAAATGAATCTATGTTACTTATTTCTCTTCACCTCATGGCCGATTTGTTTGAGATAATCTTTTAGGGTTTTTCCCCGCTCGTCTCGAAACAGCTCAACCAGAACTTCCATAGACTCCATCCGGTCCAGGCGAAAATTTCTAAAATCGGCCCGCAGCTCGCACCAGCCGAGCACCAGCCAGACCGGCGCAAAAAAAGCCATAGCCAGGGGGCGTATAACACGTGCCGTCTTTTCACCTCTCTCATTCGTATATTTAAACTTGAGCTTGTTTTTACTGCGCACGGCGCGCCGTATAGCGCTGAAATCGACAGTCCAGGGAACCTTCCGCGAGCTGTCCGGAGCGAACAGCGCCGTCTCATGGATCAGTGCTCGTTGCCTATCGGGTAAGGCTGATTTAATCTTGTCCAGCACCCTGCGCGCTGTCCCCGCCATCTGCTCGTCGCTCCAGCTCCCTACCATGGCAGCACCGAGCACGAGCGTTTCTATCTCTTCAACGTCGAATACAAGCGGCGGAAGATGGTAGTTACTGTCCAGCATATAACCCACGCCGGCCTCCCCGCGAACAGGCACGCCCGAGAGCGTCAAATGGCTCATATCACGATAAATCGTGCGCTCGCATACTCCCAGCTCCCCGGCTATTTCACGGGCGGTAACGGCGAGCTTGCGCCCCTGCAGAAAATTGACGATCTGAAACAAGCGGTCCGAAGGTCTCATATTCGATTTCCAAATAAAAATAAGCTGCTGACACAATGGTGTCAGCAGTGTGTCAGTATACTCATTTAAATACTCAAACAAAAGGAGGTTCGAATGAACAACAGAACTAAAACGGTTACCTTCAACGCCCCAAAGGAAAAGGTATTCGACTATCTTTCGAATATTGAAAACCTTCCGAAATGGGCGACCGGATTTTGCAGGACATTAAAGAAAGTCGGTAACGACTATAAGGTGACGACTCCGGACGGAGAAGTCTACTTCTGGATCGACGCCGACAAGAAGTCAGGCGTGCTCGATATGTTCGGCGGGCTCTCTAAAGAGGGGGCAACTTGCTGGCCCGCCCGCGTCACAGGTCTTCCGGATAATACGTCCGTCCTGATCTTTACAGCCGTACAATCACCGGAAGTGCCTGATGAGATATTCGAGACGCAGTGTAAGTCTCTCGATGAAGAGTTTGAAAATATCCGGCTTGCTGTGGAATAATCTCGAATCCGATCCCCAGCTTCGGGAAATCATTTAGAATCGGTCACACAGACCACCGTGTGACCGATTCTAATATAATTCGACTTCGAGATGGGTTATAAGTTGTCCACCATACATGAATCACCACCCGAGCCTGAAGATACACTTACTCGCTCAGCTTCTTGACAGGGGCTTCGATTTTCATTTCCCCTGCGTTTTCGAACTTGAGGTCGAGCTCGATCTTTCCCTTGCCGGTGACGGGCTCTTTCAGGTCCATGAGCATTATGTGAGTGCCGCCCGGCTTGAGCACGACGCTCTTCCCCGCCGGAATAACGAGCACGCCGATCATATTCATGCTCGCGACGCTCTGCTCGTCGATCATAGTCTGATGTATCATTGTGCTTCCTGCAATGCTGCTCGTAACGCTGAGGAGCTTGTCGTCGGCAGTCCCTTCGTTCTTTATGGTCATGTAAGCCGCCGCCACTGGGGACGACGGGGGTACTTCACCCACCCATGCGCCTTCAACCACGACCTTGCTCTCGGCGAACGACAAACCTGTCAAAACAAATAAAACCGCGAGTGAAAAAAGGTACTTTTTCATTTCTATCTCCTTATCATTTTGATGAGTTCCCAATCATTCCTTCGGGAAGCCGGGTGTTCTATTCCCGGTCTCCCGATCTTATCAAGTATATCACCATGACCTTATTTATACGGGAAATGGTAAAAGACTGACGCTATCAGCCTGTACTCGAATTCCTCGTCATTCGTGACCGGGAAACCGGCGCCGAAGCCCACGTGGAGCTCCTGGCTCTTGAACGGCTTGAATTTGACTCCCGGGTCGATGTTGAGAACGGATTCCCCTTCTTCCTCGCCGTTAAGCACGGTCTCTCCGTCGAACTCAAGAAGGACCTCGAGCCACTCAGTCGCGTGCACGAGCGTCGAGAGGTTATAGCCGAGCTCGTCACCCTCATTCTGGTCCCCCTTCTGATTCACCGGGAAACCGATGTGGAGGAACGAAACGACTTCGAGTATCTTGTACTTCCAGCCGAACGACAGGAAAGGCTCGATCTCCCATATGTTATCGCTCCCAATGCCCTTATCGTCGTCCCCCGTCGGCAGGCCGAACTCGAGCCCCCCGCCGAGAAGGATTCCGTATTCCTCGAGAAAGAAGGTCGCGAACTTCACTCCGATCTCTATGTTGTTGAAGTGGTTCACGTCCTTGCCCTCATCGGGGTTGATGAAGGTGTAGGGTATGTCGGCCTCGATGCTTATGTTTCTCGTAAACGCGTACTCGAGCTCGAGGTTCACGGTGCTTTCCTTAAATTTAGAAGGTCCTTCCCCTTCCTCGCCCAGTTCCTCGTCCTCGACCTCGCCGTCGACGCTGAGGAAAAAATAGTCGAGCCTGATCTTCGTATCGGGCGAGGGCGACTCGGTGATGAGGGGGTGCGAGAAATGGAGACCATTCGAGTTGCCCTGATCATCGTGTGCGAATGATTGTACTGCTCCTGCTGATGCCAGAACCACCGCTAAAATAAAATTCCGGAATATAAGTTTATATGTCGCGTTCGACATGGGAATCCTCCCTTATGTATGAAGTTACGGCAGTGGAAAGACAGAACCTCGCCGCTGCCTTATTTTTACGTGAAATAATGGTGTGTGATTAAGAAATGCTTAAAGGAGGGGAACGTCCGGTGCTGCTTGAGATGACTAAATCGTATCTTACTTCCCGCTCATAAATACGAAGGAAGCCTATATCGTCATTATATGAAAAACCATTATGGCTGTTAAGGCCTGCTATCTGACTGCTTTTACTGAATATGGCGGTCTGTCCGAGGCTGTATATCGACTGCCGTTCCGGGGCTTTAGTTCCTGCCGAGAGCGAGGACGTCCCGAAATCTTTGGTGATTACTATGGCGCTCGAGCAGGGCACATTCACGAATTCCAGACTTACGGGTTCATCCCGGGAAACGGAAAAGAGTATAAAAAATATAACAATAACGGGGAAAAAGAGGCGTCTTAGGAATGAGATTTGACTACTGCCTGCCATGCGCACGGGATTAAATTAACATGCTTTTGAAGGGGTTGTAAAGGGGGGTCGC